>JANMKK010000290.1:0-16962 GCA_031372005.1 Rubrivivax sp.
GCGTCCAGGTTGCCACCGATCAGCGCGGCCACGGCAAAGGCGAAGGCCACCGAGAAGCCGACGTAGCCCATGTAGAGCATCGGCGGGTGGATGACCATGCCCGGGTCCTGCAGCAGCGGGTTCAGGTCGCGGCCATCAGCAGGCACCGGGAACAAGCGCTCGAAGGGGTTGGACGTGATCAGCGTGAAGGCCAGGAAACCCACCGCCACCAGGCCCATCACTGACAAGATGCGCGCCAGCACCGGCAATGGCAGCGCGCGGCTGAAACGCGCCACGGCGGTCATCCACACGCAGAGCATGAGCGCCCATAGCAACAACGAGCCTTCGTGCCCGCCCCAGACCCCGGCAATGCGGTAGGCCAGCGGCAGCGCGCTGTTGGAATGCTGCGCCGTGTACAGAACTGAGAAGTCGTTGCGCACGAAGCTGGCCGCCAGGCAGATGAAGGCCATGGCCACCAGAGCGCCCAAGGCATAAGCCAAAGGCCGCGCGGTGGCCATCCAGGGCCCGCGCCCGGTTTGTGCGCCGGCCAGCGGCAGCACGCCCAGCACCAAGGCGGCTGCGAATGCCAGCCAAAGCGCGAAGTGGCCCAGTTCTGGAATCGAGATCACTTGCCGCCCCCGGTGGTGGTTGCGGAAGTGGGGGTCACCACGCTGCGCGCCGTGCGGGCGTTGCTTTCCGCCACCCGCTTCAGCGCTTCGGCGGCTTCGGGCGGCATGTAGTTTTCATCGTGCTTGGCCAGCACTTCGCGGGCGACGAACACGCCGTCCTGAATCTGGCCTTGCGCCACCACGCCTTTGCCTTCCTTGAAGAGGTCGGGCAGGATGCCGACGTAGCGCACCGGTACCGTCTTGGCGGTGTCGGTGACGACGAAGTTCACCGCCACGCCGTCGCGCTTGACACTGCCCGCTTCCACCAGGCCGCCCAGGCGAAAAGTGCGGTTGGACGGCGCTTCCTTGGACGCCACCTGCGACGGCGAATAGAAGAATACGAGGTTGGTTTGGAAGGCGTTGAACACCAGCGCCGCAATGGCGCCCACCGAGACCAGCACAGCGCCGGCAATGGCCAGGCGTTTTTGACGGGGTTTCATGACTGCGGCTCCGCCGCGGCACGCGCGGCTTCAAGGGCCAGGCGGCGGCGCCGCGCGGCAAGGAAGGGCTCAAACGTCATCAGCAGCAGGGCCACGCCGTACGAGCCCCACACGTAGAGGCCGTAGCCACCCATGTGGACGAAGTCGGCGACGCTCGTCCAGGCCATCAGGCAGCCTCCCCCACGGGGTCAGCCACACGCCCGGCGACCCAGGCGGTGTGGCGTTCACGCTCCAGGATGATGGCGCGGGCCCGGGTGAAGACCACCGCAAAGGCATAGGCCCAACAAGCCAGCGTCATCAGCAGCATCGCCGTGAGCATGGTGCTGGCCATCTTGGGCGCGGCCGTCAAGCTGATGGTGGCGCCCTGGTGCAGCGTGTTCCACCAGCGCACCGAAAAATAGATGATGGGGATGTTGACCACCCCCACCAACGCCAGCAGCGCGCCGGCCTGGTCGGCACGGCGCAGGTCGTCGATGGCGCCCACCAGGGCCAGGTAGCCGAGGTACAGAAACAGCAGGATCAGCTCTGAGGTGAGGCGCGCGTCCCACACCCACCAGGTGCCCCAGGTCGGCTTGCCCCAGAGCGCCCCGCTCCACAGTGCCAGCACGGTGAACATCGCCCCGGTGGGCGCGATGGCGCGCGCCAGCATCGACGCCATGCGTGCCTTGAAGGCCCAGCCGATGGCTGCCCAAAACGCCATCACCAGGTACAGCAACATCGACATCCAGGCCGCCGGCACGTGGATGAAGATGATGCGGTAGGCGTCGCCCTGCGTGGCGTCGGTGGGGGCGACGAAGAAGCCGATGTAAAGCGCGCTGGCGGCCAGCACGACGGTGGCAGCCCACAGCCAGGGCAACAGCGTCCCGGCCAGGGCGTCGAAGCGTGCCGGGGCGGCAAAGGTGGTGAAGCGCAGGCGGGTGGACATCAACGCTCAGCCAGGTTCATTCGGTCGTTCATTCAGTGGAGATGCGCAGCGCCGCCGCAGTCGCCCACGGCGTGCCGAGCGCAGTCGCAATCAGCAGCGCCCCCAGCAACGAAAAGTGGCCCGATGGCGACAGGCCCGCTTCCACCGCCGCCACCGCGGCAGCGCCGAAGATCAGCGCCGGCGCCGCCAGCGGCAGCACGATCAGGATCAGCAGCATGCCGCCGCCGCGCAGGCCCAGCGTCAGCGCCGCCCCCAGGCCGCCCAGCAAGCTCAGGATGGGGGTGCCCAGCAGCAGGCTGATCATGAGCGCGCCCAGGGCCAACCCCGACAGGCCAAACATCAGCCCCACCAGCGGCGCGGCCACGATCAGCGGCCACCCGTGCGTCAGCCAGTGCGCCGCGCACTTGGCGGCCGCGACGACCAGCGCCGACTGCGGCGCCAGCAGCATCTGGTCCAGCGAGCCGTCGGCATGGTCGGCCGCAAACATGTGCTGCACCGACAGCATGCTGGCCAGCAGCGCGCCGACCCAGGCAATGCCCGGCGCCATGGTGCGCAGCGTCTGCGGTTCGGGGCCGACGCCCAGCGGAAAGAGGCTGGCCGAGACGATGAAAAATGCCACCGGCAGCAGCGCGTCCACCGGGCGGCGCTGCGCCAGCCGCAAGTCGCGCAGCAGGATGGCCAGGAAGAGCGCCCTCATGCAGGGAGATTAGAAGGGAGGTCACCTCGGAGGTCACCAGAAAAGTCACCGGGAAGATCATGGCGCAGGTTCATGGCCCGACAAGGCGGCGCGGCAGCACAACACGTCATCATGCCGCAAGCGCCGCGTGGTCCAGGTCAAGCTGGCTGGGTGCGGGGTTATCCAGCGTCAGCGCCTGGTGGCTGGTGAGCAGCGTGCTACCGCCGGCCGCCGCATGGGCCGACAGCAGCGTGTTCAGCCGGTGCACACCTTCGTCGTCCAAGGCGTCGAAGGGTTCGTCCAGCAGCCACACCGACGGTGGCTGCGGCAGCGCCAGCCGGGCCAGCGCCACCCGGCGGCGCTGGCCCTGGCTGAGCGTGCGCACCGCTCGCGCGGCCAACGCGGCCACGCCCAGTTGCGCCAGGGCATCCGTTAGCTGCGCCGGGCTGCACAGGCGGCCCTGCAACTGCGCCAGGAAGCGCAGCGACTCGGACACAGTCAGGTCTTCCTTCAACGCGTTGGCATGGCCGATGAACAGGAGCTGATCGCGCCAGGCGGCACCGGCCCTGGGCAACGGCACACCATTGCACTGCACGCTGCCGGCAACCGGCGTGGCCAGCCCCGCCACCAGGCGCAGCAGGCTGGTCTTGCCGCAGCCGTTGCGGCCGCGCAGCCAGACCACCTGGCCGGGCTGCAGCGCAAAGCGCAGCGCGCGGAAAAGTGGTCGGCCGCCACGCTCGCCGCCCAGGTCAACAGCGGCCAGCATGGGGGCTGGCAACGCGGCATGGGCGTCAGGCATTGGGGCAGTCTCCAAAGGCGGCAGCGCGGGGAGCGCGCAGGGGGCGCGGAAGGCGCAGATTGTGCCGCCCGACAGTTCGTTACGATCAGCGCATGGTGACGGCGGCCGGCACAGCAAGCGTCCTGGGCCAGCCCGGGCCCGCCACACGGCGAGCCCTGGGCTGGCTGCTGGCTTGGATGATGCTGGGCGGCATGGTGTGCTGCATGGGCCTTGGTGCCGCGCCCGTGGTTGCGCAAACCTCGGCACAAAGCAGCGCACAAAACAGCCCACAAAACAGCGCACAAACGGCCTCCGAGCAGCCCACCCTCGTCATCGAACTCGGCGCGCACAGCGCCCCTGTGCGGCGCATCGACGTGCACCCGGGCCGGGGCGTGGCGGTCACCGCGTCCGACGACCGCACGGCACGCATCTGGGACCTGGCCACGGGCGAGTTGCGTCACGTGCTGCGTCCACTGGCGGCCGGCAACGAAGTCGGGCGGCTGTATGGCGCGGCCGTGCATCCCACGCAGCCGCTGGTGGCGGTGGCCGGCACTTCCGGCGGTGCCGATACAGCGCATCTGATCTACCTCTTCGACCTCGACAGCGGGGCACTGCGCCGCACCATCGACGCCAAGGCCGGCGACATCCGCAAGCTCGTCTGGTCTGCCGACGGCACCGTGCTGCTGGCCGGATACAGCGGCAACCCAGCCAGTAACCCTGCAAACAGCCACGGCGTCCGCGCTTTCGCCCTGGACGGCCGCGAATTGCTCGACAACCGCCTGCCCGGCCCCGTTTTCGGCTTGGCCGTGGCGGCCAGCGGCCAGACCGCTGCGGTGGGTCTGGACGGCACGCTGCGCAGCTACCGCGTGGGCAACGGCGCCGCCACTGTTGCTGGCAGCGCGTCCATCAGTGGCCGGCGCCCGGCGGGCGTCAGCTTCAGCCCCGACGGCAGCCGCCTGGCCGTCGCCTACGCCACGCCGCGTGAAGGGCCTGAGATCTTCGACAGCGCCACCTTGGGCAGCGTCGGACGCCTGCCGGCGGAAACCGTGTTTGGCGGCGATTGGCGTGTGCTGGCCTGGTCCGCCGACGGCCGCTCAATCTATGTCGGCGGCACCGCCTACACCCAGGCCCTGCGCTTCCCGGTGCTGCAGTTCGACGTTGCCAGCGCCCGCGTGGTGGCGCGCATCGACGCCGCCAACGACAGCATCACCGACCTGCAGGCGCTGCCATCGGGCGAAGTCGCGTACGCCAGCTTCGACGGCAGTTGGGGTCTGATTGGAAACGGCAGCGGCAGTGGCAACAGCAACAGCAACAGCAACAGCAACAGCGCCGACCGCGCAGGCCCGCAGGTGCTGCGCCGCGTGGGCGCGCTGGTGGCCACGGTGCGGGGCAACGCGCCGCTGGACCTGGCGCTGAGCGACGATGCGCGCACGCTGCGTTGGGGTGTTTCTTCAGGCAGCGGCTTCGGCTTTGCGTTTGACAAGCGCCGGCTGCAGACCGCAGGGCAGGCGCTGCCGGGCCCATTGGTGCCTTCGCTGCGCCAGCCCGACACCCGCTTCGGGCTTTTCAACGCGCCAGCCGACTGGAACCAGGAGTCCCGCCCGCCCGTCATCGGTGGCCGCGCCATGGCGCTGGCCGCCGATGAACGCGGCCGCGCCTTGGCGGTGCTGCGGGCCACGGCTGGCGCGCCGGCAGCGGCCATCGTCGGCACCAACCGCGCGCTGTACCGCGTCAGCGAACAAGGGGCCGTCACCTGGCGCGTGCCGGTGGACACCGAGATCCGCGCGCTCAACACCAGCGCCGACGGCCGCTTCCTGGTGGGCGCGATGGCCGACGCCACCGTGCGCTGGTGGCGCGCCGGCGACGGACGGCTGCTGTTGACGCTGCTGGCGCAAGCCGACGGCCGCTGGGTGGTGTGGACGCCGTCCGGCTACTACGACGCCAGCGCCGGCGCCGACCGCCTGGTGGGCTGGGCGCTGCCGCGCGGGCAGCAGCAGGCCATGAGCTACTTTTCGTTGAATCGTTTTCGCGACCGATTCAACCGCCCCGACCTCATCGACGCCATCTTCACGCAGGCCGATGAGACCAGCGCCCTGGCGGCACTGGCGACGACTGAAGAGCAGGCCCGCCTGGCCCTGCAAAACCAGGCCCGCGAACGGGCCGACGCCGCACGTGCGGCCGCGCGTGCGGCAGAGCTTGAGGTGGAAGTTGCTGCAGAACGCTCGGCCCGTGAACAAGCGCGCCAGGCCGCGCTGCGTGAAAGCGAAACGCGCGCCGCTGCAGCAGCCGTCGCCGCATCACGCGAAGCCGCCCAGCGGGCCGAGGCCGCCCGTGCCGAAGAGGGCCGCCGCGTGGCCGCAGAGCGCACCGCGCAAGTCGAAGCCGAACGCAACGCACAACGCCTTGCAGCTGAACAAGCCGCGTACGCCGAAGCCGCACGCCTGGCCGCCGCGCGTGAATCATTGGCCCGCGCGGCCGCTGAACAGGCTGCACGCGACAGCGCCTTGCGCGCTGAAGAGTCGCGTCTGGCTGAAGCACAGCGCCTAGCCGCCACAGCGCGCGCAGCGGCTGCACAACAGGCTGCGCAACAAGCAGCCCAGCAAGCCGCTCAACAGGCAGCCCAACAAGCAGCCCGCGTTGAGCAGGAAGCCGCCGAGCGCGAAGCCGCCCGCAACGTGGCCCTGGCCCGCGCTGCGGCAGAGCGCGAGACCGCCGCCCGCCTGGCCGCCACGCAAGCAGCCGAACAAGCCGCTGCCCAGGCCGCCACACTGGCGATCCAGGCCGAACAGGCGCGCCTGGCACTAGCCCGCGAGCAAGCCGCACGCGTCGCCCAAGCCCGCGAAGAGGCCGCGCGTGAACAGGCCGCTGCGCAAGCCCGCCAGGCCGCCGACCGAGAAGCCGCGCGCCTGCTGGCTGAATCGCAAGCTGCCGCCGTCGCCACCGCCCAGCGTGAAGCCGCGCAGCGCGTCGCCGCAGCGGAAGCGCAGCGCTTGGCTGCGCGACTGGAACAGGCGGAACAAGCGCGCGTGGCGGCTGCGCGTGAAGCCGCCGCCCGCGAAGAAGCAGCGCAGGCCGCGGCACGGGAAGCCGCTCAGCAGTTGGCCGCTGCGCAGGCGCGCAAGGCCCAGCAGGCACTGACGGCGGCGCAATTCCCGCCGGCGCTGCAAGCGGTGTCCGCCTTGCGCATCAAGGCCACCACGGCCGAGGTGTCGCTGCCCTTTGCCTTGCTCTCGGCCACCGCTGCGGGCGAAGTCGACGTGCAGGTGCGCAGCAACGGCCGGCCGACGCAGCCGGCCGAGCTGGTGATGCCGAAGTCGGTGGACGGCCGCACCCAAGGCCTGGCGCGCATCCAGGTGGGCGAAGGCCGCACGCAGATCGAGATCCTGGCCAGCAACCGCCACGGTGCGTCGGAGCCGCTGGTTTTCGTCATCGACCGCGACCAGGTCGCAGCCACCGCCACCGCCGCAGCGGCCGCCATCCGCCCGCAGCTCCCCCCCAGCGCCGACCTCTACGTGCTGGCCATTGGCGTGGCCGACTATGCCCGCGCGGAATACAAGCTCGGCCTGGCGGCCAAGGACGCGCGCGACTTTGGTGCTGCCATGCAGCGCCAGGAAGGGCGCCTGTACCGCCGGGTGATCGTGCGCACGCTCACCGACAAGGGCGCCACGCGCGCCGCCGTGCTGCGTGAACTGGACCTGCTGCGCAGCACCGTCACCGCCGCCGACGTGGCCATGGTCTTCATCGCCGGCCACGGCATCAACGACCCGTCGGGCACCTACTACTTCCTGCCGCACGACGGCCAGCATGAGCGCCTGGCCACCACCGCAGTGGCGCAGGACGCCATCGTCTCGGGGCTGTCAAAGATTCGCGGCAAGACGATCCTGTTTGTCGATACCTGCTTTGCCGGTAACGCCCTGGGCGCGCTGACCAAGGTCGGCCGGCAGACCGAAAAGCTGATGAACGATCTGTCAGCGTCGGAAAACGGGGTGGTTGTCTTCGCGTCCAGCACCGGCCACGAAGAGTCCGAAGAGAAGGACGAGTGGGGGAACGGTGCTTTCACCAAGGCACTGCTCGACGGTCTGGGTGGCAAGGCCGACTTCATGCGCGCCGGGCGCGTCACCTACGCCGGCCTGAACCTCTTCGTGTCGGAAGAGGTGACGCGGCTGACATCCGGCCGCCAGCGGCCGGTGTTCATTTCACCGCGCGGCATTCCGGACTTTGCGGTGGCGCGGCTTTGAAAGCCTTCGGGTCCTGATCGCAACCGTGACGGTTCTGCTCGCAACCCCGGGGGTTGCGCACCCATCAAATGAGGGACAGCCCGGCGTTGTTGGCGAGGGGCCTCTGGGCTAAGCTCAAGACACATTTAGAAGCAGGATCCCGGCAAAGGCCGACGCGGTCCCGAACCTCAGAGGGAATCCATGAACGCTCGGGTCGATCTTGCACGTGCGGGCGCGCTGATGGCGCTGGTCACCCTCTCCGCCACGGTGGTCAGCTGCGGCGGCGGTGGCGGTGGCAGCGAACCCCCGCCACCGGGACCGCCCGCAGCGGCGTCCTGCAGCAACCGGGTCAGTGAATTTGTCGGCGTCTGCAGCGGCTTCCCCGACACGGCCAATCTTGACTGGAACGCGGGCGGCGACGGCAGCGGCGGCACGGGCGACGGCGGCGCCACCGGCGACGGCGGCGTCGGCGCAGGCGGCGACTTCGGCCAGTTCCGCAACGTCACGCTCAGCGTCTTCAAGGACGACGGCAGCCTCTTGGGGTCAGCCACCACCGACAGCGTCAAGGGCATGGTCACGATCCGCCAAGGCACCTACCGCGGGTCACTGCGGGTGGAATTGCGCGGCGGGGCGGGCGCTGAATACTTCGAAGAAGGCAAGAACACCTTCGTGCCGTTTCCGGCAGACCGCGTCATCCGCGTCATCGTGCCGCGGGTGGACAAGAACATCGGCATCACTGCCTTCACCGAAGCCGCCTACCAGTTGTTGACACAAGGCACCGCGCCCGAATCCGTCGGCGGCAACCCGACGCCAGCGCAGATCAACGCGGCCAACCTGCGCGTGGCGCAACTGCTGAACGAACACGTCCCCAAGGCGCTGGAAGTGGCCGACATCACGCGGCTGCCCTTCATCAAGTCGGCCTCGGTGGCCAGCGGCTCACTGGCGGCCAACCCGCGCGGTGTGTACGGCGTCGTCAACGGCGCGTTTTCCAAGCAGGCCGCGCTCTTCAACACCGGCAGCAGCACGCCCACGCTGGACGCCGTGTCGCAGCTGGCCGAAGACCTGCGCGACGGTGTGCTGGACGGCCGCAACGGCAACGCGCCCGCCGCGCCGGCCGCGCGCCGCACCTATGACCCGCAGACGCTCACGGGCGAACTCACGTCCGCGCTGGCCCACCAGGCAGAACGTTTTGGCAACCAGGCCATCAAGGACACATTGCCGCAATTGCTGAACTTTGGTGGCACTCGTTATGAAGGCTATTTGTTCGACAGCTCGGTGCCGCGCACGCGCAGGGCGGTGAGCACGGTGGCCGGCTGGCTGGCTGGCAATTCGCTGAACTTCACGGTCGGCCAGGCGCTGCCCAAGGCGTTGCCGGCGGGGCAGTCGGTGTCCGGGATGATCAGCAACTTCGGCCATGGCGGTGCCTTTTTCAAGATCGACAACACCGACACCACCGCAGACCCCGTGTACCGGGTGTATGCGCTGGGCGACAACAGCAACGGTGAACTGGGCACTGGCAACCAGACGTCCACCAACCGCGCGCTGGTTGAAATCACGTTGCCCGGCCCGTTGACGCATGCAGCAGGCGGCTTTGCCCACACCGTGTTCCGGCTGGCCGACGGCCGCGTATTCGCCAGTGGCGACAACAGCTTTGGCCAGCTTGGCCAGGGCGTGGACAGCAGCACGCTGCAGCGGTCGGCGACACCGCTGCTGGTAAACCTGCCGGCCGCAGCAGGCGGCGCCGTGGCCGTGGCCGCCACCAGCGTGGCGTCGTACGCGCTGATGGCTGACGGCACGGTGTATGCCTGGGGCAGCAACGGCGGCTTCGGCCTGCTGGGCAGCGGGCAGGCGACGGGCCTGCAGACCACGCCGGTGCCAGTCACCGGCCTGTCGGACATCGTGCAGATCACCGCACGCGACAACGACGTGGCGGTGCTGCGCCGCGACCAGGCTGTCCTGCAATGGGGCAGCCACCCGGCCGACGTCAATGCCTACACCGACGGCGATGTGACCGGCGCCTACCGCGGCGGCACGCTGACGCCCACGCTTGTGGCCGGTCTGCCTACCCGCACCGTGGCCGGCCGCACGGGGCCGGTGGCTGTGCGCAAGCTCATCACCGAACAGGGCCTTTTTGCGGCGCTGCTGGCCAATGGCCAGGTCTACACCTGGGGCGTGCACTTCGACTTGAGCGCCAAGGCCGTGCTGCGCGACCTGACCGCAGCCCGCGTGCTGGGCCTGCCGCCGCTGCGCGACATGATGCCCGGCGGCTTTGTCGGCTATGGCGCGCGCCCCTTCGACCGCTTGACGGCGATGGGCGTGGACTACAGCGGCGGGATGTGGAAGGTCCGCGGCCGAGTCGCCGAACGCTTCGACCCGACAGAGCCCACTCTGCAGCGCCGGCCGCAAACCGGCGTGCCGCGATCCGTCAATTGCGCCAGCTGCCACACCTACCTGGACCAGACGCTGGAAACGCTGCGCGCACGCCAGCTGGCTGAAGCGCCCATCGCCGCCAGCGCGGCGGTGTGCACACCGCCCAGCTCGGTGCACGTGGCGCCCAACGGCAATTCCTTTATCCACGCCGAGACCGAATGCATCCAGTGCCACAACCCGGCGCGCAACGACGCGGCCTATGTCGGCATCGTGACCCAGGCCTTTGTTGCCACGGGCGGCTGGCCCAACTGCAACAAACCCGGCAACCTGCCGGCGCGCATCACGGTGGCGGCAGCCACCCTCACCGCCAGTTGCACCGTGCCCGTGGGCCACACTTTCACGCCGCCCGGCACCGTGTGTTCCAGTTGCCACAACAGCGTGGCGGCGCGCGCGCTGCAAGACCTGACCCCACCCTGCCTGCAGCCCGGCAGCAGCCAGCTGCCCACGCTGCCCGCGGTGGCCACCATCACCGCCGTCACCGACCGCAACGGCGCCAGCGTGGCGCAAGGCGCCTACGTGCGCGACACGGCACCGCGTCTGCAAGGCACGCTGGGCGCGGCCCTGAGCGGCGCGCAGACGCTGGCGGTGTCGCGCAACGGCACCGTGGTGGGCAACGCCGTGGCCAGCGGCACCGGCTGGACCTTTGCCGACAGCGGCGCGCCGCAAGGCACGGTGGTGTACACCGCGCGCGTGGTGCAAGGCAGCGGCTTCGGCGCCACCAGCAACACCTTCACCCTGCGCGTGGACACGGTGCCGCCAACGGCCACGGCCCAGATCAGCAGCCTGAGTGACGACACCTTCGGCGTCATCGTGGATGGCGGCTTCGCCACCGACAGCACACCGACCCTGGCCGGCACGCTGAGCGCCGCACCTGACCTCGGTGACGTGCTGCAAGTGCTGCGCAACGGCGCAGCCGTGGGCAACGCCACCGTCAACGGGACGGGCTGGACCTTCACCGAAGCCACACCGCTCGGCACCGGCAGCTACAGCTACCAGGCCCGCCTGGTTGATGCGGCCGGCAACACCGGCAGCGCCAGCGCCACGCGCAGCTTCACGCTCATCGGCGGCGTGCCTGGTGCCACGATCACGGCGGTGCTGGACGATGCCAATGCCACCATCGTGGCCGGCAGTGTCACGCGCGACGCCACGCCCGCACTCAGCGGCACGCTCACCGCCACCCTGCCCACAGGCCACAGCGTGCGTGTCTTGCGCAGCGGCAGCAACGTCGGCACAGCCACGGTCAGCGGCACCAGCTGGAGCTTCACCGACAGCGCGCCGCAGGGTGCTGTGAGCTACAGCGTGCGCGTTGAAGCCGGTGCCGTCATTGGCGGCGGCAGCGCCGCTTATGCCTTCAGCGTCGACAGCATCGCGCCCACCCAGCTGGCCAGCGTGACGCAGATCTCCGACGACTTTGTGGGTGCGCTGGCCGCCGGCGCCACCACGGCCGACCAGACCCCGGCCGTCGCCGGCACACTGAGCGCGGTACTGGCCAGCGACGAACAGCTGCGCCTGCGCCGCACGCATTCCGGCACGGCGGCGGTCGCCGACATCGTGTTCACGACCACGGGCACCAGCTGGTCGTACACCGAAACTTCGCTGCTGCCTGCGGGCACCTACACCTACCAGGCCCAGGTCTTCGACGCGGCGGGCAACACGGCGGCTTTCAGTGCCACGCGCGCCGTGACGATCGACCCGACGGCCGTGCCCTTGCCCGGCGCGGCGGTCACGCTGAGCACGGTGAACGGCATCACGCCCAACAGCGTGACGGGGTCGGTGGGCCTGATCAACATCAACACCCCGACCCTGATCGGCACGCTGCAGCGGGCCTTGAACAGCGGTGAAGTGGTGCGCGTGTTCCGCAATGGCACGGCCGTGGGCGCGGCCAATGTCAGCGGCCAGGCCTGGAGCTTCGTCAACACCTTGCTGCCCGACGGCAACTACACCTTCAGCGCTCGCGTGGAACAGGGCAGCAACTCAGCCGTCTTCGGCCAGTCCAGCGCCACCGCCTCCGCCAGCATCGACGCCACCGCGCCGACGCAGGTGGCCAGCATCAGCGGCATCTTCGACGACTTCAACGTCGCAGTCGGTGGCAACAACACAGCCGACAACACGCCGCGCATCGCCGGCACGCTGAATGCCGTTCTGGGCACGGGCGAAACGGTGGAGCTGGTGCGCACCGGCGGCGCCGGCACCGTCACCCGCACGGCCACGGTGAGTGGCGGTACCAACTGGTCGCTGCAGGAAGTGACCTCTTTGGCAGCCGCCCCCTACGCCTACACGGTGCGGGTGCTGGACCTGGCCGGCAACCGGGGCCCGGCCAGCAGCGCCAGCGTGACGGTGATTGCAGCGCTGCCGGCGGTGACCACGATTGAAGTCGCCTACAGCGCCGGCCTGGCCTCTCCACGCGCTGACGGCACCGTGGTGGGCAATGGCGGCAGCATCGCCGACACCTCGCCGACGGTTCAGGGCACGCTGTCGGCAGTGGTGCCTGCGGGCGCGTCAGTCCGTGTCTATCGCACCGGCACTGCGGCCAGCATTGGCACGGCGACGGTGGTGGGCACGAATTGGAGCTTTGTTGACAGTGGCTTGACCAGTCAGGGCCTGCGGACCTTCACCGCGCGCGTCGAAAACGGCACGGCGTATGGCAACGTCAGCAGCGCCTACCAAGTCACCGTGGACACGGTGGCGCCGACGCAAACCCTGAGCATCACTGCGGGGGAGAGCTACGTGGCGCCGAACACGCCGCGCCCTGCGGGTTCGGTGGAACTGCCGGTCGACTTCGTGATTCCGGCCAGCGGCCAGACCAATGAACCCAGCCCAGGTTTGCGGGTGCAACTGTCAGCGCCGCTGGGCACTGGCGAGTCCTTGATCATCCTGCGCAACGGCGTGCAGGTTTCGCTGCTGGGCGGCCCGGTCAACGACTGCGGCACCAACTGCTACCGCGTGCGCGTGGCGTCCGGGTTCTCGATCCCCGACGCCACGACCAGCTCGCCAAACCTGAGCAACCCCATCGGCTCGGCCAGCTACACGGCGCGTGTGCAAGATGCCGCGGGCAACTTCGCGGCGTCTGCCGCCTTCAGCATCACCTTCAACTATTTCACCTGCGATATCGCGCGCGCCAACGCCACGCACCTGGCAATGACCAGCCCGCCCGCCAACCACCCGGCCTGGGCGAGCCTGCGCTGCGCAGGCTGCCACGTCGCTACCAACACGGCGGTGGGCGCCACGCCGGCCGGCACGCTCCTGGCGGTGCCGAAGACGACTCCCACCTACTGGTGCCGTCGGCCTTGATGGGGTGCTGTCAGCAAGGGCATCGGCATGAGTCTGGCTGAGGTTCGTTGGCGGCCTTCTGCCAAGCTCATCGTCGGGGCCGGATTGCTGGGGCTTCTGGGGCTTCTGGCGGCAGTTGCGGTTTATGTCGGGCGCGATGGACCTTGGGTTCAGCCCGGTCCTGCCGCAGCACCCACCGCTGGCATCGGCGCGCAGCTCAGCGGCCGCGTGGTGTTGAGCGCGGCGCTGCAAGCACGCGTGCAACCCGACGACACGGTGCTCATCGTCGCCCGGGTGCTTGACGGCCCACGCACGCCGGTGGCAGTGCAGAGGCGGCGTGCCAGCGAGCTGCCGCTGGACTTCAAGCTCGACGACAGCGCGGCCACCACACCCACCTTGCGGCTGTCACCGTCGATGCAACTGGTGGTGGCCGCCCGCATCCTGCGCGCCGGGCAAGCGGCGGCCGAGCCCGGTGACTTGCTGGGCACCGCGCACCCGGTGCCGGTGGGCACGCACGGGCTCATCATCGACATCAACGGCAGCGCGCCGTGACCCGACTTTTGTGATGCAACTTTCGCGCGGATTGCGGCTGCTGTGGGCTGCGCCCTGGTCACTGATCGGGTTGATTCCCGGCGTGCTCATGCTCGCCTGCGGAGCCCGTGTCCGGCGTGTGCAAGGCACCCTTGAATTCAGCGGCGGGACATTCGTGAAACTGCCCTGGCCGATGGATGCCATCACCTTCGGCCACGTCATCCTGGGCCGCAGCCTGGCGCGGCTGGATGCGCTGCGCCGCCATGAACAGGTGCATGTGCAGCAGTACGAACGCTGGGGGGTGTTCTTCGTGCCGGCCTACCTGGCCAACAGCGCGTGGCATGGGCTGAAGGGCGGGGACGCCTACCTCGACAACGCCTTTGAGCGTCAGGCCCGGGCCGCGTCCGCAGCGGTGCAAGTCGCGCGCCCCGATGGGGGTTGACCGCGCAAGAATCAGGATGCTGGTGCCGACAGGCTCCAGCGCTTCGTGATGTCGCCCTTGGCATTGGCGCTCTCAAGCTGCACGCCAAAGCCCCACAGCCGCGCCACGTGTTTCAGCACTTCTTGCCCACTGTCGTGCAGAGGCCTGTCGTTGTGCTGAAAGTGACGCAGCGTGAGTGACCGGTCCCCACGCAGGTTGACATTCCAAACCTGGATATTGGGTTCGCGCGAACCCAGATCGTATTGGCGCGACAGCGATTCGCGCACGCGGCGGTAGCCGTTGTCGTCGTGGATCGCGCTCACCTCCAGTTCACTCTGCTTTTCGTCGTCACTGATGGCAAAGAGGCGCATGTCGCGCATCAGTTTCGGTGACAGGTACTGGCCGATGAAGCTCTCGTCCTTGAAGTTGCGCATGGCATGGTCCAGCACGGGCAACCAGGGCTTGCCGGCAATGTCGGGGAACCAGGCGCGGTCCTCAATGGTGGGCGCGTCGCAGATGCGCTTGATGTCGGTGTACATCGCAAAGCCCAGCGCGTACGGGTTCAGCCCGCTGTAGGCGCGGTGGCCCACCGGCGGCTGGTAGATGACGTTGGTGTGCGAGGTGAGCCATTCGATCATCACGCCGTCGGTGAGATAACCGTCGTCGTACATGGTGTTCAGCAACTTGTGGTGCCAGAAGGTGGCCCAGCCTTCGTTCATCACCTGCGTCTGGCGCTGCGGATAGAAGTACTGCGCCACCTTGCGCACGATGCGCACGATCTCGCGCTGCCAGGGTTCCAGCAGCGGCGCGTTCTTCTCGATGAAGTACAGCAGATTCTCTTGCGGCTCGTCAGGGAAGCGCTTGGCCTCGGGGGCGGCGCCTTCCTTTTCAGCGCGGCGCGGCAGCGTGCGCCAGAGGTCATTCACCTGGCGCTGCGCGTAGGCTTCGCGGTCGATGCGGTCGGACAGTTCTTGCGCCAGGCTCTTGCGGCTGGGACGGCGGTAGCGATCGACACCGTGGTTGGACAGCGCGTGGCAGCTGTCGATGAAGCTTTCCACTGCATCGAGGCCATGTTTCTCTTCGCAGGCCGAGACGTAGTTCTTGGCATAGACCAGGTAGTCGATGATCGACGCCGCATCGGTCCACATGCGGAACAAGTAATTGCCCTTGAAGAAACTGTTGTGGCCGTAGGCCGCATGCGCAATCACGAGGGCCTGCATGGCCATCGTGTTCTCTTCCATCAGGTAGCTGATGCAGGGGTTGCTGTTGATGACGATTTCATAGGCCAGGCCCATGTGGCCGCGCTTGTAGTTCTTTTCGGTGGAGATGAATTCCTTGCCGTAGCTCCAGTGGCGGTAATTCACCGGCATGCCGACGCTGGAGTACGCGTCCATCATCTGCTCGGCAGTGATGATCTCTAGCTGGTTCGGGTAGGTGTCCAGGCCGAAGCGTTCTGCCGTGGCCTTGATGATGCGGTGGTAGCTCTCGACTAGATCGAAGCTCCAGTCGCTGGGGCCCGGCAAGTGTTCGCCGGGGCGGTCCAGCAAAGGCAGCGGTGCGTCCAGCGCCAGCGCTTTGTGCTTCATGCGGCTTTTGCCCCTTCCTTCTTGAACAGGTCGCGAAACACCGGGTAGATCTGGTTCGGTTCAGTGGCCTTGCGCATGGCAAAGTGTTTGTGCACGCCTTGCAGCTGGGCGTATTCCTGCCACAGGTTTTGTTCTTCTTCGGCCACCTGCACATAGGCAAAGTAGCGCACCAGCGGCATCAGTTTTTCACCGAGCAGTTCGCGGCAACGGCCGCTGTCGTGGTGCCAGTTATCGCCGTCACTGGCTTGTGCACCATAGATGTTCCACTCACTCGGGGAGTACCGCGCGCGGATGATCTCTTCCATCAGCACGAGCGCACTGCTGACGACCGTACCGCCGGTTTCGCGGGCGTGGAAGAAGTTCTGTTCATCGACTTCCGCCGCCTGCGTGTGGTGGCGGATGAAGACCAGGTCGATCTTCTCGTAGTGCCTCGTCAGGAACATGTACAGCAGGATGAAGAAGCGTTTGCTCAGCTCCTTGCGGCCTTCGTCCATCGAGCCCGACACGTCCATCAGGCAGAACATCACCGCCTTGCTGGTGGGCACCGGCGTTTTCACGCGGTTGCGGTAGCGCAGGTCGATGGGGTCCAGGTAGGGGATGCGCTCCACGCGCGCACGCAGCGTGGCAATGCGATCGCTCAGGTCCGCGATGTAGGCTTCGGCCAGCTTGTCGCCCGGCTGCAGCGCCTGCTGGCATTCGAGCAGTTCGGCTTCCAGCGCATGCAACTCGCGGCGTGGGCCCATGCCCAGCGCGATGCGCCGGCCCAAGGCGCCGCGCATGCTGCGCACCACGCTCAGGTTGTTGGGCGTGCCGTCATTGCTGTAACCGGCGCGGTGGCTCTTCCATTCGGGCACTTCGGCCAGTTGCGTGCGCACCAGGTGCGGCAAGGCCAGGTCGTCAAAGAAGACCTGCATGAATTCTTCTTTGCTCAGCGCAAAGACAAAGTCGTCCTCGCCTTCGCCGCTGTCGCTGGCCTGGCCCTTGCCGCTGCCACTGCCTTGGCCGCCCTTGGGCCGCTCGATGCGGTCACCGCGCACGTAG
>JANMKK010000301.1:0-12767 GCA_031372005.1 Rubrivivax sp.
ATGCCGCAAACGCCAACGCCGACATCATGAAGTTCGCGACCGACGGTTTTACCAATGCCGCGATGGCCAAGGTGGGAACCAGCGCCATCGAATCGCGCAAGCTCGGCTATCTGCTGTGGAGCGACATCATCGTGCCGCACAAGGACGAGTTGCTCTTCGTCGCCAGCGCGCAGGCGAAGACAATGTTCGACAGCGGCTACCGGCCGCCGACACGCAGCGTGTTCCCGGTGGCCGGCCGCTCGGCAATAGCCTCCATCAAGGGCCAGCTCGCCAACATGCGCGACGGCGGCTTCATCAGCGCGCACGACTTTCACATCAGCACGTTGATTGCGGAAGTGGTGTGTGGTGGGGACGTCGATGCCGGGTCGATGGTCACCGAGGAGTACCTGATGGCGATGGAGCGCGAGCGCTTCTGCGCGCTGCTCGAACACCCCAAATCGCAAGAACGCATCATGGGCATGCTGCAGACCGGCAAGCCGGTGAGGAATTGATGATGAAACAAGTCCAGGACGCCTACATCGTGGCCGCCACGCGCACGCCCATCGGCAAGAGCGGCCGCGGCTACTTTCGCAACACGCGGCCCGACGACCTGCTGGTCGCTGCCGTGAAGAGCGCGCTGGCGCAGGTGCCGTCGCTCGACCCCAAGGCCATCGAAGACGCCATCATCGGCTGCAGCTTTCCAGAAGGCGAGCAAGGCATGAACATGGCCCGCGTGGCGATGGTGTTGGCCGGGTTGCCGCATTCGGTGGGCGGTGTCACTGTCAACCGCTTCTGCGCCAGCGGCCTGACGGCATTGCAGATGGCCGCCGACCGCATCCGCGTCGGTGAGGCCGAAGTGATGATCGCCGGTGGTGCCGAGAGCATGAGCATGGTGCCGATGGGTGGCAACAAGCCGTCCTTCAACCCGGAAGTGTTTGCGCACGACGAAAACGTCGGCATCGCCTACGGCATGGGCCTGACGGCCGAGAAGGTGGCCACGCAGTGGAAGGTCAGCCGTGCCGACCAGGACGCCTTTGCGTTGGCCTCGCACCAGAAAGCATTGGCAGCATTTGGGCGGGGAGACTTCAAGGCCGAGATGACGCCGATCACGGTGGTGGACCGCTTCCCGGACCTGACCACGGGCGGCGTCGCCACCAAGACCCGCACCGTTGAACTCGACGAAGGCGCGCGGCCCGACACGTCACTGGAAGGCCTGGCGAAATTGCGGCCGGTGTTTGCAGCGACGGGCAGCGTCACGGCCGGCAACAGCAGCCAGACCAGCGACGGCGCCGGTGCGCTGATCCTGGCCAGTGAAAAGGCTTGTCGGCAGTTTGACTTGAAGCCACTCGCACGCTTTGTCAGTTATGCCGCGCGCGGTGTGGCGCCGGAGCTGATGGGCATCGGCCCCATCGAAGCCATCCCCGCGGCGCTGCGCTACGCCGGCCTGTCGCTGGACGACATCGGCTGGGTTGAGCTGAATGAGGCTTTTGCCGCGCAGGCGCTGGCCGTCATCCGCACGGTGGGCCTGAACCCCGAGCGGGTCAACCCGCTCGGTGGCGCGATTGCACTCGGCCACCCGCTGGGCGCCACCGGTGCCATCCGTGCCGCCACCGTGGTGCACGCGTTGCACCGCCAGCAGCTGAAGTACGGCATGGTCACGATGTGCGTGGGCATGGGGCAAGGCGCCGCCGGCATCATTGAACGGGTTTGATCAGGAGAATCTGCATGAGCATCAAGACAGCCGTTCTCAACGGCGTTGCCACCATTGAAATCGCGCGGCCCGAGAAGAAGAACGCGCTCACCGTGGCCATGTACCAGGCCATGACCGACGCGCTGGTCGCTGCCAAGGCCGACCCAACGGTGCGGGCGGTGCTGATCACCGGCCAGCCGGGTGTCTTCACCTCGGGCAACGACATCGAAGACTTCATGGCCCGCGGGTCCGGTTCACCCGGACAGGGCAGCGACAGCATGGACTCGCCAGTCTTCAAGTTCATGCACGCGCTGCTGGACTGCGACAAGCCGGTCGTGGCGGCGGTGACCGGTGCGGCCATCGGTATCGGCACCACGATGCTGCTGCACTGCGACTTCGTGTACGTGTCCGATGAAGCGCGCCTGGCGATGCCATTCGTAGCGCTGGGGCTGGTGCCGGAATTTGCCAGCAGCCTGGTGGTGCCGCAGTTGATGGGCCAGCGCCGCGCCGCTGAAAAGCTGCTGCTCGGTGACCCCTTCACGCCCGAGCAGGCGGTGGACTGCGGCATTGCCAGCGCCGTGCTGCCGGCTGCCGAGGTGGTGAACCACGCCCGCCGCGTCGCTGAACGTTTCAACGCACTTCCGCCAGGTGCCGTGCGCGAAGCCAAGACGTTGATGCGTGGCCCGCAGACCGAGGCTTTGCTGAAGACCATCCGCGTGGAAGCTGAAATCTTCGGCCGCCGGCTGCGCAGCCCCGAGGCGATGGAAGCCTTCCAGGCCTTCTTCCAGAAGCGCAAGCCCGACTTCAGCAAGTTCTGACGGTCAGCTGTTGAGCCGATCTGTGCCGTGTCGCTGACCGCCAAATTGATCCTGAGCCCCTTGCTGGTGGCCCAAGCCATCGGCGCTCGCGCGCGGCTGCCGCGCCTGCCGGAACCCACGGGCGAACGTGCCGGTGTGGTGGGCTGCGGGCCGGTGCTGCAGTTGCTGATCGCTGGCGATTCTTCGGCAGCCGGCGTGGGCGTGGGCAACCAGCGCGACGCGCTGGCGCAGCGCCTGGCGACGACGCTGGCGGACGCCGCCAAGGCGCGTGTGAGTTGGCAGTTGCATGCGCGTTCGGGCTTGACCACCGCGCAGACGCTGGCGCTGTTGCAAGAGCTGGCGCCGCACCGCAGCGACGTGGCCGTGGTCGTCACTGGCGTCAACGATGTCGTGGACCAGGTGCCATCCCGACGCGCGGTCGGCGCACGTGAAGCGCTGACGAACTGGCTGCGCAACGGCCACGGTGTGCAGCACGTGGTGTTTGCGCCGCTGCCGCCGATTCACCAGTTTCCGGGCCTGCCGCAGCCGCTGCGCTGGGTGGCCGGCGCCGACGCCCGCCGCCACAACGCTGTCCTGAAAGAGTGGGCGGGTTCACGCGGCGATGTGTCGTGTGTGGACATGGACGTGCCACTGAACCGCGGCGTCATGGCCAGCGACGGCTTCCACCCCGGCGAGCCGGTCTACCGCTATTGCGCGACCACGATCGCGCAGCACATCGCCACCCATGTGTGGCCCTTGCTTCATCTGAACCTTCATCAAGATCTTCACCTGGACGCGAGCCCATGACGACATTGCAAGGCAAGACGATCCTCATCACCGGCGCCAGCCGTGGCATCGGCCTGGCGATTGCCAAACGCGCAGCGGCAGACGGCGCCAACATTGTGCTGCTGGCCAAGACGGTGGAGCCGAACCCGAAGCTGCCGGGCACGCTGGCCAGCGCGGCGGCCGAAGTGATAACGGCCGGCGGCCAGGCGCTGGCGGTGCAGACCGACATCCGCGACGACGCGGCCGTCGCCGCAGCCGTGAAGGCGGCGGTGGACCGCTTCGGTGGCATTGACATCCTGGTCAACAACGCCAGCGCCATCAGCCTGACGCCGACGCTGGCCACGCCAATGAAGAAGTTCGACTTGATGTTCGGCGTCAATGTGCGCGGCACGTATGCGGTCACTCAAGCATGCTTGCCTGAACTGATCAAGAGCGCCAAGGCCGGCCGCAACCCGCATGTGCTGAACATGAGCCCGCCGCTGAGCATGAAAGAGCACTGGTTCAAGGGCCACGTGGCTTACACCATGGCCAAGTACGGCATGAGCGAATGCACTCTGGGCCACGCCGGTGAATTCCGCCCGCACGGCATTGCCGTCAACAGCCTGTGGCCGCGCACGGCGATTGCCACTGCGGCCATGCAGATGATCCCGGGCGTGGACCTGAACCTGTGCCGCAAGCCCGAGATCCTGGCCGACGCGGCCTGGTTCATCTTCACGAGTGAGTCGAAGTCAACCACCGGCAACTTCTTCATCGACGATGAGTTGCTGGCGAAGCACGGCGTGACCGACCTCGACCACTATTCGGTGGTGCCGGGCACCACCAACTTCATCCCCGATTTTTTTGTCGACTGAGCTCCGTCGTTTGCGCTTCAGTTCAGCCGCGCAAAAGTCTCGTCCAGCGCCGCCACCCAGCGCGCCTTGTCCGCCGCTGGCGCAAAGCTCGCCTCCAGGCTGTTGCGCGCCAGCGCGTAGGCCTGCTGCACGCCCAGCTGCGGCAGCGCATCGAAAGTCTCGGTGTAGTTCTGCAGCAGGTAGCCGCCAAAGTAGGCCGGGTCGTCGCTGTTGATCGTGGCGCACAGGCCCGCATCCAGCAGCGCCGGCAGGTTGTGCTCAGTCAGCGTCTTGAAGACACAGAGCTTGACGTTGGACAGCGGGCACACCGTCAACGGCATGCGCTCGGACGCCAGGCGCTGCACGAGTGCGGGGTCTTCGACGCAGCGCACGCCATGGTCGATGCGCTCGACCTGCAGCACGTCCAGCGCGCTCCAGATGTAGGCCGGCGGCCCCTCTTCGCCAGCGTGGGCCACGGTGTGCAGGCCGAGCGCGCGGCACCGCGCAAAGACACGCGCAAATTTCTCCGGCGGGTGGCCGCGTTCGCTGCTGTCCAGGCCGACGCCAATGAAGTGTTCGCGGTGGGGCAGCGCCGCGTCCAGCGTGGCCAGCGCGGCCTCTTCGCTGAGGTGGCGCAAGAAGCACAGGATCAGCGCAGCGCTGATGCCCAGCTTGGCCTGCGCCTGTCGGCAGGCGCGGGCCAGCCCCAGCACCACGGTGGCCATCGGCACGCCGCGGTCGGTGTGGGTCTGGGGGTCGAAGAAGAGCTCGGCGTGCACCACGCCGTCGGCCTTGGCGCGCTGGAAGTAGGCCCAGGCCATGTCGAAGAAGTCCTGCTCTTGCAAGAGCACGCTGGCGCCGGCGTAGTAGATGTCCAGGAAGCTCTGCAAATCGCTGAAGGCGTAGGCCTCGCGCAGCGCCTGGACGGTGGGGTAGGCGAGGGCGACGCCATTGCGCCGCGCCAGGTCGAAGATCAACTCCGGCTCCAGCGAGCCTTCGATGTGGATGTGCAGTTCGGCCTTGGGCATGGCGCGCAGCAGGGCGTGCAACTGGGGACGGGTGGCGGATTTCATGCGGCAGGCGGGGCGGAAGGCAGGCTGGCACTGTAGCCAGGAAACCCGGGTCACGCTCGCCCAGGACTGTTCGCCTTCAGCCGGGGCGCAGCGTTGCGACTCTGCTTGAAAGTGGCCTTGGGTGGGGCCGGGTTTCAGCCCAGCGCATGCGCCACCCCGGCAGCATGCGCTTGCTGGTCGGCGTGGTAACTGCTGCGCACCATCGCGCCGACGGCGGCGTGGCTGAAGCCCAGCGCTGCGGCTTCGCGTTCAAACATCTTGAAGGTGTCGGGGTGCACATAGCGCCGCACCGGCAGGTGGTGCCCGCTGGGTGCAAGGTACTGACCCAGCGTGAGAATGTCGATGTGGTGTGCGCGCATGTCGCGCATCGACTGCAGGATCTCTTCGTCGGTCTCGCCCAGCCCGACCATCATGCCGCTCTTCGTGGGCACGCCCGGCACCGCTTCCTTGAAGCGTTTGAGCAGATTCAGGCTGAAGGCGTAATCAGAGCCCGGCCGCGCTTCCTTGTACAGGCGCGGAATGGTTTCCAGGTTGTGGTTCATCACGTCGGGCGGCGCGGCCTTGAGGATGTCCAGCGCGCGGTCCATGCGGCCGCGGAAGTCGGGCACCAGGATCTCGATGCGCGTGGCAGGCGACAGGGCGCGGGTCTGGCGGATGCAATCGACGAAGTGCGCCGCGCCACCGTCGCGCAGATCGTCGCGGTCGACGCTCGTGATCACCACGTACTGCAGCTTCAGCGCCGCGATGGTCTTGGCCAGGTTGGCAGGTTCCTCACTGTCGACCGGGTCGGGCCGGCCGTGGCCCACGTCACAGAAGGGGCAGCGGCGCGTGCACTTGTCGCCCATGATCATGAAGGTGGCGGTGCCCTTGCCGAAACACTCGCCGATGTTGGGGCACGACGCTTCTTCGCACACCGTGTGCAGCTTGTGTTCGCGCAGGATCTGCTTGATCTCATAAAAGCGCGAGACCTGGGGAGAACCGGGCGAGCCGGCTTTGACGCGGATCCAGTCGGGCTTCTTGAGCGTTTCTGCGGCCACGATCTTGATCGGGATGCGCGATGTCTTGGCCTGCGATTTCTGCTTGACGCTAGGGTCGTAAGGCAGGTCTTGGACAGCAGGCGGCACGGTGCTCATGGCAGGCAGCAAGCCCGGCGTGCAGGCCGCCGGGCTGGGTCGGGAGAGGGTGCTCAGTTTAGCGGGCGCACCTGGCTGCGGCTGACGCGACGACTGAAACCCACTGCCAGCAACCCTGCCATCACCAGGGCACCGGTGGCCGGCGTCGGCACAGTGAAGACGAGCAAGCCACTTTCGCTGTAGTTGTTGAACGTCCCTGCCGGGTTGAAGTCCACAAAGGCCAGGCCGAAGCCGCTGGCGCGCGCAAACTGCCCCGTGCCGCCGTCGATGCGGTAGTCCAGGCTGAACTGGCCGCCCTGGGTCAGGATGTTGCTGTCCAGAAAGGTGCCGGTGAGTTCGCCGTACAGCGTGCTGAGCAGGTCCGTGGTGGTGAACTCGAAGGTACCCATCAGCGTCTGTGCCGCGCGGTCCAGCGTGAACAGCACCACTGACACCAGTGACAGCGGCGGGCTCGGGTTGGCAGGGTCCGGCACTTCGTCGATGCTGCCTACCCAGCCACCAGTGCCGGCAGACGCGTCAAACACCGACACATTGCCCTGGCCCAAATACGGCACGAAGTAATTCACCGGCGCAGCCATTGCGCTGCTGATCGCCAAAGGCATCAGCAGCGTTGCGCACAGCAGCGAAGAAAGTAACGGCGACCGCAGCGTGCGCCGCGCCCAAGTCAGCAAAGTGTTCATGGCAAAACTCCTGGTGGTGGGGTATGGACGTGATTCGACCCGTTTCGGTACGCGCCATTGTTTCGACTGGATGCATGCCGCAGCAATCCGCTCCGGCAATGCCGCGCCACATCCGATCCGCTGCACGCCGCGTACAGACCGCTGCCGGCAACCGGACATCCAGTTGCCGACCTACCCGAAACAAATCCGTCCACCCGCAGGAGCAGACACATGACCCACTCGAATACCCGCGCAGCCAAGCCGCTGTCCCGATTGGCACCCCTGGCTGCAGCAGCGCTGATGGCTGTCGCCACCTTCGCCACCGCATCCAGCCACCGCGAAGCCCCGTTCATCACCACGAGCCCCAAGGTGGACGGCACCGACTTCTACATGTTCAACAGCTACGAAAGTGGCCGTTCTGCGTATGTGACGCTGATCGCCAACTACCAGCCGCTGCAGGCCCCGTACGGCGGCCCCAACTATTTTGCGATGGACCCGAACGCGCTGTATGAAATCCATGTGGACAACAACGGCGACGCCAAGGAAGACCTGACGTTTCAGTTCCGCTTCACCAACACGCTGGCCGGCGGCAGTGGCGTCGCCCTGAACATCGGCGGCAAGCAGGTCGCCATTCCCCTGGTGCAAGCTGGCCAAGTGACGGCCGCCGGCTCAGCGTCGCTGAACCTGTCGGAAAGCTACAGCGTCACCGTGGTGCGTGGCGACCGCCGCACCGGCACCGCTGCAGCCGTTACCAACGCCGCCACTGGCAGCGCGTCTTTCCTCAAGCCCGTGGACAACATCGGCACCAAGACGATCCCCAACTATGCCGCCTACGCCGGGCAGCATATCTACAACGTCAACATCCCCGGTTGCAGCACGCCGGCCAAGCTTTTCGTGGGCCAGCGCAAGGACGCTTTCGCGGTCAACCTGGGCACCATTTTTGACCTGGTCAACGCGCCGCTGGCCGTCATCACCGACCCGAGCCTGATCAACGCCGCGCCCAACACCATCGACGACACCAACGTCACCACGCTGGCCCTTGAAGTGGCCAAGAGCTGCCTCACGGCGGGCAGCGAAACCGTTGTTGGCGGCTGGACGACGGCCAGCCTGCGCCAGGCCCGCCTGCTCAACCCCAGCCCGCCCAGCGGCCATCAGGCCAGCGAAAAGCCCGGCGGCGCCTGGGTCCAGGTGTCGCGCCTGGGCATGCCCCTGGTCAATGAAGTCGTTATCGGCCTGAAGGACAAGGACAAGTTCAACGCCAGTTCGCCGTCCGGCGACGGCCAGTTCATCGACTACGTCACCAACCCGACGCTGCCGGCGCTGCTGGAAATTGCGCTGGCAACGCCGAACATTGCACCCACCAACTTCCCGCGCAACGACCTGGTCACCACCTTCCTGACCGGCATCGCCGGCGTCAACAAGCCGGCCAACGTGGTCGGCTCGGAAATGCTGCGTCTGAACACCGCGATCCCTGCGGTGCCCTTCGCGCAGCAGAACCGGCTGGGCATCGTCGGCAACATCCTGGCCGGTGGCAGCGACAACGCGGGTTACCCGAACGGCCGCCGGCCGAAGGACGACGTCGTGGACATCTCGCTGGTGGCCGTGATGGGTGGCCTGTGCATGGCCAACGGCAATACCAACGCGCTGGGCTTCGGGGCGGACTGCAACCCCAGCAAGGTGCCACTTGGCGCCACGGCCTTCAAGCTGCATGACGCGGTGGACCAGGCGGTGGTGCCGTTGCTGCCGGGCTTCCCGTACCTGTTCACACCGACGCCTGGCGCGCGTTGAACCTGGAGTGCTGCACGATGAAGATCAAAACTTCCCTTGCACTGCTGGCGGCGGTGACGCTGCTGGCGGCTTGCGGTGACAACCCCGAGTCCGCCGACACCACGCCCAGCAACCAGGTGCCGGCCTCGGCCACCACGTCGACGTCCGCCTGGTCGCGGTTTGCGGCGTCGCTGATGAACAGTGAAACGCAGTCTCCGCTGGACGTGAATTCGGCCACCCCGCCGACCAGCGAGTCGGACGCGCCGCAGGCGATCTGATCCGATACTGAAGCGCGCTTCAAGCGCCGTTGCGCGCCGTGCCCTGGTTGGGCCCGGCGCGCAATTTTTTTGGCGCCGCGCCTGATTGGCTCCTCTGCTTAGCCGATGACGCGCACCGTCCGGGCCCTCAGGATCGCGCATCACTTCAGGAGGAAGTCCCCGTGCTCTCAACTTTCTATACGGGCCAGCGCGCCCACCGTGCTTTGCGGTCCCTGTCGGCAATCACCCTGGCCGCCGGCCTTTCAGCGTGCGGCGGTGGCGGTGGCGGTAACGATCCACCCGCAGCCCTTGTCGTCACCGCTGCGGCGGACACGCTGTCCATCAACGCTGGCCAGAACGGCCAGTTGTTGGCCAATGACCGCCTGGGCACGGCCAGCGCCACGGCCGGCAGTGGCGGCAACGTCGTCTTCACTTTGACATCCGGCGCGCTGCCCGCAGGCGTGACGGTGGACAACGGCAGCGTCAGCGTCGCCGCCAGCGCGGTACCGGCCGTGCTGAACCTGAGCTACCGCTTGTGTGAAGCCGCAGCCATCAGCAACTGCGCCAGCGCCAACGCGCAGATCACGATCCCCGCGCCACCCATCGTGGCGGCGGCCGACACCTTCAACCTTGCTGCGGGCAACAGCGGCGACGTGCTGGCCAACGACACCCTGGGCGGCACGCCTGCCACGGCGGCACGCGTCACCACCACCGCCACCGGCACGCTGCCCAGCGGCGTCACGCTGTCGGCCGCCGGCCTGCTGGCCGTGGTCACTGGCGCTGCACCTGGCAGTTATGCCGTGGGCTACCGCATCTGCCAGACCGTGGCGCCTGGCAACTGCGCCAACGCCACTGCCACGCTCAACGTGCCGGCCCTGGGCATGATGACCGGCCGGGCGGTGGATTCCGCCACCGGCCTGGGCGTCAGCGGTGTCAGCGTCAGCGTCGGCACCTTGAGTGCCATCACCACCGTTACCGACGCCACCGGCGCGTTCACCCTGAGCGGCCTGCCCGCATCCGACCGCGTCACCGTGCTCTTCAGTGCCGACAGCCACGCCGAGGCCGCGCGCATCGCCAGCGTCAGTGCCGCAGCCACCACCGACGTGCAGGCGCGCCTGGTGCGTGTGGGCGCCGCAGCCGACATCAGCGTGGCCGCAGGCGGCACGCTCACGCAGGCCGGCAGCCCGGCGCAGGTGGCGTTGCCCGCCGCTGGCGTGCAGCGTGCCGACGGCAGCACGCCCACCGGCACCATGCGCGTGCGGATGACGCCGATCGACCCCGCCAGCGACACCAGCGTCATGCCCGGTGACTTCAGCACGGTGGTGGCCAGTGCAGCCGCGCCGATCGAAAGTTTTGGCGCCCTGAACGTGCGCCTGGCCGACGCGGCTGGCGCGCCGCTGAACCTGCGTGCGGGTGCCAGCGCCACGGTGCGCATCCCGGTGGCGTCGCGCAACACCAGCCCGCCAGCGACCATCCCGCTGTTCTACTTTGACAACGCCACCGGCCGCTGGGTGCAGGAAGGCACCGCCACACTGGCGGGCGTGGCGCCCAACCGCTACTACGAAGGCACGGTGACGCACTTCAGCACCTGGAATGCCGACCAGGTGATGGACACCATCCGCGTCACCGGCTGTGTGGCCGACGCGGCCGGCGCGCGCGTGGCCGGTGCCCGCGTTGCCAGTGACGGCGTCAGTTATTCCGGCACCAGCAGCGCGGTGACGGACAGCGCCGGCAACTTCACAATCGCTGTGCGCCGCAACAGCGTGGCCACCCTGGTGGCGCTGTCGGGCGGCCTGCTGTCGAACACGCTGCGCTTCAACGGCAGCGCCACCGACACCCAAGTCACCGCATGCCTGGCGCTGGGCCAGGCGGGCGCTGGCGTGACAATGAAACTGACCTGGGGCGTGGCGCCGCGCGACCTGGATTCACATCTGCTCACGCCGTCGGGCAGCCACGTGTACTACGGCAGCACCGGCAACCTGGTGGCGGCACCATTCGCCAATCTGGACGTGGACGACACCAGCAGCTACGGCCCCGAAGTGGTGACGCTGACGCGGCTGATGGTGGGCACCTACAAGTACTACATCCGCAACTTCTCGGGCTACAGCAGCGGGCCGTTTGCCGCTGCCAGTGCGCGGGTCGAATTGAGCATCCCGGGCCGCGCCATTGAGCTCTACACCCCGCCGGCCAGCGGCGAAGCGGCGACGACGCGCGCGTGGCTGCTCTTTGAGCTGGACGTGGACGCGCAGTGCAACGTCACCGTGCGCCGCACCGGCACTTACAGCGACAGCGACCCTGCCGCTGCCGCCAGTGCCACCCCGGTGTACTGCCAGCGCTGAGCCATTCCCTGCAGTGAGATCATCGGGGCCTCCAAAAGAAGTGGAGCCCCCGATGTCCGCCACTCCAGACCGCAGCACAGACCGAATCCGTTACCGCTGCATGTGCCTGGTGATCCACGCCGAAGGCGATCTGCGCCTGGATGAACAGGACGCCGGCGAACCCGGCCCCTGCGAGGTGCTGGTGAAGGTGGGGCTGGGTGGCATCTGCGGGTCGGATCTGCACTACTTTCAACACGGCGGTTTCGGCACCGTGCGGCTGCAGCAGCCGATGGTGCTGGGGCATGAGGTGGCCGGCACCGTGGTGGCTTTGGGTGAGGGCGTGACGGGCCTGCAAGTCGGCCAAAGTGTCGCCATCAACCCCAGCCAACCTTGTTTTGGCAAGGACGGCGGCTGCAAGTTCTGCCTCGAAGGCCTGCCCAACCAATGCCTTGAGATGCGCTTCTACGGCAGCGCCATGCGCATGCCGCACGTGCAAGGCGCGTTCCGCAACCTGCTGCTGTGCCAGGCCACCCAATGTGTGCCGGTGGCGCCCGGTGTGCCGTTGCGGCTGGCCGCATTGGCCGAGCCCTTCTCCGTCGGCCTGCATGCGGTGTCGCGCGCGGGCTCGCTGCTGGGCAAGCGGGTGCTGGTGTCGGGTTGCGGCCCGATCGGCGTGCTGGCCGTGGCCGCCGCGCGCGTGCACGGTGCGGCCGAGGTGGTGGCCACCGATGTGGTGGACGCCCCGCTGGCGGTGGCACGTGCGCTCGGTGCGGCACAGACCATCAACGTCGCGCAGGACAGCGGCTGGGTGCAGCGCTACAGCGCCGACAAGGGCACCTTCGACGTCATGCTGGAATGTTCTGGCAACGAACGCGCGCTGCGCGACGGCCTGGAAGTTATGCGTCCGCGTGGCGTGGTGGTGCAACTGGGCCTGGGCGGCGATGTGCGCATCCCGCAGAACATGGTGGTGGCCAAGGAGCTCAGCATCTGCGGGTCTTTCCGCTTCCACCACGAATTTGCGTTGGCAGTGCGGCTGATCAACGAAGGGCGCGTGGACCTCTCACCCGTCATCAGCCACACGCTGCCGATGAGCCGGGCAGTGGAAGCCTTTGAGCTGGCGTCGGACCGTCAGCGGGCGATGAAGGTGTTGATCGACTTTGCCGACGTGGTCTGAACTGGCTTCAGAGGCTGCGCCCCAAAGGCCAACGGCCTAGACATTGCTGCCTAAGCCGTTGATCTTGTTGGTGGGCCCTGACAGATTCGAACTGTCGACCAACGGATTAAGAGTCCGCTGCTCTACCAACTGAGCTAAGAGCCCTGAAAACCGGGGGCCAGATGACTGGCAGCCTGTTCTGACGCGTGGTGGGTCGTGCGTGACTCGAACACGCGACCAACGGATTAAAAGTCCGCTGCTCTACCGACTGAGCTAACGACCCATCCGAAGAGCCTCAGAGTATAGCTGGCTTTGCCGGCCTTTC
>JANMKK010000122.1:0-2825 GCA_031372005.1 Rubrivivax sp.
TGCTGCTCGTGCGTGGCGCCGTGCCGGGCAGCAAGAACGGCCACGTGGTCGTGCGCCCGGCCATCAAGACCAAGGCTGCCAAGCCGGTGGTCGCCGCACCAGTCAAGGCGCCAGTGAAAGGAGCGAAGTAATGCAACTCGAACTCCTGAACGACCAGGGTCAGGCGACGTCCAAGTTTGACGCCCCGGACACTGTGTTTGCGCGCGACTACAACGAGGCGCTGGTGCACCAGATCGTCGTGGCCTTTCAGGCCAACGCACGCCAAGGCACCCGTGCCCAGCTAGACCGCGGCGAAGTCAAGCACTCCACCAAGAAGCCGTTCCGCCAGAAGGGCACCGGCCGCGCACGCGCCGGCATGACCAGCTCGCCCTTGTGGCGTGGTGGCGGCCGCATCTTCCCAAACCGGCCTGACGAGAATTTCTCGCAGAAGGTCAACAAGAAGATGTACCGCGCGGGCATGGCCGCCATCCTCTCGCAGCTGGCCCGTGACGGCCGTCTGGCGGTGGTGGACTCGCTGAGCGTCGACTCCCCCAAGACCAAGCTGCTGGCCGACAAGTTCAAGGCCATGGGCCTTGGATCTGGTACGAAGACATCGGTAATGGTCATCTCCGACCAGATAGACGACAACCTCGCGCTGGCTTCGCGCAACCTGGCCAACGTGCTGGTGGTCGAGCCCCGCTACGCCGATCCGCTGTCACTCGTCTTCTACAAGAAGGTGCTCGTGACCAAGGGCGCGATCGAGCAGCTGAAGGAGATGTTTGCATGAGCCGGATCAACCCAGTCAAGCAAAAGTTTGACGAAGGCCGATTGAGCCAGGTGCTCGTCGCGCCAATCATTTCCGAGAAGGCCACACGCATCGGCGAAAAGCTGAACCAGGTTCTCTTCAAGGTGCTGCGCGACGCTACCAAACCAGAGATCAAGGCCGCTGTTGAGCTGATGTTCAAGGTTGAAGTGGCTGAAGTGAACACCACCATCCAAAAAGGCAAGGTCAAGAAATTTGGGCGCGCTATCGGCCGCCGCGACCACGTCAAGAAGGCGTTTGTGTCGCTCAAGCCAGGCCAGGAGCTCAACTTCTCCGGGGAGGCCTCGTAATGGCTGTCGTCAAAGTCAAACCCACTTCACCCGGCCGCCGTGCCGTGGTCAAGGTGGTGCACAAGCACCTGCACAAGGGCGCGCCCGAAGCGTCGCTGCTCGAGCCGCAAAAGCAGAATGCCGGCCGCAACAACAACGGCCACATCACGATGCGCCACAAAGGCGGTGGTCACAAGCATCACTACCGCGTGGTCGACTTTGTGCGCAACAAGGACGGCATTCCGGCAAAGGTCGAACGCATCGAATACGACCCGAACCGCACCGCCCACATCGCGCTGCTGTGCTACGCCGACGGCGAGCGCCGCTACATCATTGCGCCGCGTGGCGTGGATGCAGGTGCGACGCTGTTCAGCGGCGCTGAAGCGCCGATCAAGGCTGGCAACACGCTGCCGATCCGCAACATCCCCGTCGGCTCGATCATCCACTGCGTGGAAATGATGCCGGGCAAGGGCGCGCAGATCGCACGTTCGGCCGGCACCAGCGTCACGCTGATGGCGCGCGAAGGCATTTACGCGCAGGTTCGCTTGCGTTCGGGCGAAGTGCGCAAGATCCACATCGACTGCCGCGCCACCATCGGTGAAGTGAGCAACGAAGAGCACAGTCTGCGTCAGTACGGCAAGGCGGGCGCCATCCGCTGGAAGGGCATCCGCCCGACCGTTCGTGGCGTGGCGATGAACCCGGTGGACCACCCGCACGGCGGCGGCGAAGGCCGCACCGGTGAAGGCCAGCCGCAGGTGTCACCGTGGAACACCCTCACCAAGGGCTACCGCACCCGCAACAACAAGCGCACGCAGACGATGATCGTCTCGCGTCGGAAAAAATGATCCCCCCGAAGCGCCTTCGGCGCTCCCCCCAGGGGGCAACCCCAGCGGCCCGGCAAAGCCGGTTCCGCGGCGTTTGCTCGGGCCCACTGTTTCGCGCTGCGCGCTCCGTCGCGCCTTGGAAACTGACATGACGCGTTCACTAAAAAAAGGTCCCTTCGTGGACCACCACCTGATGGCCAAGGTCGAGAAGGCCTCCGCCATTAAGGACAAGCGGCCCATCAAGACGTGGTCGCGTCGCAGCACCATCCTGCCCGAGTTCATCGGCCTGACGGTGGCCGTGCACAACGGCAAGCAGCATGTGCCCGTGTACGTGACCGACCAGATGGTTGGTCACAAGCTTGGCGAATTTGCACTCACCCGCTTGTTCAAGGGTCACCCCGCGGACAAGAAGGCGAAGAAGTAAGGAGCCCGACAGCGATGGAAACCAAAGCAATTGCCCGTGGCGTGCGCTTGTCTTCGGACAAGGGCCGCCTGGTGGCCGACATGATCCGCGGCAAGAAGGTCGATCAGGCCATCAACATTCTGGCCTTCACGCAGAAGAAGGCGGCCGGCATCATCAAGAAGGTCGTCGAATCTGCTGTGGCCAATGCCGAGCACAACGACGGCGCCGACATTGACGAGCTGAAGATCACTTCAATCTACGTCGAACAAGGCACCGTGCTCAAGCGCTTTTCCGCCCGCGCCAAAGGGCGTGGTGCGCGCATCAGCAAGGGCACCTGCCACATCTACGTGACTGTCGGGAACTGAGGAAGACACATGGGACAGAAGATCCACCCGACCGGCTTCCGCCTTGCGGTCACCCGCGCCTGGCATTCGCGCTGGTTTGCCACCAAGGCCAACTTCGCGACCATGCTGGCCGAAGACCTGAAGGTGCGCGAGTACCTCAAGACCAAGCTGAAGAGCGCGGCT
>JANMKK010000337.1:0-19795 GCA_031372005.1 Rubrivivax sp.
CCCGGGTCGCCATAGATGCGGTCGCACAACAGCGGCAGCGTGTCGCCTTCACGCACCAGCACGCGGTGGCTCAGGTCGGGCGATGAACGGTTGGACACCAGTTCCGATTCGCGCTTGCTCATGGCGCCGACAAAACCCATGTCCACCTTGGCGCGCAGCGGCTCGCCACTGGGCTTGAAGAGCGTGAACTGCGTGGTCATGCTCTCCAGCCGGCCGAAGAAAATCAGGCTGCCCCACAGCAGCCGCACATGCGGCGGTTCATGCCGCGTGCCGACGTACTGATAGACCACCTTGTTCAGCTGCGCCAGGTGCGTCTTGACATCCACCGGTGTGGAGCGTGCGCCGGTGCCGACGGGCACGACGCCGGTGCCGTCCAGCACCAGCGTGAAGTTGACCTTTTCGTCATCGACGGCACTGAACTTGGGGTTGGCCGAGGCTTCGCCCAGCGTCTTTTGCTTGTCGTAACTGATGCCCGAGCTGTACTTGAATTCCGCCGGGTTGATCATGGCTTCAAAGCGCACGCCCGGCTGCAATTGCGTTGTGCCGTCGGGGCGCACGGTGAACTGCGTCATCAACAGCTTGGTTTTCGATCCGTTGGCGGCGAAGGACATTTCAGCGTTCCTTCAATGCTTGCAACTGTTCGCGCAGCCAGGCCTTGCATTCGGCCAAAATTTGCGCCTTGGCCTTTTCCAGTTCACGCGCGGTGGCCGCGTTGGGCGCACCGGGCGGCTGCGCGCGCACGCCCACCTGCGAACGGATCAGCAATTGGCGCACTTCAATCGTCATGGCGAATTCAACCCGGGTTCAAAGTTCGCGTTTGGAGAACAGGTAACTCAATTCGACTTTTTCCATGGCCACTTCGTTCTTGGTGGCATTGAAAGGCTCCACGTCCCACTTCACCGGGTAGGCATTCTCGAAAGACCACATGCGCAGCGGCTGGCCGGTTTCGTCCAGCAGCGCGACGTGAATCAGCTTCGGTGCCAGCGGTTGCGACAAGCCACCTTCCAGCACATTGCGGCACCACGTCACCAGCCGCGACCGGAAGGGCGCCACGCCTCGCTTCAGCACCAGCCGCGGGTGTTTCACGGCCTTGGGCAGCTGATAGACAAAACGGTTCTCGCCGCCCTCGACCACGGTTTCGGTCTCCATCTCGGGGCCGATGCCGCTGACTTCGCGGAACGAACAGTCGGCGTCGCGCGCCGCGGTGCCAAAGCTCACCGCGAAGTGAAACGCCACCGGCGGGTAGGCGCCGGCCGTGGTGGGGGTTGGCATGGGGCCACCTCGATCAGGCTGGGTTCATCAGGCCGGGTTCATCAGGCCAGGTTCATCACGCGTTGGCGATCGTCAGCCCTTCATGCGAGATGACGATGGTCTCCACCGCCACTTCGTTGCCTGTCGATTTGAGGTCGGTGCCGCTGACCTTGTTGGGCCAGGCGTTGGCCAGCGTCCACACCATCGTCGGCGCGCCGGCTTCATCCAGCAGGCTGATCGTGATCGGCTTCCTCTTGATGGTGTTCATCTTGATGTCGTTGAACCAGGCCCAGAACTTGTTGTCGCTCTTGAAGACGCCCTTCTTCATGGTCACATCGCTGTACTTCTTGATGCCGGGCATCTTGATGACCGAAAACTGCGGGCTGTCGCCGTGGCGGTATTCAATCGCCTGTGCTTCCGCGTCAAGGCCCGAGACTTCCTGGAAGTGCATCACTGCGGCGTCCCACTTCACCTCGAAGCGGAATTTCGGCAAGGGCCACACGGTGGTGGATTGCGCTGAACCGTCGTCTGCCATGGTGGATCTCCGTGTTCAATAAAAGGGGGTTGTGCTGCGCAGGTCGGATCAGGACTTCTGCTTCAGGACTGCTGCTTCATGACTTCTGCATCTGCTGCTGGAAGGTGATCTCGATGAATTCCGCCGGGCGGCTGATGGCCACCAGCACGGTCACACGCAGGATGCCTTCGAGGATGTCTTCCGGTGACATCGTCTCGCCCAGGCCGACGTGCACGCTGAAGGCGTCGTCCGGCACCGCGCCGGCCAGGCCGCCGCGCTTCCAGATGCCGACGAGGAAGTTGCTGATCATCGACTTGATGGTCACCCACGTATTGCCCACGTTGGGCTCGAAGACCATCGCCTTGGCCGCCAATCGGCAGCTCTCTTCCAGCATGATCATGGTGCGCCGCACGCTGATGTAGCGCCAGTCCAGGCTGTTGCCGTCCAGCGTGCGTGCGCCCCACACCAGCGCGCCTTCGCCGATGAAACTGCGGATGGCGTTGATGCTCTTGCCCTGCGTGGTGACGTTCAGGTCTTCCTGGTCGGCATGCGAGATTTCCACCGCCGGCTTGATGACCCCGGCGACGCTGACGTTGGCCGGCGCCTTCCACACGCCGCGGGTGTTGTCCACCATGGTGTACAGGCCCGCCATCGCGGCCGATGGCGGCATCAGGTTCATCTGCAGGCGGATCTCTTCCATCACCTTCGGATACAAGGTGCTGATGGTCATCAGCATCTTGTGCAGCTGGTCGCGGTAGGGCTTGCTGTCGGCGTCCGCCAGCTCCGGGTCTTCCAGCCGCTTGAGCGCGGCGGCCTGCTGGTCGGGTGTCATCCTCGTGCTGGCGTTGATGGTGGCCGTCAGCTGGTCTTTCCACTGCGGCGCTGTCTTGGTGAGGTCGTCAAGCGCCTTCTTGCGCTCGTTCGCCTTCAGGTCACCGGCCGCCGGTGCGGCCAGGTCGAGCTCGTCGAGCAAGATGGCCTTGAGGTCGTCGAGGTTGCTGATGGCGCTGTAGCTGACGTCGCCGGTCTGCACGAGCGATGTATGCAGCCACGGGTAGTAGGCGGCAGCGAAGTCGAGGAAGTTGATGCCGATGTCGTCGCGGAATTTGTCGATGCAACTGCCCGGGGGGTACTGCCGGTCCTGGTCGCCGCCCCAGACGTCGAGGATGGCGACGCGGCTGCGCATGTCCAGCCCGCAGTGCTTGAGCACGGCGGTCTGCACGTCCACACATTCGGCCTTGGGCAGCAGCACGGCATCGGGCGTCAGCACCATCGTCGGCTCTTGTTCTTTCAAAAGTGGCTTGATGCCGCCGATGAGGCCCTTGTCTTCTCCGCCGGCGCTGATGCCGTCTGCGTCGTCGTACGCGCCCACCGACACGATGTAGCAAGGCCCGCCGCCATTCTGGAAGAAGTGGCGCATGGCCTGGTGCATCAGGAAGCGGCCACCGTCCTTGCCGGCGGCGCGCTGCAGCAGGTAGGTCTTGGTTTCGCCGAGCTTGAAGTCAGCCCACTGCTCGCGGGCGTGTTCCATGTCGGGCAGCACGGGCACGGCGGGCACTGAGGCGGTGGCCAGCGCGGCCTTGAGCGTGGCCTTGCCGGCTGCCACTTCGGCTGCGCGCTTGGCGTTGTTCAGCGCCAGGGACTCGGGGGAGTCGGCCACAGCCTTGGTGGCCACATCGACCTTGACTTGCGCTTCGGTGGCTTTTGTTTTCAGGGCATCGTCAGCCGCTGCGGCTGCTGCCGCAGCCTTCGCGCTGACCAGCTCGGCGGTGAGCACGACGAGCTTCTTGCCAACTTCCGAGTCATCCACTTTCTTCTTGAGCTCGTCCAGCGTCGGCGCTGGCGCTGGCGCTGGCGCTGGCGCCGGGGTGCCTGCTGGCGGCGGCGGTGCCGGCGCCGCGGTGGCTTCTGGCGCGGCCACACGCTTGATCGTGAACACCGGCTTGGCCGCGCCGCCAAAGTAACGCTGGTATTCCGCCATCGACGCGATGCGCCAGGGCTTGCCCTTCAGCGGCGTGCCGCCGTTGCTGGCCTTTTCGGTGTAGCCGATGAACGCGGGCACGGCGGTGGCAACTTCCACCACCGAATTCGGAAACGCGTTTTTCTCGACGATATAAACGCCGGGGGTTTTCATGGCCATGGCTGGCTCCTGCGTGGGTTGGGTGAATTAGCGGTGCACGTAAATCTCGGAGACCAGCGTCGGCACGCCGTGGATCGTCTCGCGGGCGAAGTGGTCCGCGCCAGCGACGGGCAGGCGTTTGACCAGGACTCGGTCAGCGGCCGGCGTGCGGGCGCGCAACTGGAAGCGTTTGTCGGAACGTTCACGCAACTCGATGCCCGCCAGTGAGCGCACCGCAAGCATCGGCTGGCCGTTGTCGAGCTGTTCTTTCACCGGCTCTGCAAAGCCGGGTTCGCCCGTGCCGGCCACCACTTCCAGCGGGTCGGACGACCAGGGGCCGACGAGGCAGTACTTCCAGATCGGGGCGCGGGCGGCGAAGCGGATGCGGACGGTGCTGAAGGGCTCGTCGCCGCCGGGCACGGCCAGATGCAGCAGCGCCATCGGGGGCCGCTTTCTTTGCGGCGTCGTGAGCTGCTCGGACACGGACGGCCAGCGCAGCGGCCACGCCTGGCCATCGGCCACCTGATCCTTGCTGCAGTGAAAAACCAGCAGCTGCTCTTGCAGAGCCGGCAGGCCGTCGGTGACGGCGGCAAAACGCGGGTCTTCGCAGCGCAGGCTCCAGCACAAGGATGCCGGCTCGGCGCGCGCGCGCTGCGCGTCGGCCAGCACCAGCAGCCCCGTCCCCGTCTCGCGGCACACGCCATCCACTCGCTGCAGCCACGCGGCCGTGTCCGCGCTGGGCGTGAAGCGCAGGCTGCGGCACAGGCCGTCAGCGTAGAACGCGTGTTCGGCGCGGATGCCGAAAAGGGGCGTGTAGGCAGCCATGGTCAGGCACCCACGCGCACGTCTGGCTGCGTCACGCGCGGCAGCTGCGCGGTCAGCTGGCCGGCGTCCAGGCTCAGCATGCGCATGCGGTACAGCACCGACGGCAGGTACTTGCCACTGAGCACGCCCCAGAGATTGGACAGGTCCGAAACGCTCAGGTTTTCAATCTCCAGCGTGAGCTTGTCGATGCGCGGGTCCAGTTCCGGCGAGTTCTGGTGCGTGAACACCGGCCGACCCTGGAAGAAGGCGACGATGCTGGACAGGAACTTCAGCGCCTCGGGGTAATTGCCGCCGCCGAAGTTGGCCGCAAACATGACCATCAAGTTCAGGTGCACGGGTGGTGGGCTCAGTGTGCTGCGCAGCATGCCGGCACCTCCACTGCCACCCACGCCAGGCACCGATTCACGTTCGATGTTGACCAGAAACACCGCCACCTTGTTCACCACCTGCGTCGCCACGGTGCCGTCCTGCTCGTGCAGGTTGCTCGTCACCACCAGGTCTTCGCCGACCATGAACTGGCGCTTGAGCGCCTGGTTCAGCTGGCTTGCAACCTGGGCAATGGCGGTGTCGATCATGGGCGCGCTCAAGTGGGCGGACCTGGGCGGAATCGGTGGCTGGAAGGTCCACGATAGGCCGCACGCCGGGCCGCGTGCATCAGCGCCGTGCTGAGATCAAAGGGGCCAAAAGTCTGAGATCGAGCTTCCGATTTGCCGGGGGCGGCAAAACCCTTGCCGCTCCGGCCCAGCCCTCAGTTGGCGCCGGTTGCGCGCGTCGCGCGCGGCCGACGGGCGCCGCAGGGCGTGTCCAGGCTCGTCAGCCCTTCACGCAGCGCATAACGTGTGAGTTCGGCGACGCTGCTGAGGTGCAGCTTCTGCATCACATGTTCGCGGTGGGTGGCCACCGTCTTCACGCTGACATGCAGCCGCTCGGCGATGTCGCTCGTCGAATAGCCCTCCGACACCAGCTGCACCAGTTCGCGTTCACGCGGGGTCAGGATATCGGCGGGCTGGCCGGGTGGGCGGGTCTGCTGGCTGCGCATTTCATCGACCACCACCGTCACCAGCTCCGGGCTGAGGTAGATCTTCTGCGCCATCACCTTGCGGATGGCGCCCGCCAGTTCGTCGGCCGAACTGTCTTTCAGCAGGTAGCCTGACGCACCCGCGTTCAGCACCGCCAGCACCATGCGGCTGTCGTCGTGCATCGACAGGCACAGCAGGCGGACGCCAGGCTCTTCGACGCGGATGCGGCGGATGGCATCGACCCCGTTCAGGCCCGGCATGGAGACATCGGTCACCATCACATCAGGCTGCAACTCGCGCGCCAGTCTTACCGCTTCCAGGCCGTCGCAGGCGGTGCCCACCACCTGCATGTCCTTTTCGCGCCCCAGCAGCGCAGACAGGCCTTCGCGCACCACGCGGTGGTCGTCGGCCAAGGCGACCCGGATCGTCATCGACGGCGGCCGCGCGGCGGCCAGGCCCAAGGTCTTCATGCCGACCCCGGCGGATGAAACGGGGCACGCGGTTCCAGCGGTTCCAGCGGCAGCGTCAGTGTGGCCAGCGTGCCGCTGCCGGCCCCGCTTTCCAGCGCCAGCGTGCCGCCCAGCGCTTGCATCTGCGCCTGCGCGCTGACCAGGCCAAAGCCGCCGTCGCGGCTGACGCCGCGCTGCGACCAGTCGGGCGCGATGCCGATGCCGTCGTCGCTGACGCTGACGCTCAGGCGCAGGCCGTCGCTGTGCAGGCGGATCCAGGCCTGCCGCGCATGCGCGTGGCGCTGCACGTTCAGAGCCAGTTCACGCACCACGCGGTACAGCACGGACTGCACGGCCTCGGACCCCGGGTGCGGTGGCATTTCGCCTTCGACGCGGAAGATCGGGCCGTCCTTGCGCGTCAACCGATGCGCCAGGCCGCGCAGCGCTTCCTCCAGGCCCAGGCGCAGCGCCGGGCTGCTGAGGTCAAAAGTGGCCGACCGGGTGGCGCGCGAGGCCTGGGCCAGCAGGCCGCCCAGTTCATCAAACAGTGCGGGCTGTTCAGCCGGCAAGCATTGCCGCAGTTCCGTCAGCTTGAAGCGGGCGGCGGCCAGGAACTGGCCGATCTCGTCGTGCAGGTCACGCGCAATGCGGTCGCGCTCGCGCGCTTCGGACACCGTCAGCTCATAGGCCAGTGCGCGCAGACCTTGCCGGAGGCCGTCTTCGGGCGCGGCAGCGGCGGCCAGAACCACCCCTCGCTGCCGATTGCGCATGCTGCTGTCCACCCCGCCGTCCCTGTTCTTTTTGCTGGGACGATGACGATAAACGAGGGTGCGGGTGCCGTGTCAACCTGTAACTACTACCAGTCTGCGGAGGCTTGCAAACACGCATGCCCGGCAGCACCGGGCACGGGCACTAGCAGTCAGCGTCTGCGTCTGCGACGCCTTCAGCTGGGCTGGGCAATGATGGTCACGCGGCGGTTTTCGGGCGCTGCCGGCTCGCTGGGCTTCATCAGCGCGCTGGAACCCTTGCCGACCGCGTTGATGCGCTCGGCAGCCAGGCCGTGCGACGCCGTGAGGTAGCCGCGCACGCTTTCAGCGCGCGCCTGGCTCAGCTTGAGGTTGAGCTCTTCGCTGCCACGCGGGTCGGCGTGGCCTTCAATCGTGAAGCGCACGCTGGCGAGCTTGTCGGACTTCATGGCGCCGGCCAGCACGTCCAGCGCGCGCTTGGCGTTGACCGTGAGGTCGGCCGAATTGGTCACGAAGGTGACAAGGATCGACGCCCGACCCGGCTGCGCGGCAGCGGCGGCGGTGCCTGCGGCAGCGGCAGCGGCGGGGCGCACGCCCGGCTTCCAGCTGCGCGTGCGCGGCCCCTCTTCAGCAGCCGATGCGGCAGCGGCCGGTGCCAGCGCGTCGATCAGCGCTTCCTGCGTCACCTGGCCTTCGCGCAGCACCCGTTCCTGCGCCCACGCGGTGCCGGCGGCGAACAGCATGGAGACGGATGTCAGGGCGGAAAGGACGAATCGGGCTTGCGTGTTCATGAAGGTCTTTCTGGAGAGCAGCAATGAATAAGGCGGTGCGGGTCTTGATGCTACGCCGTGGGGCATGGCAGCGGCCTGGTGGGCGTCATGCAAAACCGCGTCATGCAGAACGTTGGGGTTTGGCCAGCGTCTTGAGGGCGAAGCGGCCGTCAGTCTGAAACAGCCAGGCTTCCACCAGGCCTTCGTTGCGCAGCGCCTGGCGCGCCTTGCTGCTCAGGCCCACCGGGGCGGGCAGCTTGGCCACGGAGTCCAGCGCGGCGCGGGTCATCTCCGGCTGGTCGGGGTTCTCGCGGAAGACTTCGGCTTGCCACTGGTCCTGGTCGTTGAGCCTGATGCGCAGCACCACCACGGCGCGAAGCAGCGGCTGCGGTTGTTCGTTGTGGACCTGGGCGGCGGAACTGAGGTAGACGGCGCGGGCGAAGTCGGACTTGATCTGGTCGTTGCTCTGGGCCTGCGCCGGCGCGGCGGCCAGCAGGGCCACCGACACGGCGATGGCGCCGAAAACGTGGGCAACGGCGGGAACGAAGGCTTGTGCAGAGCGGTTCATGGTGGCTGTCCTGGGTGTGGACCAAGCGGCGCTTGGCATGGCTGCTATTTCGCCACCCGAGGCAGGCCCTGAACAGGACACCAAGGTATACGGGGCGCAAGTTGTGCCGCAGGTTGTGCCGGTGGGTATGCGGTAGGTTCGCGGCGGGGTTTGCAGCGGGGTTTGCAGCGGGGTTTGCGCAGCATTGCGCGGTGAAAGCGAGCAGGCCTCGCCGCATATACCTTGGTACCGTGTGCCCTGGTTCGTGAATTCTTCAACATCCTGCCGTCGCCACCCGATGAACACCCCCATGAACCCGCACGGCTCCCTGCTCTTGGCTGACGACCACGGCCTGGTGCGCCACGGCCTGCAACTGCTGCTGGCCGATGTGCTGCCGCACCTGCGCGTGCAACTGGCCAGTTCTTTGGCCGAGACCGTGCACCTGCTGCAGACGGCCGGCCGCTTTGACCTGGTGCTGCTGGACCTGACGCTGTCCGACGTGCACGGCATGGCAGGCCTGCGGCGCCTGCGCGAGGACTTTCCATATGTGCCGGTGGTCATCCTCAGCGCCCAGGACGACCGCGACACCGTGCTGGCCGCGCTGGACGCCGGCGCCATGGGCTTCATCAGCAAGGCGGCGGCGCCGGCTGAGCTGAAGGACGCGCTGAACCGCGTGCTGGTGGAACACCGCATCCACCTGCCGCAGTCGGTGTCGGGCGGCTTGGCTGCGGTGCCATCTTTGGGTGCAGACGGCGGCGGCGGGCGTGAACTTTCAGAGCTGTCGGCGTTGGGTCTGACCGAACGCCAGATCGAAGTCCTGGGTTACGTGGTGCAGGGCCTGCGCAACAAGGAAATCGCGCGTCTGCTGGACCGCTCGGAGGTTGTCGTGAAAAAGCACGTGACCGCCACTCTGCAGGCGCTGGGCGCGCCCAACCGCACCAAGCTGCTGGTGCTGCTGAGCCAGCGCGGATACCGCGTGCCGTCGATGCGCGCAGGCTCTGTCGGCCCGGCTGAAGAATGACTGAGGTGACCGAGGCCCAAGCCCGGCGCCAAGGCCACACCCCAGGCCCCCGCCAGCGCCGGGCCGAGCCGGCCGGCGAAGCGCTGTCGCGGCGGCGGCGGCGCCGCGGCCTGTTGCTGGTGACGCTGGGGGTGGTGGCGCTGGCGGCGCAGAGCCTGTCCGAATGGCTGCTGCCCTACAACGAAGCCTCGCTCGAAGCCGTCCGCCGGCTGACCCATGCGCCGCAATTGCAGGCGTCGGAGCTGGTGTGGCTCTGGGCCTTGCTGTGCAGTGCGCTGCTGGCGGGGCTGGCTTTCAGCCGGCGGCGGCCCGGCGTCGTCGCCGTTGCATGCGGCCTGGCGCTGGGGTCTGCGCACGCGGCAGCGGGTGGCGGTGCGGCGTCACTGACGATGCTCTTGCTGGTGGGCCTGGCCACCATGGGCTGGCACGCCTGGCGCGATGGTGGCCTGGCGCTGCTGGTGGCCACCGGCACGGCCGTGGCGGGCTGGGAGCTGTCGTTCTCGGCCTTCGCCAGCCTGTGGATCGTGACGCCGCTGCTGCTGGCGATGTTCATCTGGATGGAATTGCAGAACAGCCGCGCCCAGGCCGAGCGCGACTCGCTGATTGCAAGCCTTGACGAACGCACCGCCGAACTCACCGAACTGCAAGGTGCCCGCACGCAGCTGCTGGCCAGCATCAGCCATGACTTGCGCCAACCCTTGCAGGCCGTGCGCCTGTACGGCGAAGCGCTGCAGGGCAGCCTGGCACCCAGTGACAAAGCCGGCGGCCACGGGCCTGGGACCAGCCGTGACAGCGCTCACCGCGCCGAGCTGCTGCGGCAGCAGATGCGCGCCGCCGACGACGCCGTGGCCATGCTCGACCAGTTCAGCGAATTCAGCGCCATCGAACAAGGCGCGCTGCAGTCCCACCCCGAGCTGGTGGACTTGCGTGACGTGCTGGACGGCGTGGCCGCCAGCCTGCAGGCCACCCACCCGCCGGCCCTGCTGCGCCTGAGCGTGCACGGCCGCCACCAGTGGCTGCACACCGACCGCACGCAGCTTGCACGCCTGGTGCAGAACCTGGCCGGCAACGCCGTGCGCTATAGCCTGGGCCCGCGTCCAGGTCGGCCGGCGCAGCCGGCGCGCGTGGTGCTGGCGGTGCGGCCGCAGCGGGCAAACGATGGCAGCGAAGGCCTCGTCATCGACGTCGTTGACAACGGCCGCGGCATTCCGGCCGACAAGCTCGAAGCGGTCTTCGAACCCTATGTGCAACTGGCGGACGGTGGCGGCGCCACACAGGGCGCGTCGCGTGGCGGGCGCGGCCTGGGGCTGGCCATCGTGCGGGGCCTCGCGGCGCAGCTGGGCCTGCGGCTGGCGCCGCTGCGCAGCACGCTGGGCCGGGGCACGCGCTTTCGGGTCCAGGTGCCGGCAGCGCTGCGGCGCCCGGGGCCGCAACCGGTGGCGCCAGGGGCTGCCGCTGGCGGTGCTGCAGCCGCCGATGCAAGCCGGCTAGACGGCTGGCTGCTGGCGCTGCTGGACGACGAGCCCGGCACCCGCGCCGCACTGCGCGCCGCGCTGCAAGGCGCGGGCGCCACGCTGGTGGATGCCGGCTCGCTGGAACAGCTCAAGCTGCTGCTGGACGACGAACCGCGCTTTCCCGACGCACTGGTCTTCGACCTCGATCTGGGCACCGGCAAAGCCGACGGCCTGGCCGCCGTGATGGCGTTGCGTGCCGAGTGGGAAATGCTGGTGCCGGCCGTCATCGTCACCGGCCGCATTTCGGTGATGGGCACCGTGCCGCTGCCCAAGCGCTGCACGCTGCTGGGCAAACCGGTGGCGCTGGCGACACTGGTGGGCACGCTGCGGCTGATGGCGCCAAAAAGTGGGCCGTGATCAGCGACCTGACCAGGGCCGTGAATCATTCCCCGTATCCCTCGGGATCATTGGGCACACTGCGGCACCGTTGTCCAATCCAGCCATCGTGAAGCCTGCCTGCAGCGCGCAGAACCGGCCCACGACGGAAGTGCAAACTGAAGGAGTCCGACCATGAACAAGTCCGTGTGGAGCCTGGCTGCAGCCGGGGTGGTGCTGTCGATGCTGTGGGCCGGGGCAGCGCAAGCCCAAGCGCAGATCCAGGCCACCGGCGCCTTTGACCTGATCACGGCGGCCGAAGCGCGGCAGACGGCCAAGGCCGAACTGGAAGCGCCGCCCGAGATTCGCCCGCGCCAGGCCGTCGGCCCCAAGGCCAACGCGCCGGGCATCCGCGTCATCAGCCCCACAACAGCCGGCACCACGGTGGCGGCGCCGCTGCGCATCGAAGTCGCCTTCACGCCGACACCGGGCACGCGCATCGTGCCGTCGAGCTTTCGGGTGCTGTACGGCCTCTTGAAGATCGACCTCACCGACCGCCTGCGTCGGCACGCCACCGTCACCGAAAGCGGCGTGGTGGTGGACCGCGCGGTGGTGCCCGACGGCCAGCACCGGCTGATCCTGCAGGTGGCCGACGACCAGGGCAACACGGCCGAGCAGGAGCTGCGCATCCGGGTCGGGGCAGCGTCATGACGGCTGCGGCGGTGGGCCGGACCCGCACCCGCGGCCGCGCCTGCTGGCTGGTGAGCCTGGCCGCCGCCGTGCCGGCCGCCGCCAATGAAGAACCTGCCGCCAAGCTGTCGCCCTTGCTGGGCCAGGTGCTGGAGCGGGTGGCCCCGGCCAGCCGCGATGGTGCTGCCCGTGCGGGCGGTGCGGCGGGTGCGGCGGATGCGGCGGGTGAGAGCGGCCTCTTTCGCCGTCTGGCGCAGCAGCACAGAGCCACCTTGGCGTCGCCAGACAACCGCAACCCTGGCGCTGGCGCTGGCGCAGTGCCGACCCTCTCGCCCGCATTCGTGCCGGCCCTGGGCTACGCGATGGAACAGCTCGACCCCGTCACCTTCGCCGTGCTGCGGCCCTTGCCGGTGGCCGGCAGCGGTGCGCTGCTGCGCACGGGCGATGTCTTCGTGCTGCAGTTTTCGACGAGCCTCCCAGGCCGCGTGCGACTGGAAAACATCGACACCACCGGCCGCGTTGCCGACTTGGGCACCCACACCGTGTTGGTCGATCAGCTCAACCGCATTCCGCGCGACAAGGGCATCCAGCTGCAAGGCCAGCCGGGTCTGGAGCGGCTGCGCTTCTACTTCTACCCCTGCCTGCCCGCCGAAGCGGCCGGCAAGCCCTGGGCTGCAGAGTTCCAGGGAAAGTTGCCGCCCTGCACGGCCGCGCCGGTGCTTCAATCAGCACACCTTGGCAACCCGGCTGGCAACCCCGCCGGCGCGTACGGCACAGTCGTTCCGCGTGCGCTGGTGAACCTGACGCAGCCGGACACCCACCTGGTGTTTGCCGGCAGCCCTGAATACCAACCCGGAGACGTGACATTGATGGAAGCGCAGATCCGACACGAAGGACGCGGTCATGGCCGTTGAACACGGAACCCGGCTGTGCCGGCCGGTCTTGGCATCGGTCTTGGCGTCGGTCTTGGCGTGGGCCCTGGCGTGGGCCCTGCTGGCGCCGGGCCTGGCCGCCGCGCAGAACGTGCCGGCGGCCGCGCCTGAAACGCGGCAGATGATCGACGCGCTGAAGCCTGCCGCCAACCGCGGCATGCGCAATCTGCTGGTGCGCCAGGCCCCCGATATGGCCGGCTCTGCACCGGCTGCGGACCACACGGTGGGCGTGGTCACGCCGCCTGCCCTGGCGCCCGCGCCCGCGCCCGCGCCCGCGCCCGCAGCACCCGCACCCGCACCCGCACCCACCCCGGCACCCGCGCCTGCGCCTGCGCCGACTGCGGCAACCACCACCGCACCCACGCCCGCCACCCCAGCTTCACCAGCCCCCACGGAGGTGGCAGCGACCGGGCCTGCGCCCAGCCTGTCGCTGGCCATCCAGTTCGACCTCAACTCCGCCCGCGTGCGGGCTGAAAGCGGTGCGGTGCTGGGCAACCTCGTCGCCGCACTGCTGTCGCCCGACCTCAAGGCCAACCGCTTTGTCATCGAAGGCCACACCGACGGGCGTGGCGTGCCCGCGGCCAACCTGCGGCTGTCGCAGCAGCGCGCCGACGAAGTGCGGCTGTACCTGGTGGCGCTGGGCGTGCACCCGGCGCGGCTGAAGGCCGTCGGCAAGGGGTCCAGCGAACCGGCCAACCCAAAGGACCCGATGTCAGCTGACAACCGCCGCGTGCGTGTGGTGACGGTCGAATGAAAGCCTTCGCCACGCTGTGCGCCGCGGTGCTGCTGACTCTGGCGCTGCCGGGCTTCGCGCAAGTTCAAGCGCAAGTACAGGCCCAAACCCTGCCGGCCGAACGCAACACCCGCCACGCGCTGATCATCGGCATCGGCGAATACATCGACCCCGACATCCCCACGCTCAAGGGCATGCGCCACGACATGGTCAGCGCGCGCCGCATGGCCGCAGCCATGGCCGTGCCCGACGCCAACATCCGCCTGCTGCGCGACCAGGACGCCACCGCCGACCGCATCCGCAGCGAGATCACGGCGCTGCAGGCGCGGATAGTCGACGGTGACCGCGTCTTCGTCTACTACTCGGGTCACGGCACGCGCTGGTTCGACGAGAAGATCAAGCAGGACGACTGCGTCGAAGGGCTGATGGCCGCCGACGGCAAGGTGCTGACCAACGTCGAGATGGGCGAACGCCTGGCGCCGCTGGCCCAGCGCGCCGACAAGATGCTGGTGTTCTACGACGCCTGCTTTTCAGGCGGTGTGGCGGGCGCGCCTTTTCGCACCCGGTCGCTGCGTTTCGGTGACGACGTCGTCACGCCCAAGTTCACCCGTGTCGGCGCGCCCGAACACTGCGCCAAGCCCAGCAACTTCCGCACGCGCAGCCTGGCGCTGGTGATGCAACAGCAGCAGGCGCTGCCGCAGAACGTGGTGCACGTGGCCGCCAGCCGGCCCGACGAAGTCAGCTTCGACAGCAGCACCCAGGGCGGCTTTGCCACGTCATCATGGCGCGACTGCCTGCTGGGCCAGGCGAAAGACCTGGACGGCAGCGGCGCCATCACGGTCGATGAAGTGACCCGCTGCGCGCAGGCCAAGGTGACGTCGGGCCTGGCCGGGCAGCCGGGCATTTTGGGTCAGCAGATGACGGTGGCCGGCAACGCGAGCTTTGTGCCGGCATGGATGGGTGCGGCGTTTGCGGCAACGGGTGCGGTGGTGACGACGCCTTCAAAACCGCCTTCGACAGCGACCTCAACCGCGCTAATAACAGCGCCCTTATCCGCGCCCTTATCCGCGCCCATAACCGCGCCCTTGTCCGCGCCCTTAGCCGCGCCTGCCCCCGCCCGCCTGGCCACGCCGGCCGAGATCCTGACCGAACTTCACCAGCAGCGCGACGGCGCGCGCCGCGTCGTCGCCACCACCCGCCAGTCGCAACTGAAGATCGGCACCGACCTGCTCGAAATCGACGTCACACCGGCGCGCGACGGCCACCTCTATGTCGCCCTGGCAGGCTCGGACGGCAAAAGCCTGTACCTGCTGTATCCCAACGACCTGGCCACTGACAACCGCGTGCGCGCTGGCCAGCGCGTGTCGCTGCCGGGCAAGGGTTGGGAGGTGCTGGCCGGCGGCCCGGCCGGCACCGAAACGCTGCTGGTGATGGTGACCGACGCGCCGCGCGACCTGAAGTCGCTAACGTCGGAAAAGAGCGGCCCTTTCATGAAGACATTGCTTGACGCCGAAGGCCGCGCGCGGCTGCAATGGATTTTGTCCAACGGCACGCCGGCCGTCGGCTGCGGCAAACCAGGCGCTGCCAGTTGCTCTGACGCGTTCGGCGCCGCACTGCTGCGTGTGCAGGCGGTGCCGTGAGCGGCTGGCGCCGGCGGTCGCTGCTGATGGCGCCGCTGATGACGCCGCTGATGACGCCACTGGTGCCATTGGCGGGCTGGCTGACGCCATCGCAGGCCGCCACGATGCCTGGCACGCGCGTGGCCCTGGTCATCGGCAACGCCGCCTACGCCGGCGCACCGCTGCCCAACGCGGCCAACGACGCCAAGGCGATGAGCGCGGCGCTGTCGGCCATGGGATTCCAGGTGGTTGAAGCGCGCGACGCTGGCAAATTGCAGATGGAGCAGGCTCTGGCCCGCGCGCAGGCGCTGCTGCGCGGCCAGAACGGCATCGGCCTGCTGTACTACGCCGGCCATGGCCTGCAAGTGGACTGGCGCAACTACCTCGTCCCGGTGGATGCCGCACCGCGCTCTGCCGCTGACGTGCCGCGGCAGACGGTGGACATCCAGTCCGTCATGGACGCCTTCAAGTCGGCCGGCAACCGCATGAACATCGTCGTGCTCGACGCCTGCCGCGACAACCCTTTCGGCGCCAGCGCATCGGCCAAGGGCCTGGCGCCGCTGGACGCACCGCCCGGCACCTTCTTCGCATACGCCACCGCACCCGGCAACGTGGCCGAAGACGGCAGCGCGGCCGACGGCAACGGCCTTTACACGCGCTTCCTGCTGCAGGAAATGCCGCGCCAGGACGCGCGCATCGAAGACGTCTTCAAGCGCGTGCGGCTGCAGGTGCGCAAGGCCAGCCAGGGGCGGCAGATCCCCTGGGAGAGCACGAGCCTGGAAGACGACTTCGTCTTTGCCACCGGGCAAAAGGTGGAAGCCCCAAGCGCCTTGCGGCGCGACGCCGAATTCAATGCCGAGAAGGCCGAGTGGGACCGCATCCAGGACTCACGCCGTGCTGAAGACTTCTATGCCTTCCTGCAGCGCTACCCCAGCGGGCGCATCAGCGAGCTGGCCCAGTTCCGGCTTGACCAGCTCAACCGGCCTCAGGTGCAGGCGATGCAGGCGGTCGACATGCTGCCTGCGGGCGTGGACCGCTTCCGCGTCGGCGACAGTTGGGCCGTCGAGCGCACGGACAGGCTGGCAGGCAACCGCGTCAGCCGCATTCGCGGCGAGGTCACGGCCATTGAGGGCGGACGGGTGTTGATCAACGGTGGCAAAACCATCTTCGACCAAATGGGCGGCGTGCTCCTCAACGGCTTTGGCGCCAAAGACCCGGCGGTGGCAGTCGCACCGGCCGACCTGCAAGTCGGCAAACGCTGGCGCTCGGCGTTCACCAACACAATCACTGGCGGCACGGCGGCGCGAAACTTCTACGACCACCGGGTGGCGGCGCTGGAGGACATGGTCGTGCCGGCAGGGCGCTACCGGGCCTTCCGCATTGAATCCAGCGGCGAATCAATCTCGCCCGGCAGCGCTCTCAAGCTGCACAACACGCACTGGGTGGACCCGGCATCGATGACACTCCTTCGCCAGGATGTGCACCACACGTCCTACGACAGGACGCAGCACTTTTTCGACTTCACCGACGTGCTGCTGTGGCGCAAGCCGGCGCCGCGAAGCTGAGGCGTCAGCCGCGCCCCAACGCCAGCTCCACGATCGCCGGCGCCGGCACCGCACCCGACTGCCGCGCTGTTTCCACCCCGCCCTTCAAGCGCAGCAACGTCGGGATGCTGCGGATGCCGTAACGCGCGCTCAAGCCCGGGTTGGCGTCGCTGTCCACCTTCACCAGCAGCGCCTGGCCTTGCAGTTGCGCGGCGGCCTGCTTGAAGGCCGGCGCCATCGCCCGGCAGGGGCCGCACCAGGCGGACCAGAAGTCCACCACCACCGGCAGTTTGGTGGCGTTGACGACGGCGTCAAAGTTGTCGTCGGCCAGGTCCAGCGGTTGGCCCTGCAGCAGCGGCTGGCCACACTTGCCGCACACCGGTGCATCGTCGATGCGGCTGGCGGGCAACCGGTTGGTGGCGTGGCAATGCGGGCAGGCCAGCTGGATGCGGATGTCGTTCATCGGCGGCATCTGGGTGCGCGGTGGGCTGCTTTCAAGTCGGCGGGGAATAATGCTCCCGCACGCAACGTAAACCAGACAGTGGACGCCCCGCCCGCCTTTCGAATGCAGCTGCTGGACGTCATTCCGCGGCTGCGCCGGTACGCGCGGGCCTTGACCTTTGATGCAGCGGCGGCTGACGACCTGTCGCAACAGGCGCTGGAGCGGGCGCTGTCGCACTGGCAACAATTCGACCCGCAGCGCGAGATGGGCGTCTGGCTGCTGTCCATCGCCCACAACGCGCACCTGGACACGGTGCGCCGGGAGTCCCGCATGACGGTCACCGACCCCACCGAATTGCAGCGGGTGCAAGATGAAAACAACGCCGACGCGGGCCCCAACATGGGCCTGCGGCTGGACTTGCAGGCCGCCCTGGCGCAACTGTCGCCCGAACAGCGCGACCCGCTGCTGCTGGTGTGTGTTGAACAGCTCAGCTATGCCGAAGCGGCCGGCGTGCTGCGCATCCCCATCGGCACCGTGATGTCGCGTGTGTGCCGTGGCCGCGCCACGCTGCGCAAGTTTCTGGACGGGCATGAGCGGCCAGCCCGAACCGAAACGGTCACGCAGCTCAAGCGGGTGGTCTGAGCATGGACAGCGAGCGCATGAAACCAGGCCGCGGCCCCACTCACGGCCCCCCTCACGGCCCCACGATCAGCGATGAGCAACTCAGCGCCTATGTCGATGGTGAGCTCGGCGCTGCCGAGCGCGAACAGGTGCAAGCCTGGCTGCAAGCCCATCCGGCCGACGGCGCGCGGGTGCAGGCCTGGGCGGCCGACCGCGACGCCATGGCCCGACTGTTCGGCCGTGTGCTGCACGAACCCGCACCCGACGCCCTGAAAGTCACCGTCTGGCGCCGCAACCACCGCATGCCGCCGCGCTGGGCGGTCGCCGCCGCCGCCGCGGGCCTGCTGGTGGGCGGCGCATTGCTGGGCGGTGGCGCGGTGTGGCAGTGGCAACAGCAATGGCATCAGCAGATGCAGGCCGAGCTGGCCGCGCAACTGCGCCAGCAGCTGGCCCCCGGCACGGCGCAAGGCTGGGTGCAGCGCGCCGCCTACGCGCACAGCATCTACGTCGCCGAACCGCGCCACCCGGTGGAAGTGAAAGCTCAGGAAGAACACTTGGCGCGCTGGCTGACGCGCCGCATCGATATCCCCGTCAAGCTCTTCGACCTGCACGCACTGGGCTTTGAACTGGTGGGCGGCCGACTGTTGCCCGACGGCCCGGGCAAGAGCGCGCAGCTGATGTACCAGGACGCCCCCGCCACAGGCCAGCCGCGCCGCGTCACCGTCTACCTGCGCAAGCCCGAAAAAGGCGTCGACACCGCCTTCCGTTATGAACAGCAAGGCAAGCTGGGGCTCTTCTACTGGGTCGAAGAAGGCGCCGGTTATGCACTGGTGGGTGAACTGCCGAAAGAGACGCTGCTGGCCCTGGCGCAGTCCATCTACAAGCAGCACCCGGCTGCTGTGCCAACAGCGCCGACACCCCCAGCGCCAGCTGCGCCAGCGGCTTCGTCCGCAGCGCCCGCCACCGGCACCCGATGACCATCGACACCCTTGCCGCCGGGCTCTTCGCGCTGGCTGTCGTCCACACCTTCTCCACCAAATTCTTCGAGCACCTGGCGCGCCAGCAGGGGCGGCATGCAGGCCTCTTTCACCTGCTGGGCGAAGTCGAGGTGGTCTTCGGCTTCTGGGCTGCCGTGCTCATCGCGCTGATGGCGGGCGTGCAGGGCGGCGACAAGGCGGTGGCGTATGCCGAATCGCTGTCGTACACCGAACCGCTCTTCGTCTTTGTGATCATGGTCGTGGCCGCGTCGCGGCCGGTGCTGGAATGCATCCAGGGGGTGGTCGCTGGCATGGCCCGGCGCATGCCGATGCCCAGCGCGCTGGCGCAGACCTGGTTGTGCCTGGCCTTTGTGCCGCTGGTGGGGTCGCTGGTCACCGAGCCGGCGGCGATGACGCTGGCGGCGCTGATGTTGGCACCGCTGGTGTTCAGGCCCGGCATCCCGGAATGGCTGAAGTACGGCGCGCTGGGCGTGCTCTTCGTCAACATCTCGATCGGCGGCACGCTGACGAGCTTTGCCGCCCCGCCGGTGTTGATGGTGGCCGCCGCCTGGAACTGGGACAGCGCCTTCATGGCCACACAGTTTGGGTGGAAGGCCGGCATTGCCGTGATCATCAATGCCACAGGCATCACGTGGCTGCTGCGGCGGCACCTGGGCCCGCAGAACGCAGAGCCCCAGGTGGACGCGGCGGTCCGCGCGAAGGTGCCGCTGCTTGTGACCGCGATCCACCTCGCCGTCCTGGCAGCCGTGGTCGCCTTCGCCCACCACCCGGTCATTTTCCTGGGCCTATTCCTGCTGTTTCTGGGCTATGCGCAGGCCTATGAACGGCACCAGTCGCCGCTGATCTTGAAGGAAGCACTCTTGGTCGGCTTCTTCCTGGCTGGCCTGGTGGTGCTGGGCGGCCTGCAGCGCTGGTGGCTGCAACCCATCGTGTCGGGCTTGGAGCCCACCGCGCTGTTCTTCGGCGCCATGGGCCTGACGGCCATCACCGACAACGCAGCGCTGACTTACCTGGGGTCGCTCATCACCGGTATGTCCGACGCCGCCAAGTACATGCTGGTGGCCGGTGCAGTGGCCGGCGGCGGCTTGACCGTCATCGCCAACGCGCCCAACCCGGCGGGCGTGGC
>JANMKK010000379.1:0-3847 GCA_031372005.1 Rubrivivax sp.
GCCGATCCCCAAGACCAGCACCGGCAAGATCCAGAAGTTCCAGTTGCGTGAGCGGGCGAAGTCCGGAACCACCAACGAATGAGCACACCCATCATGAACGACACCGCACTGGTGCTGAGTGAGCAAGACGAGCGCGGCGTGCTCACGCTGACGCTGAACCGGCCGTTGGCCTACAACGCGCTGAGCGCGGCACTGCTGGATGCCATGCAAACGGCGCTCGACCGCGCAGCGGTAGACGACAGCGTGCGCGTGGTGGTGCTGGCCGCCGCCGGCAAGGCCTTCTGCGCCGGCCACGACTTGAAAGAGATGCGCGCCGAGCCTTCGCTGGCGTATTACGAGCAACTCTTTGCGCAGTGCGGCCGCGTGATGATGAGCATCCAGAAGCTGCCCGTCCCGGTGATCGCGCGCGTGCAGGGCATGGCCACTGCCGCAGGCTGCCAACTGGTGGCGCAGTGCGACCTGGCCGTAGCCGCGCGCGATGCGCGCTTTGCGGTCAGCGGCGTCAACCTGGGCCTGTTCTGCAGCACGCCCAGCGTGGCGCTGACCCGCAACCTGCAGCGCAAGGCAGCCTTCGAGATGCTGGTGACGGGCGACTTCATCAGCGCCGAAGAAGCGCGGTTGCAGGGCCTTGTGAACCGCGTCGTGAATGCCGATCAGCTGGACGCGGAGGTTGAAACGCTGGTGCAGCGCATCGTCAGCAAGCCGCGCGTCGCCATCGCCATGGGCAAGGCACTTTTCTACCGCCAGCTGGAAGTGGGCGTGCAGGCCGCGTATGACGACGCGGCGCAGACGATGGCCTGCAACATGATGGACGGCAGCGCGCTGGAAGGGGTGCAGGCTTTCATCGACAAGCGGCCGCCGCGCTGGTGAGGCCGGCCCGCGGTCGGTTTTCAGTCGGCCTCAGTCAGCCTCAGTCAGCCTTCGCGCCACTCGCCTTCACCACGCTCTCATAGCGCTTGAGCTCACGCTGAATGAGCCCGGCAAACTGCTCCGGCGTGCTTGGCACCGGCTCGGCCATCAGCTGCGCAAAACGTGTCTTCGTCTCCGGCGCCTGCAGGGCCGACACAAAAGCGGCATTCAGCCGCGACACCACATCGCGCGGCGTGCCGGCGGGTGCGATCAGGCCCCACCAGGTGTCGATCTCAAAGCCCGGCAGCGTGTCGGCAATCGGTGGCACATCGGTCAGCAGCGGGCTGCGCTGCGATGACGTGACGGCCAGTGGCAGCAGTTTGCCGGCGCGGATGTTGACGGCGGCAGTGGCCAGGTTGTCCAGGCTGTAGTCCACCTGGCCCGACACCAACGCCAGCTGCGACGGTGCGCCGCCGTTGTAGGGGATGTGCACGGCGAAGAAGCCGGCGCGCTGCTTGAAGATCTCGCCACCCAGGTGGCCCGCGCTGCCGTTGCCGCCGCTGGCGTAGTTCAGTTTGCCCGGGTTGGCCTTGGCATAGGTCAGAAAGTCTTTCAGCGACGCGATGTTCAAGCGCCTGGCGGTGTCGGCATTCATCACCAGCACGTTGGGGATGCGCACCATCTGCGTGATGGGCGCGAAGTCCTTGATCGGGTCGTAGGGCAGCTTCGTGAAGAGCCACGGGTTGATGGCATGCATGGCCACTGCGGCAATGCCCAGCGTCAGGCCATCGGGTGGCGCCTTGGCCACCATGTCCACGCCAATGCCGCCGCCACCGCCGGGTTTGTTTTCGATGACGATGTTGCCGAGTGCGCTGCGCGCCGCTTCAGCCAGCACACGCGCCGTCACGTCGATGGCGCCGCCGGCGGCGAAGGGCACGATGATGCGGATCGGCTTGGCCTGTGCCCATGCGGGCCTGGCGGCCAGTGTGCTTGCCCAGCCAGCGGCGCTGGCGCGGGTGATGAAGTCTCGGCGATGCATGGTGCGGCTTCCCGGTGGTGGTGTTGATGAGGCGGCGGCAATTGTCGTGGCAGGCTGGGTCGGGCACCCCGCTTACCATTGCTGGATGAGCACACCGCCCCGCATTCCCGGCCGCCGCCTGCTGCACTCGCCCGGGCCCACACCCTTGCCCGACGAGGTGCTGCACGCACTGATGCGCCAGCCCATGGACATGGGCGACCCGCGTGTCGATGAAACGATTGCCGCCTGTGAACAAGGCTTGAAGCAGTTGCTGCAGACCCGTGATGCCGACGTCTTCCTGTACGGCTGCAACGGCCACGGCGCGTGGGAAGCGGTGGTTGAAAACATCGTGCCGCCGAACGGCCTGGTGCTGATCCCGGCGACGGGCCACTTCTCGGAATCGTGGGCCGTGCAGACCGAAGCGCTGGGCCGCCGAGTGCAGCGCACGGCATGGACCGAAGGCCTGCCGATCGACGCGGCGGCCGTGCGTTCAGCGCTGCAGCAGGATGTGAAGCACGAGATCGTCGCCGTCTTCGTCGTCCACACCGACACGTCCAGCGGCATCACGAGCGATGTGCCCGCGCTGCGCGCGGCGATGGACGCGGCAGACCACCCGGCGCTGCTGGTGGTGGACGTGGTCGCATCGCTCGCTGCCGAGATTTTCGCGATGGACGCATGGCGCGTGGACGTGGCCGTGGGTGCGTCGCAAAAGGGCTTGATGAGCCCGCCCGGCATCGGCTTTGTCGCCACCAATGCAGCCGCCTTTTCGGCCGCGCAGCGCAACCCGGCGCCGCGCTTCTACTGGGACATGGTGCTGCGCAAGAACCCGCTGTCGTATCGCAAGTTCTGCGGCACGCCGCCGCAGAACCTGCTGGCCGCATTGGTCGCCGCGCTCGGCCTCATCGCCCGCGAAGGGCTGCCGCAAGTGCTGGCGCGCCACCGCCAATTGGCCGGTTTGGTGCACGCGGCGGTGGAAGGCTGGCGTGAAGGCGGTGCGCTCGACTTCTTTGCCCGTGAACCGTCCAGCCGCTCGAACGCCGTCACCACCGTCAGCGTGCCTATCGGCACCGATGTCGATGGCTTGCGCACACTGGCCCGCGAGCACTATCAGGTCGCCTTCGCGGGCGCCCTGGGTCCGTTGCAGGGGCGCGGCTTTCGCATCGGCCACCTCGGCGACCAGAACCCTGCCCAGGTGCTGGGCGCGCTGGCGGCGGTGGAGGCCGCGCTGGAAGCACAGGGTGTGCCGCTGGGCGCCGGTGGCACGCGCCGTGCATTGATGAAACTGGCTGGCGGCTGACCGAGATGGTGTTGACCGCCCAGCCGATTGCCCAGCCGCGTGGCTTGCTGCAGACACCAGAGGCGCCGCATTTGTCGAGCGCATGGCGTTGATCGCAGCGCGGTGGCGCGCACTGGGTGCGGGTTTTGACGATGCGGCGTTGCGGCCCTTTGATGCCACCTCGGCGCCCGCCTGGCCGGCCTTGCGCGACTGGTGTCTGTCAGACTTGAAGCAGCCTTGGCAGACCGCGCTTCATCGCGCCCCTGACGTGGGCATGGCGCGCCAACGTGCGGCTGCGCTGGCGCTGGCGCTGGACGGCAGCGACCGCCTTGCGGCGTGCAAAACCGCAGCCGCGCGAATTCAGCTGCGCCTGTCGGTGAAGCTCCAGGACGCGCGTTTGTGGCAGTCTGCGCAAGCGGGTGATGTCTGGGACGGCGGCTGCGTGCCTGACGAGCAAAGTGCGTGGCAGGCACTGGCCCGGTTTCAGCCCCGTCGGCCGACCTTCATCGTCGTCCAGGGCGGCCTGTCGCATGAACAGTTGATGGCACTGGCAGCGCTTGAAAAACGCAGCGCAGGTTTTGCGAAACCGGTGCGTCTGCTGGCGCTGATCAGCCCTGGCGACGCTGCGCCGCCAGGGGCCATTCACATTCCGGCATAGTTCGGCCCGCCACCACCTTCAGGCGTCACCCACACGATGTTCTGTG
>JANMKK010000408.1:0-15721 GCA_031372005.1 Rubrivivax sp.
AGCTACTCGCGCGCCCTCCGGGGTGCGTTTTGTGTGCGGATGGTCCCGGGGGTTGGCACCCCGGGCAAATTTCCGTGAACACAACTGCGTCTACGACTTCATGTGGAAGAACAACAAGCGCCGCTACAGCGAAAAACACGCCACTTGGGACGTGATCCGCAAGTACAACAAGGACTACAAATTGCTGTTCGTGGGCGACGCGACGATGAGCCCCTATGAAATCCTGCAGCCCGGCGGCAGCGTGGAATACAACAACGAAGAAGCCGGCGTTGAATGGCTGCAGCGGTTGATGAATGCGTTCCCCAAATTCGCCTGGATCAACCCGGAACCGCAAGGCGTGTGGCAGTACCGGCAGAGCATTGCCGTGGTCCAGCAACTGGTCAACCAGCGCATGTTTCCGCTGACGCTGGCCGGGCTGGAAGGTGCGATGCGGCTGCTTAGCAAATGACCGTTTCATACCACGGGGCAGCGCCGCGCCGGGTGCTGTGGAATGGGGTGCTGTGGAATGGGGTGTGTGGGCTGGTGGCGTTGGGGTGCATCGCCGCGTTGGCGGGCTGCGCCAGCACAGTGGCGGCGCCACCCACCGCAACATCATCCACAACCGCCGGGCCCGCGCCCGAGGCCTTCTCGCTCGTTACCCCGCAAGAATTTGAACAGCAGTCGCCCACGCTGGGCGTGAAGATCGAGATTGAGGCGCCCGGTGCGCTGAAGGCGCTGCTGGAACGCCATCTGGACGTGGTGCGCCTGGGCCGCATCAGCCGCGACGATGTCGATGACACCGAATGGGCGCGCCTGATTGACGCCGCGCCCTCGCAGGTGCGTGACCTGCTGCAGACCGAAGGCTACTTTGCGCCGCAGGTCAGCGTGACGCGCGCACCCGGCCGCGCCACCGGCCAGCCCGACCAGGTGCAGCTATTGGTAACGCCCGGCGCGCGCGCACACGTCTCGCGCGTCACGCTGGAGGTTGAAGGTGATCTGGAGCGCGGCGCGACAGGCGCCACCAGCGGCAACGCACACGCCGCAGCCACGCTGGCGCAATGGCGCAGGGCTTGGGAACTGCCTGCGGGCAGCGACTTCCGCAACCCCGCCTGGAGCTCGGCCAAGTCGGCCGCACTGGCGCGCCTGCGCGCTGCCGGCTACGCCCTGGCCTCGTGGACCGGTACCAGCGCCGATGTGAATGCCGAGCGCAACGAAGTGCGCCTCTTCCTGGTGGCCGACAGCGGCCCTCTCTTCCGTTTGGGGCAGATTCAGATCGAAGGCCTGGCGGCGCAGGACGCCGACACCGTGCGCAACCTGGCATACGCCAGACGCGGTGTGCCGGTGACGGAAGCGCTGCTGCTGGACTTTCAAGAGCGCCTGCAGAAGTCGGGCCTGTTCGAGACCGTCAACGTCACGCTCGACCCCGACCCCGAACGCGCTGCCGATGCCGCCGTGCTGGTGCGGCTGCGCGAAGCCCCGCTGCAGGTCTACACCTTTGGCCTGGGCGTCAGCGCCAACACGGGGCCGCGGGCCTCGGTGGAGCACACCTACCGGCGCGTGTTTGGCCTGCCGGCCTCGTCCAAGATCAAGATCGAAGTCGGCCAGAGGCGCCAGGCGGGGGACGCAGAAATCAGCACCCGGCCCGACCAAGGCCTGTACCGCAACCTGCTCGGCGGTGCGGTCGAGCGGCTGGTGTCCGACACCGACGTGGTGCTGTCGCAGCGCCTGCGTTTGGGGCGCACCCAGGACACGCAGCGCATCGAAAGGCTGTTCTACGTCGAAGGCGAAAGGTCGTCGCGCCGCACGAGTGCCGGTGACCGCAACGACGCCACCGCGTTGTCGCTCAACTTCCACGGCGGCTGGCGCGACCTGGACAGCGTGGTGCTGCCGACGATGGGAGAAACACTCGCCATCCAGATCGGCGCCGGCGTCTCGAATGGCACTGACGCCAAGGCCGGCCCCTTTGCCCGCGTCTATGGCCGGCTCACCGTGTACCGGCCGCTGGGCCTGGCCTGGTACGGCCAGGCGCGGCTGGAACTGGGGCAGGTCATCCTGGGCTCCAGCATGGTGGTGCCCGAATCCTTGAAATGGCGCGCCGGCGGCGATGAATCGGTGCGCGGCTATGCCTACCGCAGCCTGGGGCCGCTGGTGGACGGCGCGGTGGGCAGCGGCCTGTCGCTCTTCACCGCCAGCGCAGAACTGGCGCGGCCCTTCCTGGACAGCATGCCGTCGCTGTGGGGGGCGGTGTTTGTCGATGCCGGCAACGCAGCAGCCAGCTTCAGCGCGCTCAAGCCCGTCTACGGCGTGGGCGTGGGCGTGCGCTGGCGCAGCCCCGTCGGCCCGCTGCGGCTGGACCTGGCCTACCCCAGTGAAACGCACAAGCCGCGCCTGCACTTCAGCGTCGGCATTGCGTTCTGAAACGCATGAAAAAGCCGCCCGTCAACCCGCGCCACGCCGACCCGGCACCGCTGCGCACCAGCCTGTCGCTGCTGCTGCCGCTGGCGGTGGTGGTGGCCTTCCTGCTGTTGGTGGCGGGTGGCTTCACGGGCGTCGCGCGCTGGTTCCTGTTTGACGAAGCCGGCACGCAGTGGCTGCTGCAGCGCCTGCCGCTGGTGCAAGTCAAGGGCTTTCAAGGCGCGCTGCTGGGCGAGAGCTGGAAGGCAGAACGTGTCGAACTCACCTGGAACCAGGGCCAGGAATCGGTGACGCTCGAAGGCCTGGCGTCGTCGGGCATGCGCTGGACCTGGCGGCCCGATGAACACGCGCTGGCTGCGCTGCACATCGACCAGTTGAACGTGCGCAAGATCACCGTGCGCACCGGCAAGCCGGGGCCGCGGCCCATTCCCCTGCCGGCGGGCATCAACTCACCGCTGGCGCTGACGGTGACGCAGACCCAGGTGGATGAACTTCGCATCGACGCCCTGCCCGCTGTCGATCATTTGGCGCTGCAGGGCCTGGTGCTGGAAGCGCGCCCCGGCGCCGAGCACCGCGTGGCTGCGGTGCAGGCTGACTGGCAGGGCGTGCACGCCGATGCCAGCATGAAGATCGGCACCATGGCGCCGCTGCCACTGGCGGTGCAGGCCACGTTGCGGCCGGCGGGTGAAGGCGATGCGCCGCGCTGGGCCGCCGTGCTCAGCGCGGGTGGCAACGTGCCGCAGATGCAGATCAGCGGCACGCTGCGCGGCGTGCCTCTGCCCGGGCGCGAACCGCCGGCCGTCGACCTGCAGGCAGGGCTGCAACCGCTGCAAGCCTGGCCGCTGACGCAGCTCAATCTGCAGACGGCGGAGCTGGACTTGTCGGCCCTGTCGGTGAAGGCACCGCAGACCCGCATCAAGGGCCGCGCCGTGCTGGCCGCCCGCGCCAAGGACGCGCCAATTTCCGCCGTGCTGCAAGTCGACAACGCCCTGCCCGGCCGCTGGAACGAAGGCCGCCTGCCGGTGCAGCGCGTCAGTGCCGAACTGCGCGGTGACTTGCGGCAGCTTGACCGGCTGGAAGCGCAGACTTTTGATATCCGGCTGGCCGACGCCAAGGCCAGCGCCGGCCGCCTGATCGGCAGCGCCGTGTGGCAAGGGCGTGAACTGAAGCTGGACGCCAGGCTGGACGGCGTGACGCCGCAGCGCCTGGACGGCCGCGCGGCGGCCATGAAGCTGTCGGGCCCGGTGCAGGCCACGCTGCGCGGCCTGCCGGCGCCGGGGGGCAACATTGCGCCTCCTGCAGCCGCAGCCAAATCCGCATCGGCGCCGGGTGCCTCACGCGCCAGCGCTGCAACCCCCGCCAGCCCGTCGCTGAGCTGGAAGATTGATCTCAACGGCACGCTGGACGCCGCACCCCAGCCGGTGCAGCTGACCATGGAAGGCAACGCCACCGACCAGCGCTTCGAGGTCACCCAGCTGCGCGCCGCGTCCGGCAATGCCACGGCCAGCCTGAAGGCGTTGCTGCAGCGCGTGGGCAAAATCAACGCGGCGGCTGCCAGCAACGGCCGAGGCGCGCGCGACGGCCGCGACTGGCAGCTGGAAACCACCGGCAGCCTGGTCGATTTCGACCCCAAGCCCTGGTTCCCCGGTAACGCCGGTTCAGCCTGGCGCCAAGGCCCGCACCGCTTGTCTGCAGGCTGGCAGCTTGACCTGCGCCTGCCAGGCCAGGCAGCCGCCCTGTCGGCCTTCGAGCTGGCGCAGCGTCTGGCCGGCAATGGCACGCTGAGGGTGCATGACTCGGTGTTGGCCGGCGTGCCGGTGTCGGCCGACTTCAAGCTGGGCTACACCCAGGCCGCCGCGCCGGCCGTGGCGCAGCTGGTCGGCGAAATTCAATTGGGCAGCAACCGCATCAGCATCGACGGCCGTGGCGACCCCGCCGGCAGCGGCCAGGCCGACCGCTGGCGCGCCGAACTCAAGGGCGACGCGCTGGCCACACTGGCGCCGCTGATGCGGCTGTACCCGGCACTGGCCAACTGGGCGCCGCGCCAGGGCACCGCCACCGCCGTGGTGGCCGCAGACGGCCGCTGGCCCAATGTGCGCAGCGAAGGCAACCTGCGCATTTCGCAGTTGCAGTCGGGCGCGCTCAGCGTGGCGACGGCGCAAGCCGACTGGCGGCTGGACACCGGTGGCGACAAGTCGCTGTCGGCTCGGCTCGACTTGGCGGGCCTGGTGTTTGGCGGCCAGCGCGCCGACCACCTGCGCGCCGATTTGAGCGGCACGCTGGCCGACCACAGAATAGACATCAACGCCGCCATGCCGCTGCTGCCGCCCGACATGGCGGTGCAGTTGCTGGGTGTGCAGGCGCAGTCGGGCACGCGGGCGCAGATGCTGGCGCAGGGCGCGTGGCTGCCAGACCCAGGCGGGGCTGGCGGCGGCCGTTGGCGCGCGCGCATCAACCGCCTGGTGGTGGGTTCGTGGGACGGCAGCCTGACCGCCAGCGCACCGGCGTCACTGTGGGCGCAGGCGCGCGACCTGCGCGCTGAACTGCAGTTCAGCGCCGACGGCACGCTCGTGGCGCTGCAAGCCGACCCCGGCCGCGTGCAGATCACCGACAACGTCACGCTGCGCTGGGACGAGGTCAAGGGCGACTTCCGCGGCGCCCAGCCGCAGCTGGTGCTGCACGCCGACATTGACCCCTTCGCGCTGGCGCCGCTGCTGAACCGGCTGCAACCGGGCATGGGCTGGTCGGGCGACATCCGACTGGCGGCGCGGGTGGACATCCGCGCGGCAGAACGCTTCGACGCCGACTTCATCTTTGAACGCCGCGACGGCGACTTGCACATCGCCGGCAATGAAGGCATGCAGTTGCTGGGCCTGACCGAGTTGCGCGCCACGCTGACAGCGCACGACGGCGCCTGGACGCTAATGCCCGTGTTCAAGGGAAGAAGCCTGGGTGAAGTGACCGGCAGCGTGCGCGTGCAGACCACGCCAGAGCGGCGCTGGCCGCACGCCGACGCGGTGCTGACGGGCGAGGTGCAGGCGCGTGTCGCCGACCTGGGCATCTGGGGCGCCTGGGTGCCGCCGGGCTGGCGCCTGGGGGGTGAGCTGCGCACGGTGGCCACGCTCAGCGGGCGCTTTGCCGAGCCGCGCTATGCCGGCGAAGTCACCGGCAGCGGCCTGAGCCTGCGCAACCTGCTGCAGGGTGTGAACGTCACCGACGGCCAGGTCAGCGCGCGGCTGGAAGGCGACAAGGCCACCATCGAGCGCTTCACGCTGAAGGGCGGTGATGGGACGCTCAACGTCACTGGTGGCGCCACGCTGGGCAAGGCGCCGCAGGCCAAACTGCAGATCAAGGCCGACCGCTTCCGGGCCCTGGGCCGCGTCGACCGGCTGGCCATTGCCAGCGGCCAGGCCGACCTGACGCTCAGCGCCGACCAGTTGCGCCTGGAAGGCCGCGTCAAGCTGGACGAAGGCCTCTTCGACGCCAGCCGCGGCGACGCGCCATCGCTGGACGCCGACGTCACCGTGCGCCGCGCTGGCGAGGTCGGACAAGCCGCCAACGACGCGCGCGCCGTCGCGCCGCGGCGCAATGTCGTGCTGGCGCTGGAAGTGGACCTTGGCGAGAAAACGCGGGTGCGCGGCCGTGGCCTGGACACCGGCCTCAGTGGCAAGGTGCGCGTGTCCACACCCGGCGGCCGGCTGGAGGTTCGCGGCACCATCAGCGCCGACGAAGGCACCTATGCCGCCTATGGCCAGAAGCTGCAGCTGGAACGCGGCGTGGTGGCCTTCAACGGCCCGCCCGACGACCCGCGGCTGGACATCCTGGCGCTGCGGCCCGGCATCGACACGCGGGTTGGCGTGGTCGTCAACGGCACCTTGCAAAGCCCGCGCATTCGCCTGTTTTCCGAGCCCGACATGAGCGACACCGAAAAGCTGTCGTGGCTGGGTCTGGGCCGCGCGCCCGACGGCCAGGGCCGCACCGACACGGCGCTGTTGCAGCGCGCGGCGGTGGCGCTGCTGTCGGGCGAAGGCGAAGCGCCCACCGACGCGCTGCTGAAGAGCCTGGGCATCGATGAACTGGGGCTGAAACAAAGCGATGGCGACGTGCGCGAAACCGTCATCACACTGGGCAAGCAGTTGTCGCGCCGCTGGTACCTGGGCTATGAACGCGGGCTCAACGCCACCACCGGCACCTGGCAGCTCATCTACCGCATCGCCCAGCGCTTCACGCTGCGCGCGCAGAGCGGGCTGGAAAACTCGCTGGACATCATCTGGACCTGGCGCTTGCAGGAAACGCCGGCCGACGCGGCCATGAGAAAATCCACCGTGGTGCCGCGTTGAGCGCGGTGTTTCGCCACAGTCTCGTCCCCTATTTTCCCGCCGTAGTTCAATGGATAGAACGGGCGCCTCCTAAGCGCCAGATACAGGTTCGATTCCTGTCGGTGGGACCAGATGGAGCGGGCCGGGCCCAGGTCAGATCAGCGCATCCCGACCACCCTCGCGGCAATCTCCAACAAGCCCTCCGGCCCGGTTTCGATGCGATGCTGCGCATTGAATTCGCGCAGCCGCCGCAGTTCACGCACCACGATCGGGGAGAAGCCGTTGCGGCCACCGCGCCGGTCCACCAGCAGGTCGTCCAGCAAGGCGTCGCTCAGGATGGCATCCTGCCAGCACCAGGCGATGCGGTTGGCGACGCGCGGGTGAACTTCGCACAGGCGCAACGGACGGCGGCGTGGCGGCAATTCGCGCAGCCAGCGGCGGGTGGTGCCGGTCAGCGCACGGTCGCAGTCGCGGGGATCGCGCCGAACCTGCGCCCAATGCGCATGGCCGGCGTCGGCGCCGGTGTTGGTGCCGGTGTTGGTGTCGCTGCCGGTGTCGCTACCAGCTCTGGGCGCCCGGTTTTTGAGCAGGTCAAACAAGGGCGTCAGCCTTTCCAGCGGCGAAGCCGCGTGACCCCATTTCGGCACGCACCGCCCGCGACTGAAACGGGCGCGCCACCGCGCCTCAGGCTGCCGGGGCGCGCAGCGCGCGGCTGAGCAGAATCACCGGAATCAGCCCCACCGCGACGATGGCCAGTGACGGCAGCGCGGCTTCGGCCAGGCGCTCGTCGCGCGCCAGGTTGTAGGCCACCACGGCCAGCGTGTCGCTGCCAAAAGGCCGCAGGACCAGCGTGGCTGGCAACTCCTTCATCACATCGACAAACACCAGCAGCGCCGCCGCACCGGCAGACCGGCGCAGCAACGGCAGGTGCAGTTCCGTGAACAGGCGGCGTGCGCCACTGCCCAGCAGGCGCGCGGTTTCGTCGATCGACAGCGGCAAGCGCGCATAGCCCGCTTCCACCGACTGCAGGGCCACGGCCGAGAAGCGCACCAGGTAGGCGTACAGCAGCCCGAATACCGTGCCCGTGACCAGCGCCGCCGCACCCGCGTCGGGCCAGCGCGATTGCAACCAGCTCACGGGCAGCAGGATGCCAATGGCGATGACCGCGCCCGGCACCGCATAGCCCAGCGACAACACGCGGGCAGCTGGCGGTAGCAACCTGCCCCGGCGTTGGCGCAACGCAAATGCCAGCACCAGCGCCAACGCCGTGGTCGCCAGCGCGGCGGCTGCGGCGAGCTTGAAGCTGGACAGCACCCACTGTGCAAAACGCGCCAGCGGCAGGCCGAATTCCGAGAACTGTGCCTCTTGCCACAGCATGCGCATCAGCCACGCCACCGGCAGCGCAAAGCCCAGCAGCACCGGCAGCGCGCACAGCAGCATCGCAGCCGCTGCGGCCGCCCCCTGCAGCACCAGGGGACGCGCATCGGCAGACGGCGCGGCCGTGCGGCTGTTGGCAAAGCGCAGGCGGCGCTGCGCAGCGCGTTCGGCCATCAGCACCGCAGCCACCACCACCAGCAGCACGGCGGCCAATTGCGCCGCCGCGACGCGGTCGTTCATCACCAGCCAGGCTTTGTAGATGCCGGTGCTGAAGGTGGTCAGGCCGAAGTAGGAACCGACGCCGTAGTCGGCCAGCGTTTCCATCAGCGCCAGCGCGGTGCCGGCGGCGATGGCCGGGCGCGCCATCGGCAGCGCCACTTCCCGCACCCGGCGGCGCATCGGCGCGCCCAGCAATCGCGCGGCTTCCATCAGACGCACCGCGCGTTCACCCAGTGCGGTGCGCGTCAGCAGGTACACGTAGGGGTACAGGCACAGCACGAAGAGCAGCACGGCAACAGGCAGGCTGCGCACGTCGGGCCAGAGCGCCCCGGTCAGGCCGAAGGCAGGCCCCAAAACCTGCCGCAAGCCGTTCTGCAACGGGCCACTGAACTGCAGCGCATCGGTCCAGGCGTAGGCCAGCACATAGGCCGGCATCGCCAGGGGCAGCAGCAAGGCCCATTCAAAAACGCGGCGGCCGGGAAAGTCGAAAAGCGTGACCGCGGCGGCCGTCGCCGAACCCAGCAACATCACACCCAGGCCCACCCCGCCAGCCAGCAGCAGCGACTGCAACGCGTAGTCGGGAAGCACGGTCTGCGCCTGGTGCTTCAGCACCGCCAGCGCGGCTGCATCGACGGCAAACCAGGCCGCCAGCACCCCCAGCACGGGCAGCGCCAGCAGCAGGCAAAGGAGGGTGAGCAGAAGCGTCAGCGGGTGGCGCATGCGGGTGGTTTGATAACGGCGGGGTAACGGCGGGTTGACGGCGGGAGCAGCGAGCGCAAAGCGACAGATCGACTGTGGCAAAGAGGTTGCTTGAATGCGAACAATCCTCATTCAGCCCCGCCGATTATCATCGGCCGATGTTCTTGAGCCTGGAGTCAGTGGCCGTCCGCTACCCGAAATCTGCCGCTGGCCGCGCCGCCGTGGAAGGCGTGTCGCTGGGCCTGCAGCAGGGGCAAGTGGGCGTGCTGATCGGCCCGTCGGGCTGCGGCAAGACGTCGCTGCTGCGCGCTGTGGCAGGGCTCGAACGCTGCGCTGGCGGGCGGGTGACCATCGCTGACGCGGTGCTGTCCGATGCCGCCAGCGGCCAGCACCTGGCGCCGGAGCAGCGCCAGATCGGCATGGTCTTTCAGGACTATGCCCTGTTCCCCCACTTGAGCGTGGCCGACAACGTGGCCTTTGGCGTCGCCGGCCTCGCCCGCGCAGCGCGCCAACAGCGCGTGCAGCAGATGCTGGACCTGGTGGGCTTGAGCCACGCCGCCAAGCGCGCGCCGCACCAACTGTCCGGCGGCCAGCAACAGCGTGTGGCGCTGGCCCGCGCGCTGGCGCCCAAGCCACGTCTGCTGTTGCTGGACGAACCCTTTTCCAGCCTGGACGTGGACCTGCGCGAGCGTCTGGCGCAAGAAGTTCGGGTGATCCTGAAAGAGAGTGCCACGACCGCGCTGCTGGTGACGCACGACCAGCTCGAAGCCTTCGCCGTGGGCGACGTCATCGGCGTCATGGACAAGGGCCGCCTGGAGCAATGGGACGACGCCTACACGCTGTACCACCGCCCGGCCACCCGCTTTGTGGCGCAGTTCATCGGCCACGGGGTGTTTGCGCCGGCGCAGATCGTCGCCTGCGCTCAGGGTATGCAGGGGCCACACGGGCCCCGCGTGCGCACGCCCTTGGGCGAACTGGACGACGTGGCCGGCTGCCCCCTGCCCGATGCCTTCCCCAACGGTGAGTGCGACGTGCTGCTGCGCGCCGACGACATCGTGCACGATGACGCCAGCCCGGTGCGCGCGCTGATCGAACGCAAGGCCTTCCGCGGTTCTGAATTTCTGTTGACCCTGCGGCTGGAAGGTGGCCAGCGCGTGATGGCGCACGTACCGTCACACCACGACCACCAGGTTGGCGAATGGATCGGCATTCGCGCAGAAGTGGACCATGTGGTGACCTTTCCGCGCCAGGCCGCGCCAGCCAGCGACTGAATTCGACGCTGCACCGTGCGCGCGCCCGGGCCGCCGAGGCCAGTTGTTCAAGCCATTCCCCGGCAATATGTCTTTGCAAAACCGCTGCAACTTTTAAAGGGCGAACCACTCCATCCCCGTGCCGGTCCTATACTGGTGATGAGTGCGTTTGCGCTCGAAAGCTGTCCTTGAAAGGCGCGTTGAACATGGGCTCCAAACTGAAAGTCGCCGGCATCCTGGCCGTGGGTGTGGTGGCCGGTGCGCTGACCACCATGCAGCTGCAGGCAGTGGCTCGCAATTCGATGAGCCCGCTGCCGTTGGAAGAAGTCCAGCAGCTCACCGCCGTCTTTGACCGCGTGAAGACCGAATACGTCGAACCCGTCGATGAAAAGAAGCTTATCTCCGACGCCATTGCCGGCATGGTCGCGGGCCTTGACCCCCATTCGCAGTACCTCGACAAGAAAACCTTCAAGGAATTCCGCGAAAATACTGGCGGCAAGTTCATCGGCATCGGCATTGAAATGGGCATGGAAGATGGCCTCGTCAAGGTCGTTTCACCCATCGAAGGCTCGCCCGCCTTCCGCGCCGGCTTGAAGCCCGGCGACCTCATCACCCGCATCGACGACACCCCGGTCAAGGGCCTGACAGTGGACCAGGCCGTGAAGAAGATGCGCGGCGAGCCCGGCACGAAGGTGGTGTTGACGGTTTTCCGCAAGCTCGAAAACCGCAGCTTCCCGGTGACCATCGTGCGCGAAGAAATCCGCATGCAGAGCGTGCGCGCCAACATGCCTGCACCGGGCTACGGCTGGATCCGCGTCAGCCAGTTCCAGGACCGCACAGTCGATGACTTCGTGCGCAAGATTGAAGACCTCTACAAGCAGGACCCCAACCTCAAGGGCCTGGTGCTTGACTTGCGCAACGACCCTGGCGGCCTGCTGGATGGCGCCGTGGCGTTGTCGGCCGCGTTTCTGCCGCAGGACACGGTGGTGGTGACCACCAACGGCCAGATGGTCGAATCGCGCCAGAGCTTCCGCGCCAACGCATCCGACTACGCCCGCCGCGGCGGTGCCGACCCGCTCAAGCGCTTGCCCGCTGCGCTGAAGACGGTGCCGCTGGTGGTGCTGGTGAACGAAGGCTCGGCGTCGGCCAGCGAAATCGTTGCCGGCGCGCTGCAAGACCACAAGCGCGCCACCATCATGGGCGCGCAGACCTTCGGCAAGGGCTCTGTGCAGACGATCCGGCCGCTGCCGGCCGACACCGCGCTGAAGATCACCACCGCGCGCTACTACACGCCCAGTGGCCGCAGCATCCAGGCCAAGGGCATCGTGCCCGATGTTTTCCTGGATGAGACACTGGAAGGCAACGTCTACGCCGCCCTGCGCATGCGTGAAGCCGACCTCGACAAGCACCTGACGGGCGCCGACGAACAACGCGACGCGGCGCGCGAAAAGGCCCGCGAAGAGGCGCGCAAGAAGCTGGAAGAGCAGATCGCCAAGACCAAGGAACCCGTCAAGCCCTTGCCTGAATTTGGCACCGCCGAAGACTTTCCGCTGCAGCAAGCGTTGAACCAGTTGCGCGGCCTGCCGGTGGTGGCCAGCAAGACTGCGGTTGAGCAGCGCGCAGAGGCCGCCAGCGCCAAGCCGAACAAGTAAGCTCGCCTCCCCGCAGGCACAGAGCCCGCCCCTGGCGGGCTCTGTTATTTCAGCAGCCCGCAGATCCAGGCCCATCAACAAACGCATGAACGACCCGCAACTGCTGCGCTACGCCCGCCACCTGATGCTTGACGACATCGGCATCGAAGGCCAGCAGCGCCTGCTCGACGCACACGCTCTCGTCATCGGCGCTGGCGGCCTGGGCTCCCCTGCAACGCTGTACCTGGCGACGGCGGGCGTCGGCCGCATCACGGTGGTCGATGACGACACGGTGGACCTGAGCAACCTGCAGCGCCAGATCGCCCACAACCAGTCGCGCCTGGGTCTGCCAAAAGCCGAATCCATGCGTGCCACGGTGGCCGCGATCAACCCCGACGTGCAGTTGCAGGCGCTGGTGCAGCGCGCCGACGCCGCGCTGCTGGCGCAGTGGCTGCCGCAAGCCGACGTGGTGCTGGACTGCAGCGACAACTTCCTCACCCGCCACGCAGTCAATGCAGCGTGTGTGCAGCGCGGCAAGCCGCTGGTATCGGGCGCGGCCATCGGCTGGGACGGGCAAATCTCGGTCTACGACACGCGCGAAGCCAACGCACCCTGCTACGCCTGCATCTTCCCGCCCGACGCGGCGTATGAAGACGTGGCCTGCTCGACGATGGGCGTGCTGGCGCCGCTCGTGGGCATCGTCGGCAGCATGCAGGCCGCTGAGGCAATCAAGCTGTTGACTGGCGCCGGCGAATCACTGGTCGGACGGCTCTTGATGCTGGACGGACGCCGCATGATGTGGGACAGCATCACCCTGGCGCGGCAGCCGCAGTGCGCTGTCTGCGCGCCTTTTCGCTGATGCCTCTGGCCTGACTCTTCGCTCACTTCGACTGGCCTTAAGCTCGGCAGCATGGACACACCCAAGAACCCCGCGCTGACTGCGCGCAACTTCCCCAGCGCCGAAGAAGAAGCCGCCGCCGCACCCAAGGCTGGGCTCTATGCCGGACCCGAAAGTGCCTACCGCCTGGCCTTCACCGACAGCGCGTTCTTGCTGCGCGAAGAACTGCGCCCGGTGCGCATGCAGCTTGAGTTGCTGAAACCCGAACTGGTGCAACGCGAACAAGGCGTGGAGTCCACCATCGTGATCTTTGGCAGCGCGCGCATCCAGCCGCCCGACGCCGCTTTGCAGATGCTGGCCACGGCCCGGGCCAGCGACGATTCAGCCGCCATCCGCCGCGCCGAAACAGCCGTTGCCATGAGCCGCTACTACGACGAAGCGCGCCGCTTCGCCGCCCTGGCGACGCGCCGTTCGCGCGACCACGAAACGCCGCTCTTCGTCGTCACCGGCGGCGGCCCCGGCATCATGGAAGCCGGCAACCGCGGTGCCCATGACGTGGGCGGCAAGAGCATCGGCCTGAACATCGTGCTGCCGCACGAACAGGCGCCCAACCCCTACATCACGCCGGAGCTGTGTTTCCAGTTCCACTACTTCGCGCTGCGCAAGATGCACTTCCTGATGCGCAGCATCGCACTGGTCTGTTTCCCCGGTGGCTTCGGCACGCTGGACGAACTGTTCGAGACGATGACACTGGTGCAAAACGGCAAGAGCCGCAAGCGCCCGATCCTGCTCTTCGGCCGCGCGTTCTGGGAGCGGCTGATCGACTTCGACTACCTCGTCGAGACCGGCATGGTCAGCGCGGGTGACCTGAGTCTCTTCCGTTATGTGGAGACGGCCGAAGAGGCGTGGGACATCCTGGCCGTGCACTACGGCTTTGACCAGCCGCCCACGCAGACGGGCGAATTCGCCGTCGATATCTGATCGCGAACGGCGGGGTCTCAGACCCGCGCCGCCAACGCCACGCTCGCGCGACGCATGAAGCCTTCCACCCCGGCCGCGTCAAGCCAGCGCACGGCGATCACCGCGTCGTGCTCAGGTTCGATCCAGACATAGTGGCCACCCGCGCCCACCATCAGGCTGCTGCGAGCGGACGCGCCAGGGAAAGTCTGGCCCTCGGGGTTCAGCCATATCAGCCAGCCATAGAACGGCGCCATCGCGCAAGGCTGCTGCATGCGCTTCACCCACGATGTCGGGATCAGCGGACGACCTTCATGGTGCCCGCCCGCCAACATCAATTGCCCCAGCCGCGCCTGGTCACGCGCGCTGATGGCCACGCCGCCGCCCCAATGCGACCCCCCCGGCACCGACTGCACGCGCTGGCCCTGCAAATCGACCCACGCATCGTCGTAACCCCGCCACGACCAGCCTTCGCTGGCGGCCAGCGGGCGCATCAGTGTTTCGCGGAACACCTCGGGCAGCGGCTTTCCAAACAGGTGCAGCAGCGCCAGCGCCAACTGGTTGATGCGCACATCGTTGTATTCCCAATAACTGCCTGGCGCCTGCAACGGCCGTGCGTCGCCCTTCTTGCCGCCGGCAGGGCGCGGGTCGTGCGCCACCACGCGCCAGCGGTCCACGGTGTCGGGCAGGCCGAAGCTGGTGCCTTCCCAGTCGCTGGTCTGCTCGAAGAGCTGGCGCCAGGTGACCTGGCGGTTGCTGCCTTCGTCGAAACCAATGCCCGGCAAACGCGCCACCACCGGCTCGTCGACATCCGGCAACAGCCCCTGGCCATGCGCCACGCCGGCCAGCAGGCCGAGGCAGGTCTTGGCGACGCTGAAGGTCAGGTCAGCGCGGTCCGGCTCGCCCCAGGCCGCCACCTCACGACCGCCTTGCAGCGCCACACCCGAGACACCGCCGCGCGCCTGGACCGGGCCACGCAGACGGTTGTAGGGCGGCGGGTCCGCATGGTGCACGCCCCAGCCTGCGGGGTCGGCCGCCGGGTCGCGCGGCCAGATCGTTTCGTGCGCCAGCGCGTGATTGATGCAGTCTTGCCAGGCAGGGCTGTGGTTCATGGGAGGCGGTCTGGTGGCTTGAAAGTCGAAAGGGTCGCCTCACTGTACGCAGCAAAGCTCAGTGCAGGCACCGCAAAACCGCATCTCTGTCCGTTGGCGCGCCGGCACAATCGGCTGCCATGAACCGACACATCAGCCTCATCGGCGCCCCCACCGACATCGGCGCTGGCGCGCGCGGCGCGAGCATGGGGCCCGAAGCCTTGCGAGTGGCCGATATCCGCAGCACGCTGGAAGGCCACGGCCTGGAAGTGCTGGACCGCGGCAACTTGAGTGGCCCGGCCAACCCCTGGCTGCCGCCAGTGGATGGCTACCGCCACCTGCACGAGGTGGTGGCCTGGAACCGTGCGGTGCACGACGCCGTGTATGCAGAGCTGCAACTGGGCCGCTTGCCGATCCTGCTGGGCGGTGACCACTGCCTGGGCATCGGCAGCATCAGCGCGGTGGCGCGGCATTGCCGAGAAGCGAACAAGAAGCTGCGCGTGCTGTGGCTGGACGCGCATGCCGACTTCAACACCAGCGTGCTCACGCCCAGCGGCAACATCCACGGCATGCCGGTGGCGTGCCTGTGCGGGCACGGGCCGCAAGAACTCATCGAAATTGGCGGCACCGTGCCCGCCATCCACCCGAAGGTGGTGCGGCAGATCGGCATCCGCAGCGTGGATCCTGGTGAAAAGCGCCTGGTGCACCAGGTGGGCCTGGAAGTCTTTGACATGCGCTACATCGACGAGATGGGCATGCGCCACGCGATGGAGCTGGCCCTGGCCACGCTGGACGACAAGACCCACCTGCACGTCAGCTTCGACGTCGACTTTCTCGACGCCGACATCGCCCCCGGCGTCGGCACCACGGTGCCCGGCGGGCCCACCTACCGTGAAGCGCAACTGTGCATGGAAATGATCGCCGACACCGGCCGCCTGGCGAGCCT
>JANMKK010000418.1:0-10264 GCA_031372005.1 Rubrivivax sp.
GACACCACGACGCGGGCCTACACCCTGCGGCGTGAAATGGAGCAGCGCTTCGCGTAGGTTCGGCAACTCGGTGGCCTGGCCGGGGCGATGCGTGTTGACCGGTGTCATGGTCTTGTTTCGGGGAACGGGGCCGCACGGCAACGCGGCCAGAATGCGGGCATGCTGAAACTCATCCGCGCCCTGACGCCGCTGCTGCTGTGTGCGGGTCTCGTCAACGCTGCCGACGCAGCCGAGACCGTGGTGGTCGGCTCCAAACGTTTCACCGAAAGCTACATCCTCGGCGAACTGGTGCGCCAGACGTTGGAGCAAGGCGGCGTCAAGGCCGACCACAAGCAGGGCCTCGGCAACACCGGCATCCTTGAACAAGCCCTGGCCAGCGGCGCCGTGGATGTCTATCCGGAATACACCGGCACCATCGTCGGTGAACTGCTCAAGCTTGACCTGGCCAAGGACGGCAACCCGACGCTGGCACAACTCAACGAATGGCTGGCGCCGCGTGGTTTGAAGGCCGCTGTGCCGCTGGGCTTCAACAACACCTATGCGCTGGCCATGCGCGGCAGCGAGGCCCAGCGCCTGGGCATCCAGACCCTCAGCGACCTGGCGAAGCTGCCCCCGGGCGCGCTCAGGCTGGGCCTGTCGCATGAATTCCAGGCCCGCGCCGACGGTTGGCCGGCCTTGCAGCGCGCCTATGGCATGGCGCTGCAGCCAGGCCCTGCGCTGGACCACGGCCTGGCTTACGACGCGATCAAGGCGGCACAGGTCGATGTGATCGACATCTATTCCACGGACGCCAAAGTCGGCCGTTATGCGCTGCGTGTGCTGGTCGACGACCGCAAGTTCTTCCCGCGCTACGACGCCGTGCTGCTGATGCGCGCTGCTGTCGATGCAGCACCGCTGCAGCCCCTGGCCGGCCGCATCGATGAAGCGGCCATGATTGCGCTCAACGCGCAGGTGGAGCTGGACGGGCTGAGTTTTGCCGAGGCTGCAAAGCGCTTCCTGGAAGGTGGGCCGAAAGGCGGAAAGACGCAGGCGGTGCCGTCAACGTCCACGCGCCAGACCTTCATCGACCGCCTCTTTGCACCCGATCTGCCGCGCTTGCTGGCGCAGCACCTGGCGCTGGTGTTCGGATCGGTGCTGCTGGCCTTGGTCGTCGGCATCCCGATCGGCATCTGGGCCTGGGCGCGGCCGCGGTGGTCGGGTCTGTTGCTGGGTGCCGTGGGCGTGTTGCAGACGATCCCGTCGCTGGCCTTGCTGGCCTTTCTGATCGCGTTGATGGGTGCCATCGGGTTCTGGCCTGCGCTGGTGGCGCTATTTGTCTATGCGCTGTTGCCCATCGTGCGCAACACGCACACGGGGCTGGCTGGTGTGCCGGGGGGACTGACGCTGGCCAGCCGGGCGCTGGGCCTGACGCCACGGCAAACGCTGTGGTCGGTGCAGCTGCCGTTGGCGCGCCCGGTGTTGCTGGCGGGGGTGAAGACTGCTGCGGTGATCAACGTCGGCACGGCCACCATGGCCGCCTTCATCGGCGCGGGTGGTCTCGGTGAACGCATCGTCGCGGGGCTGGCCGTGAACGACAGCGCGACGATGCTCGCTGGCGCGCTGCCGGCTGCGGTGTTGGCGCTTCTGGTGCAGTGGGCCTTCGACTGGATCGAGCGCAAATTCAGCCCAGGCCCGGCTTAGCGACTGGGTCGCTTCAGCGCTGGCGCCATTCCGCAGCCCACAGGCGCTGCAGTTCCTTCGCCACTTCGGGTGGCGGGTTGCCGATCAGCGTTGAACGGCCCCGCTGATGAACCAGCCCGTGCAGCACGCCGGGCTTCGGCGTCCACAGCACCACCATGTTGTGGTCGGCGCAGTCGTGCGGCTTGCAGGTGGCAGCCAGTGCAAAGTCGTTGCCGGCGACCTTGACCTTGCGCAGCTCTGGCGCCGGGCCCTCCATGCGCGCAAGCCAGCGTTCCTTGGCCAGCGGCCCCAGGGCCTGCAGGTAGGCCGCCTTGAAGCGCGCGTCGCGCAGCAGGTCGGACGCGCTCAGGCCCGTCACAACCGGCGCGCCGGGCAGGGCATTGCGGTTGGGGTCGCAGTGGCGCACTTGCAGGCCAACCACGCCAGGCCCCAATGGCGCCAGAGACTTTTCGCCACCGTCAATGCGCACGAACAGACCCTTGGCGTTGTGGCTCACCACCAGCACCACACCGTCGCCACCTTTGACCTCGCCGCGCACGACAGACTGGAAGTCAGGCACCGGTGCACCGGGGGGTGGCGTCCTGGAAACCTGCAGCCGGTTCGCCTTCACGGCGACGCTGCCCTTTTCGACGTCCAGCACGTCGCCGTAGAGCCTGACCATCACCTGGCTGCGGTCGCCGCAGGCATTGGAATAGACGCCTGCCACCTGGCGGTCGGTGGCGGGGTCGAGTGCGGCGCCCGCCGGGCCCGGTGCGGGCAGCGCTGCCCAGGTGCACAACGCTGCAGCCACTGCGCGTTTGGAAAGTTTCATGGACCACCTCCAAAGCTGTCGTGGCGCAAGTGTGGGCCCGCGCAGAGCTTGAGACAATCGCAACTTCAGGAGAAAGCAGCCCGTGACCCACATCCTTCAAAACCTGCCTGCCGGCCAGCGCGTCGGCATCGCCTTTTCAGGCGGCCTGGACACCAGCGCTGCCGTGCACTGGATGCGCGCCAAGGGCGCCATCCCCTGCGCCTACACCGCCAACCTGGGCCAGCCCGACGAGAGCGACTACGACGAGATTCCGCGCAAGGCGCTGGCCTACGGTGCCGACATTGCGCGCCTGGTGGATTGCCGTTCTCAACTGGTGACTGAGGGCATCGCTGCCATCCAGTGCAGCGCCTTTCACATCAGCACGGGCGGCGCCACCTACTTCAACACCACGCCGCTGGGCCGCGCTGTCACGGGCACGGCACTGGTGGTGGCGATGCGTGAAGACGGCGTCAACATCTGGGGCGACGGCAGCACCTACAAGGGCAACGACATCGAGCGCTTCTACCGCTACGGTCTGCTCGCCAACCCGTCACTGAAGGTCTACAAACCTTGGCTGGACCAGCTCTTCATCGACGAACTCGGTGGCCGCAAGGAGATGAGCGAATACCTGCTGGCCGCCGGCTTCGACTACAAGATGAGCATTGAGAAGGCCTACAGCACCGACAGCAACATGCTGGGTGCCACGCACGAGGCCAAGGACCTGGAGTTCCTGAATTCCGGCATGCACATCGTCAAGCCGATCATGGGCCTGGCCTTCTGGCGCGACGACGTGGCGGTGAAGGCAGAAACGGTGAGCGTGCGTTTCGAAGAAGGTTTGCCGGTGGCGCTGAACGGCGTCACCTTCGCCGACAGTGTTTCGCTCTTTGACGAAGCCAACCGCATCGGTGGCCGCCACGGCCTGGGCATGTGCGACCAGATCGAAAACCGCATCATCGAAGCCAAGAGCCGCGGCATCTACGAAGCGCCCGGCATGGCGCTGCTGCACATCGCCTATGAGCGGCTCGTCACCGGCATCCACAACGAAGACACCATCGGCCAGTACCGCGCCAACGGCCGCGTGCTCGGAAAGCTGCTGTACCAGGGCCGCTGGTTCGACCCGCAGTGCCTGATGCTGCGCGAAACCGCGCAACGCTGGGTGGCGCGCGCCATCACCGGTGAAGTGACGCTGGAACTGCGGCGCGGCAACGACTACAGCCTGCTCAACACTGAAAGCCCGAACCTGACCTACCACCCGGACCGCCTGACGATGGAAAAAGGCGCAGGCGCCTTCACACCAGCCGACCGCATCGGCCAGCTGACGATGCGCAACCTGGACATCGAAGACACGCGCGGCAAGCTCGGCATCTATGCCAAGGTGGGTTTGCTGGGCAGCGACAGCCAGATTCCGCTGCTGTCTGATGGAGCTTGAGTCACAACACGGGGCTTGATGCCGGTGACGCGGAAGACTTCGAACTAGGGGCTGGCCGCCCGCCGATGTCATTTCTGGGCGGTTGAATCCGGTTCAGTGCACAGGCGACTCTTGTGTGGGTTGCCGGTCACTCGCCGAGGAGCCCTCCATGAAGCTGCATTCCCTTGCTTGCGCCGCGTTGATTGCGGCCTTGTTGCCAGTCTCGGCCGCGCGCGCCGCGGTGTTGGTGGACAACCTGCTGGTGGCGCAGCGCGACACCACGGTCGTCGACAGCAGCCTGTGGGCCGCGCAATCTTTCGTCACGGCCGCTGACGCGGTCAACCTGCAGAGCATCGAACTCTGGCTGGGCCAGCGCGTGGGTGAGCCGATCATCACTGCCGAGTTGCGTGCCGACAGTGCCAGCGGACCAGCCGCAGCACTGGCCACTTTCAGCCTGGCGGCGCTGGGCGCCGGCGCGACGCAGATCGAAATGCTGCCCTCGGCACCGCAGCTCCAGCTGGCCGCGAGCACCACGTACTGGATCGTGCTGGGCGTGCCCGGCGCAGGGTCCTTCGGCTGGACCTATGCCGAGGGCAACAGCCAGACCGGCCCAGGCACCCTGGGCAGCTTCAACTATTCCACCGACGGCGGCGCCAACTGGGCCAACTTCGGCGCCGACAACCCCTACCTGGTGCGCGTCAACGTCAGCGCGGTGCCTGAGCCCGCCACCGCCCTGAGCCTGCTCGCCGGCATGGCACTGCTGGTGGCGCTGCGTCGCCGCCAGCGCGACTGACGAGCTGCACCCCGTTCAGCGGCCGCGCCATTCGGGTGCAGCGCGCAACTGCCCCACTTCAATGCCGTTCCAGTTGTTCAGCGTCACATCGCTGAAGGCGCGCATGAAGGTGGCGTCAGCGTCATCCAGTGGCAACAGCTTTTCAATCACGGCCGCCATCACCACTTCGCAGGCGCGGGCGTTGTTGCCGTCGTCCATCTTGATGGCCACGCCCAGGCCCAGTTCGGGCAGCGCGGCGCAGTACACGCCCTCGGCGCCGACCTTGCAAAAGACGCGCGCGCCCAGGCGCTCCATCACCTTGGAGTCGAAGCGCCCGGTGCCGGCGACCATGAACGGTGCGGCGGCCACTGCAGCGCGCAGGCGCGTGGCGGCGCGCTGGTGTTCTGGCTTCAGGCCCACGCCCGTGCCAACGCGGGCGAAGGCGTGCGCCAGGTGCTGCAGCGGCACGGCGAAGGTGGGGATGCTGCAACCGTCGGTGCCCACGGCTGTGCGCGCCAGGTCGTAGCCGGTGGTGGCCTGCAGCGACGCGGTCACTTCGCGCATCACCGGGTGATCGGGCCGGACGTAGCCGCGCAGGAAGTTGCGGCGGTCGCCGTCCTTGGCCGAGCTTTCGGACATCCAGCAACCCAGGCAGACGAAACCCGAATGTTTGCCTGAACAGTTGTTGTGCAGCGCCGTGGGCGTCTGGCCGGCCGCCGCCATGGCCTTGATGGCGCCGTCGTGGTACGGCCAGTGCGCGCCGCATTCCAGCGCGTCGGCGTCCACACCGGCCTTGGCCAGCATCGCCGCTGCCGTTTGCGCGTGGCGCGCCTCGCCGCCGTGTGAGGCGCAGGCCAGCGCCAATTCTTCGTCGCTCAACTGCCAGCGCTCTGCCGCACCGCTGGCCACCAGCGGCAGTGCCTGCAGCACCTTGATGGCGCTGCGCGGAAAGATGGGCCGCGTGATGTCGCCCCACTGCGTGTGGACCGCGCCGTCGGCGTCCACCACAGCCAGCGCGCCGCGGTGGACGGACTCGATGATGCCGCCGCGCAGGGCATGCACCAGGGCGGGGTTGGCGGTGATGTGGGTGTTCATCTGCAGGACTGTAGCGGCGGCAGGCCCCGTCCGGGTTGCCCCTGATGCCCGCGCGCGGGTCGGGTCCAAGTCAGCCCAGGTGCGGAAAACTGCCTCTATTCGACGACTGCCTCGGGCGCTGCATGCCTACGCTCGGACCACGGGTTGTGGGTGCTTCGGCGAAGGGCGGCGGCATGGACAGCAAGACGGGGCTGGGTTGTTTGCTGCTGGGGCTTCTTGGGCTTCTCGGGCTGGTGGGCAGCCTTGCACCCGATAAGGCTGATGCAGCCAACGCGGTCGACTTGACCGCTACCGAACGCGCCTGGCTTGAAGCTGCACTGCCAGTGCTGCAGTTTGCGCGCACGGAGGGCCTGCCGCTGGATATCGTCGTGCAGCCGCAGCCCACGCCGGGAGAAACGCCACTGGGCATGGCCTTTGTGGCCGGCCGCTGCAAGCTGGTGCTGTCGATGCGCGGCAACCCCGAAGCGCAGGCCACGCTGGACCGCATCCCGCCGGCGCTGCGGGGCCCCGTGTTGGAAGCCATTGCCGCCCATGAACTGGGTCATTGCTGGCGCCACGTCACCCACCGCTGGGGCACGCTGCCCGCAGGCTTGCAGGATGTGACGGCTTTCCATCTTCTGAAAGCTGAACATGAGGGGCTGCTGCGCGACATGTGGCGCACGCGGCGAGAAGAAGGGTTTGCCGATCTTGTTGGCCTGGCCTGGACGCTGCAGCACCACCCCGCGCACTACGCTGACGTGCACGCATGGCACGTCCGGCTGCGGGCCGACCAGGCAGTGGACACCGGGCCGCATGACACGCGGGCCTGGGTGCGCCTGGCGGGCGACCGTGCTGCTTTCGACCCTGCCCTGCCGCTCTTTGAACGGGTACAGGCCTTGTGGGTGTCCGGCATGCTCGACCGTGAGTCTCACGGGACGCCCCAGCGCAACGCGGCGCTGATCCTGCAAGTGAGTGCAGATGCCCAGTCCGAGGCCGCAATCGGCCAGCCACCCCTGTTGCACAGAACGGACTGAGAGCTTGAGATTTTCATGTTTGCCTGGCTTGCACGGCTGAGTCCGGAAGCCCCATCTGCGCGCGCTGGACACCGCACAGAAACTTACTTGACCGCCCGGAAGTTCTGCGCATAAATTCTCGTTCCCTCGCACCGAGGGAGTAGCGACAACAAACCAGCAGGAGACAGGCAATGAATCGATTATTTGTGGGCTTGGTGCCCTTTGCGCTCGCGGCTTGCGCGACGCCTTCCGGCACCTCGACGGCCGTCACGCCATCTGCAGCTCCGACGCTTTCGCATGCGGCCGTTCTGACCAAGCTCGAGAGCCCGTGGGACATGGCCTTCCTACCCAACGGCACCATGTTCTTCACCGAGAAGTGCCACGGTCTTTCGGTGCGCCAGGCCGGCGGCAACGTGGTCAAGCTGCTGGGCATGAAGGACGCCAAGGGCTATGCCTCGACCGCGAGCGATCTGTTCTGCGAAGGTCAGGCCGGCATGAGCGGCCTCGCACTCGACCCCGATTTCGCCAGCAACCGGTTCATCTACGTCTTTTCAGCATCGAGCCTGACCGCTCCCGGCAGCAACCGCGTCATGCGGCTCAAGGTCAACGACAGCGCCACCGCAGTGTCTGACCGCACCGACATCGTCACCGACATTCCGTACAAGCCGCGTGCCAGTGACCATCCCTTCGGTGGCCCTGGCGCGCACAACGGCGGGCGCGTTCGCTTCAGTCCGGGCGACGGATTCCTGTACGTGACCTCGGGTGACACGCACAACGGTCAGGTGCCGCAGAGCCCCACTCTCATGGGTGGCAAGGTTTTGCGCATCGACCGCGACGGCAAGGCCGCCCCTGGCAACGGCGCGCCGGCGGGCTTCGACCCTCGCATTTACACCTACGGGCACCGCAACCCGCAAGGCATCACCTTCCGGCCGGGCACCAACCAGCCGTTCACCGCCGAAAACGGACCGTGGCACTCCGATGAAGTCACGGCGCTCGTGCCGGGGGGCAATGGGGGTTGGGATCCGCGACCGAATATCGGCGGTCGGGGTGCTTGCCCCGACAGCTACTGTGGCTACAGCCCCAACCAGATGGGAGCGATGGATCCGAAAGACCGGTCGGCATTCATGCCGATGACCGACACCAAGACCTACCCGAACGCGATGAGGCCGGCCTGGAACAACGACGGCCTGTCGCAGGGTCTGTTCACCGGCACCTTCCTCAATGGCCCGCAATGGAAGGGGTGGAATGGCAAGATGATCATCGGTTTTGCCGGTATCGGGATCCACGGCACACCGGTCGGCAATCGACTCGACGTGCTCGACATTGCAGCCGACGGCTTGTCCGCCACCCGGACCACGGTGAACCTGCCGATGCCCGCCGCACGCTTCCGTTCTTTGGTGCAGGGGCCGGATGGCAACCTGTATGTCGCGACCGACGAAGGATCCATCGCGCGCCTGACCCCGAATTGATCGTCGACGGGTAACCGTTTCCTTCCTGATGCGTGGGGGCCTGCTGGCCCTCACGCACTTTGATGACTCCAAAGATGAAACCAATCTTCTTGCTATCAGCAGTCTGCCTGTGGATGTCGAGTGGCGTCGCATTCGCCGACGACGAGATGTACAAGACAAAGAACTGTTTTGCATGCCACCGCATTGACAGGAATCACCTGGGTCCCCCGTTCAAGGCCATTGCGGCCAAATACGTCGAAGACAAGGGTGCCGAGGCCAGGTTGGCGATCAAGATCCGAGAAGGAACCGTCGGTGCCTGGGGCGCGGTACCGATGCCGGCGCAAACCCAAGTGACGGAGGCTGAAGCCTTGACGCTTGCGCGCTGGATTCTGGAACTGAAGTAATTCGCGATGAGGTTGGCGCAGCGCTGTTGATCGGCAGCGCGTCTGAACCAAAAACCGATTGCCTCCCACCCTCTGAGTCCGAAGTCGGCTTGGCCGCTCGGCGCAGGGCAAAATCGACCGATGCCCCTGTCTGCCCTGGCCCTCGTGCTGCTGGCCGCCCTGCTGCACGCAAGCTGGAACATCGTGGCCAAGCGCGCTGGCGGCGACGATCGCTTCACGCTCATCACCAGCCTGTTCACGTCGGTGCTGTGGTTGCCCGCAGGCCTGTGGTTTGGCTGGCAGGAAGTGCCGCGCTTTGGCTGGACGGAATGGGGCGTGGTCAGCGCGAGCGCGCTGGTGCATCTGCTGTACTTCAATTCACTGCTCACCGGCTACCGCGTGGCGGACCTGACGGTGGTCTATCCGCTGGCGCGTGGCAGTGGACCGTTGCTGACGGCCGCGGCCGCCGTTCTGCTGCTGGGCGAAAGCCTGAGCCTGCCGGGCGGGGCAGGTGTGCTGGCGGTGTGCGGCGGCATCTTCCTCATCGCCGGCGGGCCCGCGCTGTGGCGCCACAGCGCTGATCCGCTGCAGCGCGCACGCACGCAGGCCGGTGTGCGCTGGGGGCTGCTGACCGGCGCGTTGATCGCCTGCTATTCGGTCATCGACGGCTATGCCATCAAGGTGCTGGCCATTGGCCCGGTGATCTTCGACTACCTGTGCAACCTGCTGCGCGTGCCGCTGCAATTGCCCACGCTGCTGCGCAACCGCCAGGGCTTGAGAGCGGCCTTGCGCACGCAGTGGAAGCACGCACTCGTCGTGTCCCTGTTCGGGCCGCTGGCGTACATCCTGGTGCTGTACGCGCTGCAGATGGCGCCGCTGTCGCACGTGGCGCCCGCGCGCGAGCTGAGCATGCTGGTGGCAGCGCTGCTGGGCGGCCGGCTGTTGGGCGAGAGCGACCGCAGCCTGCGGCTCTTGGGGGCGGCCTGCATGGCTGCCGGGGTGATGGCCCTGGCTTGGGGCTGAGTTTGAGGATGAGTTTGAGGATGAGTTGGTGGATGACCGTGAAAGCAACCACAGCATGACGCTTGAAATTTGGGGCATCGACTTCAGCAGTGCGCCCAGCGCCAAGAAGCCCATCGTGGTGGCACGTGGTGTGCTGGCCGGCGCGGTGCTGCGCCTGCAGCGGCTGGATCTGCTGCCCAAGCTGTCGGACTTTGAAACGCTGCTGGCCACACCCGGGCCGTGGCTGGGTGCCTTCGACTTCCCTTTCGGCTTGCCGCGCGCCTTTGTGCAGGCGCAAGGGTTGGGCGACACGGCGCAGACCGTCAGCCGTGCATTGCAGGCGCGCTGCCCCACGCGCATGGCCTTTCGCGCGCTGGTGGACACCTGGGGCAACACGCAGCCCGCTGGCCAGCGCCTGCTGCACCGCCTGACAGACAGGGCGATGCCGGGGCTGAGTTCAACAAGTCCCCTGCAGACGCGCTACGTGCCTGTGGGCTTCATGCACTACGAAGGTTTTTCGCGCCTGCTGGCAGCGGGCGTGAACGTGCCGGCGCTGCACGCAGGCGACGCCGCGCGCACCGCGCTGGAAGGCTACCCAGGCTTGCTGGCGCATGAACTGATCGGCCGCCGGTCGTACAAGAACGACGACTCCAGTGAACGACTGCTGGCGCGCAAGGACATCCTCGAAGCGCTG
>JANMKK010000437.1:0-11542 GCA_031372005.1 Rubrivivax sp.
CAAACATCTTCGAGAAGCGCAACGGTCGCTGGCTGCTTTCAGCCCACCTTACGGCACGGTTACCTTCCTAGCGGTCCCAAGCGGTTCTCGTGGCCCGCGGGTGGTCCGCTTCGCAGGCCGGCGAGTGGCGGCTCTGGGTCGTAAACAGACCTTCGACCCACAACCCGAAAGCAGACGACCGCTGGCACAGACCCAGAGACAATGGTGCCCATTTGCGAATGCGCCGCCCCGAAGATGGCCCTCGGTTTCATGGCGAACTGCGCCCGCGTCGGTCGGCATCTGCTGGGCAAAGCAGCGCCCTGGCACTGTCTGTCAACCCCCCATCACTGCACGCCCGCACTCGCCGGCGGCTGGTCCCGCACTGGCGTGAACATCTCGCCCACATCCACGGCGTCAAAGCGGTATTGCAGGCCACAGAACTCGCAGCCCACTTCCACTTCGCCACGCTCTTTGATCAAGCTTTCGCTTTCTTCGCGGCCCAGGCCGCGCAGCATGTTGCGCACCCGCTCGCGTGAACAGGTGCAGGCGAAGCGCGGTGTCTCGGCATCGAAGACACGCACCGTCTCTTTCCAGAACAGGCGATGCAGGATCTTGTCACTCGGCAAGGCCAGCAGTTCTTCGCGCGTCAGCGTCGCCGCCAGCATGGCGATGCGGTTGAAGGCTTCGTTGATGCCGATCTCGTCTTCGTTGCGGCGCGCCGCGCCTTGCAGATTGCCAGCGCCTTCCACCGGCAGGCGCTGGATCAGGAGGCCCGCTGCCACACCGTCATTGGCGGCCAGCACCAGCCGGGTGTCGAGCTGTTCGGATTGCAGCATGTAGTGCTCCAGCACCTGCTGCACCTGCTGCAGCGGTTCACGCTGGTCGCCATGCAGCGGGACCACTCCCTGGTACGGCTGCTGCCCGGGAAATCTGTCCTTGGGGTCCAGCGTGATGGCGCAGCGGCCCTGGCCGTGCACGTTGAGCAGCGCTTCCAGCTGCGCGCCGGCGGGCACGCTGCCCACCACGGTGGCGGTGGCGCGGAAGCTGAAGTCGGGCTGCACTTCCACCACCGCCAGCTTCACCGGCCCGTCGCCAAAGACCTGCAGCACCAGCGCGCCGTTGAACTTGATGTTGGCCTGCATCAGCACGCCGGCCGCCGCCATCTCGCCCAGCAGCACGCGGACTTCGGGTGCTTGTTCGCCCACTGTCTGGCGGCGGCGCAAGACTTCCTGCCAGGCATCGTCCAAGCGCACGAGCATGCCGCGCACGGGCAGGCCTTCAAAGAGGAACTTGGTCAGGCTGCTCATCAGTCGATCCGGCGCAGGCCGCGCTGGTGGCGCTGTGCGTTTTCGACGTAGAAGGCCGCACTCTGCTGCAGGCGTTCGACTTGATCGGGCGACAGCACACGCACCAGCCTGGCGGGGCTGCCAAAAATCAGGCTGTTGTCCGGAAATTCCTTGCCCTCGGTGACGATGGCCCCGGCACCGACCAGGCAGTGCCTGCCGATGCGCGCGCCGTTGAGCACCACCGCCTGGATGCCGATCAGCGAACCGTCGCCCACCGTGCAGCCGTGCAGCATGCACTGGTGGCCGATGGTCACGTCGTCACCCAGCGTCAGCGGGAAACCCATGTCGGTGTGCAGCACGCTGCCGTCCTGCACGTTGCTGCGCGCGCCGACGGTGATCCATTCGTTGTCGCCGCGCAGCACCGCGCCGTACCAGACGCTGGCTTGGTCGGCCAGGCTGACGCGGCCGATGACCTGCGCGCTGTCGGCCACCCAGGCGGTGGACGCGATGCGGGGGCGGCCTTCGACGGTGTCCCCGAGTTGGTAGATGGCCAAGGTATCTCCGGTGGTCGCTGCGTCTGCCTAAGCGCGGGCGCAGCCCATAATTATGCGGATGGAGCTTCGATCCGCCGCCCTGAAGGCCTTGTTGCTGGCACAGCCGACTGCAAAGGCGGCTGCGGCGCGCTTGCTGCACCCGGCGCCTGCAGACTGCATCGACACCATCGACACAACGGCCGTGCTGCATCCGCAAAGCCCCCTGCCGGGCCGAAGCGAACGCCCGACCTTGGTGGCGCCGGCCGCCCTCAAGCGCCGCTCACCCTTCACGCGCGAAGGCCGCGCGGCCTTGTTGCACGCGGTGGCGCACATTGAACTCAACGCCATCAACCTCGCGCTGGACGCGGTGTGGCGCTTCCCCGGCATGCCCGAGCGCTATTACCGCGACTGGCTGCAAGTGGCAGCTGAAGAGGCGCTGCACTTCACACTGCTGAGCCACCACCTGCAGACCCTGGGCCACGCTTACGGTGACTTCCCGGCCCACGACGGCCTGTGGGCCATGACCGAGCGCACCGCCGGCGACATCACCGCGCGCATGGCGCTGGTGCCGCGCACGCTGGAAGCGCGCGGCCTGGACGCCACGCCGCCGATGCAGGCACGGCTGCGGCAGGCCGGCGACGAGCGCGCGGTGGCCATCCTGGACATCATCCTGCGCGACGAGATAGGCCACGTCGCCATTGGCAACCACTGGTACCGCTGGCTGTGCGCGCAGGGCGGCCATGAGCCGGTGGCGCACTACGCGGTGCTGTCAGCGCGCCACCACGCGCCCGTGCTGCGGCCGCCCTTCAACCACGGCGCACGCTTGGCTGCGGGCTTCACGGCTGAAGAGATCGCCGCGCTGGGGTCTTGACGCGGGGCTTAACGCGGCTTGGCGTTGCGTTGGGCCGCGTGATGCTTCGGCGTGATCCTTCGCGTGAGGCTTCGCACGGTTGCCGGATTACACTGCCCGCCACCTCAGCATCCCACCCCTTACGCACCATGACGCACCTGTCCACCCGCCGTTTCCTGCAGATCGCAGGCCTGGCTGCCGCCGGCTTGTTGCTGGCCGCTTGCGGCAAGAAAGACGCGCCGCCCGCGCCGGCTGTTGTCGCGTCTGCTGCAGCACCGGCGGCGGCACCGGCCAAGGTCTATGTCGTGGGCACAGACGCCGCTTACGCGCCCTTCGAGAGCCAGAACGAAAAGGGCGAAATCGTCGGCTTCGACATCGAAGTCGTTCAAGCTGTCGCCAAGAAGGCCGGCATCGACGTGAAGTTTGTCAACACGCCCTGGGAAGGCATTTTCAACGCGCTGGGCCAGGGCGACCGCGACATGATCGTGTCCGCCGTGACCATCACCACTGAGCGCAAGGGCACGATGGATTTCAGCGACCCGTACTTCGACGCGCAGCAGCTGATCGCCGTCAAGGAAGCCAGCAAGATCACCAAGTTCGCTGACCTGAAGAAGCTGAAGGTTGGCGTGCAGACCGGCACCACCGGCGACGAAGCCGTGACCAAGCTGCTGGGCAAGACCAGCGCCGCCATCAAGCGCTTTGAGAGCACGCCGCTGGCGCTGAAGGAACTGGAAGCCGGTGGCGTCGATGCCGTGGTGGCAGACAACGGCGTGGTCATTAACTACGTGGCCAACAACCCGGGTGGAAAGTTCAAGAGCATCGCCGACAAGGAATTCGTGCCCGAGCAATACGGCATCGCGCTGAAGAAGGGCAACACCGAACTGCAGGCCAAGCTGAACAAGGGCCTGGCAGAGATCCGCGCCGACGGCACCTACGACGCGATCTTCACCAAGTACTTTGGCGCACCGCCGGCCAAGGCCGCCGCCGCGCCGGCGTCTGCTGCCTCCAGGTAATCTCTTCGAAGTAAGCACAACGCTAGAAGAGGCGACGAATGGATCTTCGATGGGAGATCCTTGCCGGCTACGGGCCGCTCTTCGTGAGCGGCCTTTTCATGACCGTGCAGCTCACGCTGGTGGCCATTGGCGTCGGTCTTGTGCTGGGCGTGGTGTTCGGGCTCATCAGCACGTCCACCGACGCGCCGCAGCCCGCCACGCTGGTGGGCAGGCTGCTGCTGAAAATGGCACGCGCTGTGACGGTGGCCTACGTCACCTTCTTTCGCGGCACACCGCTCTTTGTGCAGATCTTGCTGGTGCACTTTGCGCTGATGCCGGCATTGATCCACCCTGACGGCGGCTTGCTGTTCAGCGGCGAGGCCGCCCGCACCTTTCGCCAGGAACACGGCGCATTCTTTTCGGGCAGCCTGGCGCTGAGCCTGAACGCCGGCGCCTACATCAGCGAAATCTTCCGCGCCGGCATCCAAAGCATCCACCGCGGCCAGACCCAGGCCGCTTACAGCGTGGGCCTGACGCACGCGCAAGCGATGCGCTTCGTGGTGCTGCCACAAGCCTTCCGGCGCATGGTGCCGGCGCTGGTGAACGAGGGCATCACGCTGATCAAGGATTCGTCGCTGGTCTCGGCCATCGGGCTGGCTGAGCTGGCATTGGCAGCGCGCACGGTCGCGGGCTCTTATTCGCGCTACTGGGAGCCGTACCTGGCGATCTCGGCGGTGTATTTGGTGTTGACGTTGACGCTGTCGCTGCTGGCCAGGCGGCTGGAAGCACCGGCGCACCTGCGCGGGCGCTGAGCCGCTGTCTGCATGCCCCATACCCCCGCTGACTGTTGCGCGGAAGCTGCGCCGCAGCGCGTTTTTCGGTCTGCCACGGGACCGCCACCGGGTATGCCCGTACTTGACCTATAAACTTCCATTCACCGATTCACAGCCCTTTGCGCTGCGGTCTTTTGATCAACTTTTCCAAGGAAATACATGAAGCGCACCCTCATCGTTGCCGCCATCGCCACACTGGCCACTGGCGCCGCCATGGCCCAGAGCAGCGTCACGATCTACGGCCGCCTGAACCTGACGCTGGAGCGCCAGAACATCAACAGCACGATCAACAGCGCGAAGCTCAGCAAGATGGAGAACAACTCCTCGCGCATCGGCTTCAAGGGTACCGAAGACCTGGGCGGCGGCCTGAAGGCTGGCTTCCAGCTTGAGCACGGCTTCAGCCCCGACACCGGCACGCCAGCCGCTGCTTTCTGGGGTCGTCAGAGTGAAGTGAATCTGGCCGGCGGGTTCGGCATGATTCGTCTGGGCACCTTCACCAGCGAGGCCTACTTCGCCACGGCCGACTACATCAGCATGCACAACCACGATACGGGCACCTCCAGCGACGCGCTGTACGCCTACATCGGCCGCAACACCAACAAGGTGGCCTACCGCACGCCTGAATTCGTCAAGGGCCTGACGCTGGAAGGCGCCGTCAGCGCTGGTGAAGGCGTTCGCGACGCCGGTGTCATGCGCACCCGCAGCTACGATTTTGCCGCCAACTACCAGCTGGGTGCCCTGCACCTGGGCCTGGGCTACGAGAAGAACGGCACCACGGCCAAGCAAGTTGCTGTCAGCGGCCTGTACGAAATGGGTTCGTTCATCTTCGGCGGCATGGTTCAGCGCGACACCGACGGTTATGGCGTCGGGCTCGGCACCCGCACCAACTTCCGGGTCTCTGCCGCGTACCTTCTGGGCGCCAGCGAATTCCACGTCAACGTCGGCAAGGCTGGCGACTACAGCAAGCTGTCCAACAGCAGCGCCAGGCAGTACACGCTGGGCTACAACTACAACCTGAGCAAGCGCACCAAGGTGTACGGCTACTACACCAAGATCGACGCCAGCGAAGGCACGGTTGCTGGTCGCCGCGTGACCATCACGCCTTACGCGCAAGACTTCAGCTCACTGGCCGTGGGCGTGCGCCACAACTTCTGATGGTCGGCCTTCGGGCCCCTCGGCAAAACGGCCGGTCGCAAGACCGGCCGTTTTTTTCATTTCAGCCGCGCGGATGGTGCTGCGCGTGCAACACCCGCAGCCTTTCCCGCGCCACGTGGGTGTAAATCGTCGTCGTGCCGATGTCCGCGTGCCCCAGCAGCATCTGCACGGCGCGCAGGTCGGCACCGTGGTTCAGCAGGTGGGTTGCAAAGGCATGGCGCAAGGTGTGCGGAGACAGCGGTGCGGTCACACCGCCCTTGATGGCATAACGTTTGATCAGATGCCAGAACATCTGCCGTGTCATGCCCGCGCCCAGGCGGGTGACGAAGAGCGCGTCGCTGCTTTGCATGCCCAGGATGACAGCGCGCGCTTCTGCAAGGTAGCGGCGCAGCCAATCGTGCGCCTCGGCACCGAAGGGCACCAGGCGCTCTCGTGCGCCCTTGCCCAGCACATGCAGCACGCCGTCGTCCAGGCCAAGATGGACTGTCTTGGCCTGCACGAGTTCGCTCACGCGCAGACCGCTGGCGTACATCAGTTCAATCATCGTGCGGTCGCGCAGGCCCAGCGGCGTGGCCACATCCGGTGCGGCCAGCAGGGCTTCCACCTGCGCTTCCGACAGCGTCTTGGGCACGCGCAGCGGTTGCCTCGCGGCTTGCAGCCGCAGCGTGGGGTCGGTGTGGATGAGCCGTTCGCGCAGCGCCCAGCGAAAATACCGCTTGAAGACCGTCAGGCGACGGTTGGCGGTGGTGGCGCGGGTGCTGGCGTGGCGGTCGGCCATGAAGCCCAACAGGTCAACCTCGGTGCTGTCCTTTAGACCCTTGCCGTTGCGGGCGTGCAGCCAGGTGGCGTAGAGGCTCAGGTCGCGGCGGTAGGCGGCCAGAGTCAGGGTGGCCAGGCCGTCCTCGATCCAGAGCGCGTCAATGAAGCGGTCGATCGCGGTCTGCTCGGCCAGCGCCGCAGTTACCCGCATCGCCCCTGCAGACATCACTCCAGCGACAGCTTCTGCTTCAGCACCACCTGTTTGTAGACCTCCAGCTCAGCCTTCATCTGCGCCGCAAACTGCTCGGGCGTGTTGCCGACGATGATCGAGCCGGTGTCTTCGATGCGCTTTCTCACATTCGGATCTTCCAGCGCCTTCTTGACCGCGGCTGCCACCTTGTCCACCACCTCTTTGGGCGTGCCCTTGGGCGCCACGATGCCGTAGTAGGCGGCGCGGTTGACGGGCTCCAGCCCCACCTCCTTGAAGGTGGGGACGCTCGGCAACTGCGACAGGCGGCCGGGTGCGGCCACCACGATCGGGATCAGGCGGCCGTCCTTGATGAAGGGCAGCGCCGACGGCATGTTGTCGAAGATGATCTGCACTTGGCCGGCCACGGTGTCGTTGAGCGCCGGGCCCGCGCCGCGATAGGGGATGTGCGTCATGAACACGCCCGCCAGGCTCTTGAAAAGTTCTGTCTGCAGGTGCCCGATGCTGCCCGTGCCCGAACTGCTGTAGCTGTACTTGCCGGGGTTCTTCTTCAGCTCAGCGATGAAACCCTTGTAGTCGCGCGCCGGGAAGCTGGGGTGCACCGCAATCACGTTGGGCGTGGCGGCAATGTTGATGATGGGTGTGAAATCGACGGCCGGGTTGTAGCCGATCTTCGGGTTGATGGCCGGGTTGGCGGCCGTGGTGGACACCGTGGCCATGCCCAGCACATGGCCGTCAGGGGTTGCTTTGACAAGCTCCAGCGCGCCAACCGACCCGCCGCCCCCGGCCTTGTTTTCCACCACCACCGTCTGCCCCAGCGCTGCGCCCATTTTCTCGCTGACGTTGCGGGCCACGATGTCGGTGGTGCCACCGGGTGCGAAGGGCACGATCAGGCGCACGGGCTTGGTCGGGTAGGCCTGCGCCTGCGCCTGCGCGGCCAGCGGCAGGGCGACAGTGGTGGCCGCGAACGCTGAAAGTGCGGCAAGCAGGGTGATGCTGGAACGGGGCATGGTCGATGTCTCCTTGTAGTTTTTCAGGATCAGGGCGTTGGATTGCGAACGGGCTGCCCCAGCAGGCCCGCCTTCATGCGTTCGTCATAGGGGTGATCGCCAATGAATGCGCGCAGCAGTGCCGCGTAGAAATCAGCGCCAGGGATGGGCTCGGCCACGAGTTTGCCATTGCGGGCGAAGAGCAGGCCGCGTGCGGGGTCGAAGTCGAGGTCAACGACATCGCCCTTGTGCACCACACCGCTGGCCGTGATTTGCTGGGCAAAGCGCTGCACACGCGGCGCCAGCTGCGGCCAGGCTTCGGGCGGGCTGTTGCGTTCCATGCCCTTGTTCAAGGCCTTGACGAACTCCGCCGCCGGCACGTCCGTCAGCATGCGCAACTGCAGCCGCTTGGGGCCCGGCTGCGACACCACCTGCGCTGCAGTGTGAGCGCGCTCTGGCAAGTAAAGGCCGACGGCATAACCCTTGAACCACGCGACAGCGCGCACGCCGGTGCCGTTGAGCACGGTGTCGGTGTTGGCCAGCTGCAGGTGGGTGACGAAGGGCTGGCCTTCCACCAGACGCGGTGCGTCATGGGTCTGGGTCTGGGTTTGACTTTGGATTTGGGTCGGACCCTGGGACTGCGCAACGCCGCAAGCGGCCAGCACCAGCAGCATCAGTGTCAGCAGTTGTCGAGTGAGGGGCATGGGGTGGGGTGTGGGAGCCACGGGTCAGTGCAACAACGCGCATGGTGCCCTGCCCGCCGACCGCGCGCCGTGCGGGAACCCACACGGCCGGCAAGGCTGCACCGACGACGCGGTGGTCATGCAGCCAGCGCGCGCTGCGCCAGCGCCCAGTCGATGTGCTCTTGCACCAGCACGTCTGCGGCATCGCGCGCGCCTTGCAGGGCTTGCGCTACATCGGCGTCACCGGTGTCGCGCCAGGCATTTCCCAGGCTCACGGCCAGGTTGCGGCGCCAGCGCGTCCAGCCGATGCGGCGAATGGCGCTGCCTTCGGTGCGGCGCAGAAACTGCGCCTCATCCCAAGCCCACAGTTGCAGCAGCGTGCCGTGCGACAGGCCCTCGCGTTCGTCAAAGTCGGGCAGTGCGCTGCGCTGCGCGTACTTGTTCCAGGGGCAGGCCAGTTGGCAGTCGTCGCAGCCATAGATGCGGTTGCCGATCAGCGGCCGCAGTTCGGGTGCGATGGCGCCGGCATGTTCAATGGTGAGATAGCTGATGCAGCGCCGCGCATCCAGCCGGTAAGGCGCCACGATGGCCTGCGTGGGGCAGATGGTGATACAGGCGCTGCACTGGCCGCAGTGGGCGCTGACGGGTTCATCGGTGGGCAGGTCCAGGTCGATGAAGATCTCGCCCAGAAAGAACATCGACCCCGCGTCGCGCGACAGCGCCAGCGTGTGCTTGCCGCGCCAGGCCAGCCCTGCGCGGGTGGCCAGTTCGACTTCCAGCACGGGCGCGGAATCGGTGAAGACGCGGTGGCCGAAAGGGCCGACGGCTGCACTCAACTTGTCAGTCAGCTGTTGCAGACGGCCCCGCAGCACCTTGTGGTAGTCCCGCCCACGGGCATACAGCGAGATGACCGCGCGGGCGGGGTCGCGCAGGGCGGCGTGTTCTTCCGCCGCCCAGTGGTCGTCGGCGGCCCGCGGCAGGTAGTCCATGCGCACGCTGATCACGCGCACCGTGCCTGGAATCAGCTCGGCCGGCCGCGCGCGCTTCATCCCGTGTGCCGCCATGTAGCCCATGCCGCCATGGAAGCCCGCTGCCAGCCAGTCCGCAAGCCCCGCTTCGGCCTGCGCCAGGTCCACGCCAGTGATGCCGATCTGGGAGAATCCCAACTCATGCGCCCACTCACGCAGCTGCAAAACGAGCTGCTCCTTGCGGATGGGGTTGATGTGATGGTCACCGGGCATGCAGCCATTCTAGAAACCCGCACTTTGCGTTGGGCCCAGGAAGCCGACTGCGCCGCCTTTGCGCAGGCACTGGCCACGCGGCCCGCACTGCGCGAGGCCTGCATTGAACTGCGTGGCCCGCTGGGCGCTGGCAAGACCACCTTCGTGCGCCACCTGCTGCGTGCCATGGGCGTCACCGGCCGCGTCAAGAGCCCCACTTACGCGGTGCTGGAGTCTTACCGCCTGGGCGACCTGGCTATTTCGCACCTGGACTTCTACCGCTTCGCCGACACGCGCGAAGGCCTGGACGCGGGGCTGCGCGATGTCTTTGCAGAGCCAGGCCTGAAGCTGGTGGAATGGCCGCAGAACGCCGCTGGCTTGCTGCCGCCGGCCGACCTGCGCATTCACATCGAGACCGAAGCCGACGATCAACGCACGGTGATGGTTGAAGCGGGCACGGTGCGCGGCCTGTCGCTGTTGCCATGAACTCGCGATGAATCCGCGATGACCGCAAACACCACCCGCCGCACCGCGCTGCGGTCGATGGGCCAACTGGCCCTGCTGCTGGGCGCGCATGACATCGCGCTGGGCGCCAACATCGTCGCCGTGCGCCTGTGGCCAGCGCGCGACTACACCCGCGTGACCATCGAATCCGACCAGGCCCTGCAGGCCGCCCATCTGTTGACCCAGGCGCCGCAGCGCCTGGTGGTGGACATCAGCAACCTGGAACTCAGCCCCGCGCTGCGCGACCTGGTGGGCGCCGTGCGCGCCGACGACCCCTTCATCACCGGCGTGCGCGTGGGCCAGTTTCAGCCGCGCGTGGTGCGGCTGGTGTTTGACTTGAAGCAACCGGTGCGGCCTGAACAGTTCACGCTGGCACCTGTGGCGGCCTACCGGCACCGGTTGGTGTTTGACCTGTTCCCGGTGCGGGAAGCCGACCCGCTGCTGGCACTGATCCGCGACAAGGAAGCGGCCGAGCAGCGCGCCGCACGGGTCGTGCAGGACGCGCTGGGTGAACTGATCGCGCGCGTCGACAAGCCGCCTGCCCAGGGTCTGCCCGCCGCACAGGCCCCACAGACTGCGGCCAGCGTCATGCCACAGCCCACGCCGCCTCTGGTCGCTGCATCAGCCCCGCCGCCCGTGGCGCTGGGCACCCCGGCGCCGGCAGCTCCACAGGCCCCCGCCACCGCCGAGGAACGCCGCCGCGTGGACCGCCTCGTCATCGTGGCCCTCGACCCCGGGCACGGCGGCGAAGACCCGGGCGCCGTCGGCCCCACGGGCTTGCGTGAAAAGGATGTGGTGCTGGCGGTGGCGCTGCAGCTGCGCGACAAGCTCAACGCCGTGCCCGGCATGCGCGTGATGATGACGCGCGACGCCGATTTCTTCGTGCCGCTGCAAGAGCGCGTGCGCAAGGCGCGGCGGGTGCAGGCCGACCTCTTCGTCAGCATCCACGCCGACGCGTTCTTCAAACCCGAAGCGCGCGGCGCCAGCGTCTTCGCGCTCAGCACCAAGGGCGCCAGCAGCAGTGCCGCGCGCTGGATGGCCGAGCGCGAAAACTCCGCCGACCAGGTGGGCGGCATCAACGTCGCCAATGTGCGCGACGCGCAGGTGCTGCGCGCCATGCTGGACATGAGCACCACCGCGCAGATCAAGGACAGCCTGAAGATCGGCAGCGAAGTGCTGTTGCGCATCGGCCGCGTCGGCCGCCTGCACAAGGGCCAGGTCGAACAGGCCGGCTTTGCGGTGCTGAAGGCGCCGGACATTCCAAGCATCCTGGTGGAGACGGCGTTCATCTCCAACCCCGAAGAAGAAAGCCGGCTGCGCGATGCGGCCTTCCGCACTGAGCTGGTGGCAGCGCTGGCCAGCGGCATCCGGCGGTACTTCGAACGCAATCCGCCCCTGACGCGTCAGCGGCAGTTGTGAGCCCAACGCGTCAGCGGCAGTTGTGAGCCGCACCCCGCAGTGGCAGTCGTAGCGTCAGCGCGGGTCCTTCGGGCCCAGCAGCACCAGGCCGATGGCGGCCACCATCAAGGCCACCGCCGTCCAGTCCTGCCA
>JANMKK010000139.1:0-3041 GCA_031372005.1 Rubrivivax sp.
GGCCGGTGTCTATGGCCTGGCAGTGGCTTTCGCACCTGCCAGCCCTTACCGCGTGGCGCTGGCTTTTGGCGTGGTGGCGCTGTCGGCGTTTTACTGGTTTGCCGGGCCCACGGTGGTGCGCACCGTGGCGACACTGCTGGGTCAGGAAGCGCCGACGTTGTGGCTGCAAGTATCGCAAGGCACAGGCTTCGTGCTGGCCGCGCTGCTGGGCGCCAGTGGCCTCTTCGCCGAGCAGCGCTACCAGGCGACCTTGCGCAAATCCGCGCCGGAACCGGTTGCGGTGGATGAAGGTGCGGCCAAGGCGCAATTTGGCAGCGGGCGTTCGCTCAAGCAGCGCCTGGCGCGCAGCAGCAGCAGGGAAAGCGGCGCCGAGGTCACCGACCGCCAGTCCGGCATCACCTTCCCCATCGCGGCCGAAGCCACGCTGCTGGAAGCCATCGAAGGCGCCGGGCTGAAGATCAACTTCGGCTGCCGCGCCGGTGTCTGCGGCGCCGACGCGGTGGCGGTGTGTGAAGGGCAGGAGCACCTGTCCCCGCCCGGCGACGATGAGTTGGCCACGCTGCGCAGGCTGGGCCTGGAGGGCAGGGCGCGGCTGGCCTGCATGTGCACCGTCAGCGGGCCGGTGCTGATCGACCGCGACCCGCACGCAGCGCCGCTGCCGGCCGTGGCGCGTGCGGTGTCTGCCCCGGTGGTGGACAAGGCACTGCACGCCGGCATCCAGCGTGTCGTGATCGTCGGCAACGGTGTTGCCGGCATGGGTGTGGCCGACGCGCTGCGGCGCCACAGCAAGAGCCTGCAGATCGACATCATTGCGAGCGAGCCCTTCGCCTTCTACAACCGCATGGGCATCGGGCGTCTGGTGCACGACGGTGCAGGACTGGAGGGCTTGGCTTTGGTGCCACCCGACTGGCCCGAAAAGCAGCGCATCAGCGTGCACCGCGGTGCGGTGGCGCTGGAAATAGACCGCGGCGCGCGGCGCCTGCTGCTGGCTGACGGCCAGTCGCTGCCCTACGACAAGCTGGTGCTGGCCACCGGTGCCCGGTCAACGCCGCCCGACGCGCAGTTTCTGCGCCACCCCAACGCCTTCATGCTGCGCAGCGCCGAAGACGCGCAGGGCTTGCGCTACCACGTCGGCCGCGCCAAGTCCAAGCGGGCCGTGGTGATGGGCGGCGGTGTGCTGGGTGTGGAAGCGGCCGATGCGCTGCACCACCTGGGCCTGAAGGTGACGCTGCTGCAGCGCGCCGACCGGCTGATGAACGCCCAGCTCGACGCGCCAGGTGCCGCCAAACTGCAGGGTTATCTGGAAAGCATCGGCATGCAGGTCATGACCGGTGTGACGGTGCAGGGCTTTGAGGGCGAACCGCTGCTGCAAGCGGCACAACTGGCGCATGGCCCACGCGTGAAGGCCGACGTGGTGGTGGCCGCGCTGGGCATCCAGGCCAACACCCACCTGGCCGCTCAGGCCGGGCTGGTGCTGGGCGATAACGGTGTGCGGGTGGATGCGTTCATGCGCACGTCCGACCCCGACATCTACGCCGTGGGCGATGTGGCCGCGCTGAAGGGCACGCCGCGCGGCTTGTGGCTGATCGGCGCGGCGCACGCGGCCGCCGCAGCCGCGTCGATCCTGGGAGACCCGATCCCCTATGCCACGCCGCGCATCGTGCTGCAGCTCAAGTGCGAAGGCATTGACCTGCGCAGCCAGGGCGACATCACGCCGCGCGAAGGCGACGAAGACTTTCATGCCCGGGCGGACGACCCGGCCTGGTGGCGCCTGGTGGTGCGCCACGGCCAACTGGCGGGTGGGCTCTACGTGGGGCCGCCGGGCACCGCCAAGGCTTTTACCAAGCTGCTGCAGCAGCCGCCCGACTTCACGCCGCTGCGTGAGTCCTTGCGCGTGGGCAGCCTGGAAGGCCTGAAGCGCCTGGCGCGCGCCTGAGCCCAGTCCAGCGGCGCGTGGTGGTTCAGGTTGGCCACGAATATTGACGAGCTCGCCTGACACGGTGTCGCCGGCAAGAGGGCAGTCCCAGAGTGGGTTCGACCCTGCAGCCAAGATGCAGCGAGCGCGTGGCAAGCGTGACAAGCTGGCCGCAACACCGCAGCGGCAACGGCCGCCCATGCCAGGCTGCATGCCAGAATCTTCAGGCAGTTGAAGACGGCCGAGAAGGACACTTGTCTGCGCCGCACCGTGACCGCTGCGCACGGCTGCTAACCGCTTCGTGCACTCCCCTCACCGACCGGCCCACCCCGGCCACCCAGGCCGCCACATCCCACATGAAAATCCTGCTCACCGGTGCTGCCGGTTTCATCGGTTCAACCGCCACGCTGCGCCTGCTGGCGCGCGGTGACGACGTGGTCGGCCTGGACAACCTGAACGACTACTACTCGGTGCAGCTCAAGCGCGACCGCCTGGCACGGTTGACGCCGTACCCCAACTTCCGCTTTGTGCAGATGGACGTGGCCGACCGGCCGGGGATTGAAGCGCTCTTCGCGAAAGAACGGTTCGACCGCGTCATCCACCTGGCCGCGCAGGCCGGGGTGCGCTATTCGCTGCAGAACCCGCACGCCTACGTCGACAGCAACATCGTCGGCTTCATGAATATCCTGGAAGGTTGCCGCCACAGCCAAGTGCAGCATCTGGTGTACGCGTCCAGTTCCAGCGTCTACGGCGGCAACACGAAGATGCCGTTCTCCGAACACGACAGCGTGGACCACCCGGTGAGCATGTACGCCGCCACCAAGAAGGCCAATGAGCTGATGGCGCACACCTACAGCCACCTCTTCGGTCTGCCGACGACGGGGCTGCGCTTCTTCACGGTGTATGGGCCTTGGGGGCGGCCGGACATGGCGCTCTTCCTGTTCACCAAGGCGATCCTGGAAGGCAGGCCCATCGATGTCTTCAACCACGGCCAGATGCAGCGCGATTTCACCTTTGTCGACGACATCGTCGAAGGCGTCATTCGGGTTCTGGACCGCACGGCCGCGCCCGACGCCGCCTACCGCCCTGAACAGCCCGACCCGGGCACCAGCAATGCGCCGTTCCG
>JANMKK010000025.1:0-12390 GCA_031372005.1 Rubrivivax sp.
GGCATCACGGTGCCGGCCAATGCACTGTCGGTGAGCATCGCGGCCGACGGCACGGTCAACGCCACCGTCCCGAGCCAGGTGGCACCGCAGGCCCTGGGGCAGTTGCAGCTGGTGGCCTTCATCAACCCGGCGGGGCTGGAGTCGCGCGGCGGCAACCTCTTTGGTGAAACTGCGGCATCCGGCACACCCAATGCCGGCGCGCCCGGCAGCGCCGGTCTGGGTGCCTTGCAGCAGGGTTTTGTCGAGGGCAGCAACGTCAACGTCGTTGAAGAACTGGTGTCGATGATTGCGACCCAGCGCGCCTACGAATTGAATTCAAAGGCGATCCAGACATCCGACCAGATGCTGCAGCGTTTGGGGCAGCTGTGATGCGACGCGTGGCGCGGTTGCTCGCGACGGTGCTTGGGCTTGTGACCACATTGCTGTCGCTGGCAGGTTGTGGCCTGCTCAGCCCGCGCGTCGATCTGGCCGACACCACGCCAGTGCTGGCCGTCGCGCCCAACAACGAACGCGCCAGCAACGGGTCGATCTTTCACGCCGCCAACTACCGCCCGCTGTTTGAAGACCACCGTGCGCGGCTCGTGGGCGACACGCTGACGGTGCAGATTGTCGAAAAGATCAGCGCGACGCAAAAGTCCACCAGTTCGCTCGACAAGACCGGCACGCTGTCGGCTGCGGTCACGGCGTTGCCCGGCGTGAAGGCAGCGGCCTTTGCGCGCGCTACGGCAGACGGCACGTCCAGCAACAGCTTTGCCGGCAAGGGCACCACCGAAAACAGCAACGACTTCAACGGCACGATAACGGTCGTCGTGCGCGGCGTGCTGCCCAACGGACACCTGCTGATCGCGGGGGAGAAGCAGATTGGCGTCAACGAAAACGTCGATGTGCTGCGCTTTTCCGGCCAGGTCGATCCCCGCGCCATCCAGCCCGGCAATTCGATCCAGAGCGCAGCAATCGCCAACGTGCGGCTGGAACAGCGCGGCCGTGGCGCGCAGGCCGAGGCGCAAGCCGTCGGCTGGCTGTCGCGCATCTTCCTCAACCTGATGCCGATCTAGGAACCTTGAGACCTCCGCATGAACATCACACCCGAAAGACTTGTGCGCTGGACCGTGGCGGGGGCCTTCCTGGCGGCCAGCAGCGCGCTGTGGTGGCCCGTGCCCACGCAAGCCGCCGTGCGCATCAAGGAAGTGGCCGCCGTGCAAGGCGTGCGCAGCAACCAGTTGTTGGGCTATGGCCTGGTGGTGGGGCTGGACGGCACGGGCGACCAGGCCACGCAATCACCCTTCACCACCCAAAGTCTGAACGCGCTTCTGCAGCAGATGGGCGTGACGCTGCCGGCCGGTGTGACGATGCAGCCCAAGAACGTGGCTGCGGTGTTGGTGACAGCGCAGTTGCCGGCCTTTGCGCAGCCGGGGCAGAACATCGACGTCAACGTGTCGTCGCTGGGCAATTCGAAGAGCCTGCGCGGCGGCACGCTGATCGCCACGCCGCTGAAGGGTGCTGACGGCCAGATCTACGCCCTGGCGCAGGGCAATCTCATTGTCGGCGGCGCGGGCGCGTCGGCGGGTGGCTCCAAGGTGCAGATCAACCACCTGGCGGCGGGCCGCATTCCGGACGGTGCCAGTGTCGAACGCAGCGTGGCCACGCCGCTGCTGGACGGCGAATCGCTGCAGCTGGGCGTCACTGCAAACGACTACGCCACGGCCACTGCCGTGGCCCAGGCCATCAACAGCGCCAAGGGCGCCGGCACGGCCGCCGCGCTGGACGGCCGCAGCGTGCGCGTGCGCATGCCGCCCCCCGAGCAGCGCATGGCCTTTCTGGCCGACATCGAAAACCTGCCGCTCAAATTGGCCAAACCGGCCGCGCGGGTGGTGCTGAATGCGCGCACGGGTTCCATCATCCTCAATGAAGCCGTCAGCCTGAGCGCCTGCGCCGTGGCCCACGGCAACCTGTCGGTGACGATCAGCAGCACGCCCGTCGTGAGCCAACCCAACCCACTGGCGCAGGGGCAGACCGTGCAGGCCGAGCGCAACGACATCGCCATCTCGCAGCAGGGCGGGGCGCTGATCACGCTGCCAGCCGGTGTGAGCCTGGCCGATGTGGTCAAAGCGCTGAACGCCCTGGGTGCGACGCCGATGGACTTGCTGGCGATCCTTCAGGCGATGAAAAGCGCGGGTGCGCTCCACGCTGAAATTGAGGTGATATGACCCACCCCCGTAGCGCCTTCGGCGCTTCCCCCTCAAGGGGGCGCCCCCAGCGGCCCGGCAGAGCCGGTTCCGCGGCGGCCGCTTGGTTGTGGCCCCCTTTCCTGGATCGATGACATGGCCTCTATTCCATCTTTGCCGCAGAACGGCCTGGCCTATGACAGCAAGTCGCTGGACGCGCTGCGCGCGCGCGCTGCCGGCGACCCGAAGGGCGCCGTCAAGGAAGCGGCCAAGCAGTTCGAGACGCTCTTCATGAACGAGCTGATGAAGAGCATGCGCAGCACCACGCTGTCGTCCGGCATGCTGGAAAACGCCGGCACCGGCATGGGCACCGAGATGCTGGACACGCAGTTCGCCAGCCAGATGGCGGGCCGGCCCGGTGGCTTGTCGGAAGCGATCATGAAGCAGCTGGAACGGCAGATGGGCTTGACGCCCGGGCCCATTCCCGTCACCGGGTCGGCCAACAACGTGGCCTCGGCAATACCGGTGACAGCGCAGCCCACACGCATTCCGCAGAGCGGCGCGCTCGGCTTCGTGCAGCAGCACACGGGTTCGGCACAGCAAGCCGAAGCCGCCACCGGCATCCCGGCGGCCTTCATGGTGTCGCAGGCGGCGCTGGAAACCGGCTGGGGCCGCAAGGAGATTCGCCACGCCGACGGACAGCCTTCGTACAACCTCTTCGGCATCAAGGCCGGTGGCAGCTGGAAGGGGCCGGTGGCGGAAGTCGCCACCACTGAATATGTGAACGGCAAGGCGCAAAAAGTGATGGCCAAGTTCCGCGCATATGGCAGCTACGCAGAGTCCTTCACCGACTACGCCCGGCTGATGAAAGAGAGCCCGCGCTACCAGGCGGCGGTGGGCGGTGCGAAAGGTGAAGGTGCAGCAAACACAGTGGCGGGTGTCGGGCGTGCAGCCGACAACGCCGCAGCCTTCGCCCAAGGCCTGCAAAAGGCCGGCTACGCCACCGACCCCGCCTACGCCGACAAGCTCACGCGCGTCATCAACACGACGCTGCGCCTGCAGCGGTTGACATGAAGCCCCCACGCGCGCTTCGCTCGCTGCCCCCCGAGGGGGCTCTTGCTGCGGCCCGGCAAAGCCGGTTCCGCGCAAGGCCTTGGTGTTGTCTGCATCTGGCAGGGAAGGACTGATCCATGGGCAGCTCACCATTGATGTCGCTGGGCATCAAGGCCATGGCGGCCAACTATGCCGCCTTGCAGACCACGGGCCACAACATCGCCAACGCCAACGTCGCGGGTTATTCGCGCCAGCAGGCTGAACTGGCCACGGCGCAGGGGCAGTTCAGTGGCGCGGGGTTTTTTGGCCACGGTGTGGATGTGGTGTCGGTGAGCCGCTCGCACAACGAATTCCTGACGCGTGAAGCGGCCAGTGCACGGTCGCTGTCGGCCATGGATGCGTCGCGCCTGGCGCAGCTGCGGCGCCTGGAGACGGTCTTCAAGCCCGGCGAGCTGGGCCTGGGCAACGCCACCAGCGAATTCATGAACGCGTTGGTGGACCAGTCCAGCCGGCCCGCAGACGGCGCCACGCGCCAGGTGGCGCTGGCGCGGGCGGGTGACCTGGCGTCGCGATTTGCAGAAGCCGGCACCACACTGGACGACGCGCAGACCGGCGTGCAGTCCGAACTGCGCACGGCCGTGGCCGAGGTCAACGGCCTGGCCAGGTCGATCGCAGAAGTCAACCAGCGCATCGCTGCGGTGCGCGGACTGGGCCAGCCGCCGAACGACCTGCTCGACGAACGCGAACGTCTGATCTCGCGCCTGTCGGCCCACGTGCAGGTCACGCGCATGGAAGCGCAGGACGGCACGATGGCCGTCTACATCGGCGGCGGCCAGCGCCTGGTGCTGGGCACGGAGGCGGGGTCGTTGAAGGTGCTGCAGGACAATTCCGACCCTTCGCGCGCAGCCGTGGGCATGGTCGAAGGAGGCGTGACGCGCAAGTTGAGTGCAGCCGCCCTCGGTGCGTCGGTCGGTGGGCTGCTGCGCTTTCAGAACGAAGACCTGGTGGCGGCGCGCACGCTCATCGGGCGTCTGGCGGCTTCAGTGGGCGGCGCTGTCAACGACCAGCAGATGAAGGGTGTGAACCTGCAGCCACCGCTGGGCCAGTCCGCGTCCAGCGCACTCTTCGGCATGGGCCCACCGCAGGCGCAACCGCACAGCGCCAATGTGCGCAATGCCAGCGGCGCGCCCGTGGGAACGGTGCAACTCACGATCACCGACCCGGCTGCGCTGGAGGCCAGCGAATACGACTTGCAGGAAACCGTCGCCGGCTCGGGCAGCTGGAGGCTGACGCGCTTGAGCGACGGCCGGGCGACGCTCGTCAACAGCGGCGATGTGGTGGATGGCATGCGCATCGACTTCACGGCCGCGCCGCCGCAGGCCGGCGACCGCTTTCTGCTGCAACCCGTCACCCGCACAGCCAACGGCATGGTGCGGTTGCTGGACGACCCGCGCGACCTGGCTGCAGCGTCGCCGCTGCTGGCCACCACCGCACCGGGCAACACCGGCACCGCCACGGTGGCCAGCCTGCAGGTGACGGCCGCGCCGCTGCCCACACCCGGCGCCACCGCGCGCATCACCTTCACCAACAACACCGGTGACTACACCTGGGAGCTGTTCGACAGCAACAACGCGCTGCTGAACAGCGGCACGGCCACCTGGCAGGCCGGGCAGCCGGTGCCGACACCGCCGCAGGACATCAACGGCTTCACGCTGCGGCTGAACGGCGTGCCGAAGAGCGGCGACATCGTCACCGTGGCGCCCACACCGGCGTCTGCTGTCGCATCCAACAACGGCAACGCGCTGGCGTTGCTGGCACTGCGCGACGCCAACATCACCGGCGGCCACACCGCCACCGACGCCTGGTCGTTCGCCATGGCCGACATTGGCGTGCGGGTGCAGGTTGGGCAGACCTCGGCCGACATCTCTGAATCCGTGGCCGGGCAGACCGAGCTGTCGCGCAGCGCGCAGTCGGGCGTGAACCTGGACGAAGAAGCCGCACGTCTGATCCAGTTCCAGCAAAGCTACCAGGCTGCGGCCAAGGTGCTGCAGGTGGCGCAGTCGCTCTTTGACACCCTGCTGCAGACCGCAGGCCGTTGATTCTTTCCAGCACCGCACCATGCGCATCACCACCGCCAACGCCTTTGAATCTTCACTGTCCAACCTGCAGCGTCGCCAGCAGGCGTTGACGCAAGCGCAAGAGCAGCTCACCAGCGGCAAGCGGGTGAACAAACCCAGCGACGACCCGGCTGCTGCAGCCGCCGCCGAGCGCGCGCTGGCGACTGAGTCGCGAAGCAAGGCGCAACTGCGCGCCCTGGACAGCAGCCGCCAGACGATGGAGCTGTCGGAGTCCGCGCTGGGGAATGCAGGCGAACTCATGCAGCAGGCGCGTGAACGGCTTGTCAGCGCCGGCAACGGCACCCACACCGATGCCGACCGCAGGTTCATCGGCGAAGCGCTGCGCGGTTTGCGCAACGACCTGCTGGCGGTGGCCAACCGCAGCGACGGTGCCGGCCGCTACATCTTTGGCGGCCAGGGTGCCAATGGCGCCCCGCTGATCGACCGCCCGGGGGGCGTGGCCTACAACGCAGCGTCGGGCCAGCTGATGGGCGCGTTGGGCCAAGCGTCGCCGCTGTCCATCGACGGCCAGGCCGCCTGGCTGCAAGCACCCGATGCCGCCAACCCGGGCAGCATGCTGTCGGTCTTTGATGTGCTGGACCGCGTGGCCGGCGAACTGCTGACACCCGGCCGCACACCGGCGCAAATTTCAGCCACCATCAGCAGCGGCCTCGGGGACATCGACAGCACGGCCAACAACCTGGCGGTCTGGCGCGCGCGCACGGGTGAAGCGCTGAACCGCATCGACGGCATCGGCCAGCGCCTGAGCCAGACCAGGCTGGACGCACAACGTGAGCGTTCGGATGCCGAGGATCTGGACATGCTGCAAGCCATCTCCGACTTTCAAAACAAGCAGACCGGCTACGATGCCGCGTTGAAGGTCTATTCCACCGTGCAGCAAATGTCCCTGCTGCAGTATCTGCGCTGAGCGTTCTTGTCCCTTCACCCCCCGGCCCGCCCCGCGCCAACACCGCATGCAAGACAACCCCGTTTTCAGCCAGGTGGCCCTGGGCTACAGCCCCATGATCAACCGCCAGCGGGTTGTGATTGCCACGCGTTTGACGGTGTTCCCCGACCGCCCCGATGCCGCGCCCGACGCCCACGCCTTGCTGGCTGCGCTGCAGCAAGTGTGGCCCGCGCCCGTTGCGGGCGAAGACCTCAACATCACCCTGCGGCCGCTGGACCCGGGCCCGGTGAGCCAACGTGCAGGCGCTGCCGCCGCTGCCGCAACCGCAACCGCAGCCGCAGCCGCAGCCGCAGCCGCCAGTGCGGATGCTGCGGCCCACCCGGTGTCGCTCAACATCGCCGGTGAAGCGCTGTTGCGCGCGGTGATGGCGGCCCACCCGCCGCCGCACCTGATGATCGAAGTGCCGGCCTTCATGGCCACCGACGCAGCCCACGCGCCGGTCTTGCACGCCCTGCGCGAAGCCGGGTCGGTATTGCTCATCAAGGGCCGGCCGCTGGTGCCGGTGGCGCCTGAGGTGCTGGCCTGCTTCAGCCACAGCATTGTCGAAGCCGACGACGACCGTCGCAGCAGCACACCGGCGCCCACCGGCGTGCGCCAGGTCACCACGGTGCAGGCCGGCACCCGCAATTCAGCCGACATCGAAAGCGCCTTTCAACGCGGCGCCATCGCTGTGCTGGGCTGGCCGCTGGAAGACCCGTTGCCCAAGCCCAACGGCCGCAGCGTGATTCCCACCGACATCCAGGTGGTGATGGAACTCATCAAGGGTGTTGACCGCGAAGAGCCGGTCAACCGCCTGGAAGCGGTGCTGCGGCGCGACCCGACGCTGGCCTTTCGGCTGCTGCGTTACCTCAACTCACCGGCCTTTGGCCTGCGTGCCGAGATCAGCTCTTTCAGCCACGCCATCATGATGCTGGGTTACACGCGGCTGAAGCGCTGGCTGGTGCTGCTGCTGTCGTCGTCGTCCAAGGGCGTCAACGCGCAGCCGCTGATGCACGCCGCGCTGCGCCGCGGCCTGCTGATGGAAGAGCTCGCACGTGGCAATGGTGATGCCGACATGCGCAGCGAGATGTTCATCTGCGGCGTGTTTTCGCTGCTCGACCGGCTGCTGCAGCAACCGTTTACCGAACTGCTGAAAAACGTGCCGGTGCCGGAACGCGTGCAGCAGACCTTGCGCGGCGAAGGCGGCGCCTACGAACCCTATCTGGCCCTGGTGCGCGCGATCGAACAGGAAGCGGTGTTCGACATCCGCGAATGCACGGAGAAGCTGCTGCTGGGGCCCGCAGAAGTCAACCGTGCGGTGCTGACGGCCTTGAGCGGCGCGCGCCAACTCGACGGATGAGCGGGCCTGGCCGCGCCGAGCCGCCCGCAGGGTTGACCGCAGGGCCACCCGCAAGGTCGTCCGCAAGTTCGCCTGCAAGTTCGCCTCCTGACGCGATCCTGCACGCCGTCTGGGGCTCTGCGCTGCCGGCCGCTTTGCTGGACGCCGACTTTCGCTTCATTGACGTCAATGACGCTTTCCTCGGCCAGCTCCAGCTGGCGCGCGGGCCGTTGATCGGCACCGACCCGGTGCTGCTGGAGCCCGCCGAAGACCAGGAAATCAGCCTGCTGCAGCGTCACGCACAGTCCGACCGGCCCGCTCTGCGGCGGCGCCTGGTGGATGGCTTGGGGGGCCAGCGCTGGTTCCTGATCACGCCGATCCAGATCGCGCGGCCCGGTGAGCCGCAGCGCTGGCTGACGCTGCTGCAGGACGAGACCGCCGAGCACGTGGCGCGCGAACAGGCGCGGCACGCAGAAGCCGAACTGGCGCAGTGGTTCGAGCTCAGCGGCACCGGCATGCTGGTGTACGACAACGCCGGCCTCATCGTGCGGTCCAACGCCGCATTTGAGGCGCTGGTGGAGCGCGTGCCGGAAATTCTGGACGAAGCACCGATCGAGCTGCAAGGCCTGCTGGGCTGGGAACAAGGCGCGATGCTGGCGCTGCTGCAACCCGGCGCGCGGCTGCAAGAACGCCAGGCCTTGTTGCCGCTGGCCGACGGCCGGCGGCGGCGCTTGTCGGCACGCCTGGTGTGCCATGGGGGCACTGGCGGCCAGCGGCGCGTCATGGCCGTGGTGCAGGACCGCAACGCCGAAGACGAGCGCGACCTGGCGCAGTTGGAGATGGGGATGATGATGGGCACCGCCAGCATCGGCGTGGCCACCTACGACCCCGCGCGCGGCTGGCTGGCGTCATCTGCGCCGGCGCGCCCTGCGCCCGCCTCCGGGTCGGTTGCCGCGAAAGGTGATGTGCAGGGTGCAGGGCAGGGCGGCTCGTTGCTGAATATCGGCCGCGAACTGGTCGAGCCGTCGTCGCTGCCGGAATTTGAACGCCTGCAGCAAGCGCTGCGCCGCGGCGAACGCACCGAGGTGCGCTATGCCGTGCGCCACCCCGAACTGGGCGCGCGCTGGCTGCTGACGCGTGTGGAACCCGGCGCGCTGGCCGGTGGCCGGGCGACAACGTCGGTGGTGACGCTGGACGTCACCGAACAGGAAAGTGCGCAGCGCCGCAACGAACAGTTGCTGCGCGAGCTGACCACCATTCTCGACAGCTCCACCGCCGGCATTGCCTATCTGCGCGGGCCGGTGCTGGTGCGCTGCAACTGGCGCTTTGAACGCATGCTCGGTTTCGAACCCGGCGCGGCGGCAGGTGCGTCGTTGGAAGAAATTCTGTCGCGCAGCATCGGACCCATGAACGGTTCCATGAACGGCCCCATGAACGGCCCCATCCACGGCGTTCGTGACGCCCTGCAAGCGCTGGCCCAAGGCAGCGCTTTCGAGGCCGAACTGCCGCTGGTGCGCGCCGAAGGGCCGGCGCGCTGGTATTCGCTGTCGGTGCGGCGCGCGCAAAGCCAGGGCGAACAGACCGAAGCGGTGGCGGTGCTGACCGACATCACGCGGCTGAAAACCCAGCAGGCCGAACTGGAGCAATTGCTGCGCGACCGGGAGCTGATGTTCAGCCTGTCGGAAGTGGGCATCGTCTACCAGCGCGGTGCACGCATCGAACGCGCCAACCAGGCCATGGCCGCGCTGACCGGTTGGGCCAGCCCGGAACTGGCCACGCTGGACGCCGCCGAGCTGTACGAGGACACCCGCGCCTGCGTCGACTTTGAAGCCCGCATCACGCAGGGTCTGCGTGAACATGGCCGCTTTGGCAGCGAAAGGCTTCTGCGCCGACGCGACGGCCAATTGCTGTGGGTGCAGGTGGCAGTGCGGCCGGTGGACGCCGACGATGCCGATGCGGGTGTGATCTGCTCTTTCGTCGACATCGACGAGCGGCGCCGCGCGCGGGAAACGCTCGCGCTGCAGGCCGACCGTACACGCGCGATCCTGAATTCGGTGCTGGTGGGCATCGTCACCGTGTCGGGCCGCGGCATCGAATGGATGAACCGCTCGGCGCGGCGCATGTTTGCCGGTGAGCTGGCCGACTTTGTGGGCGAGCCCATCAGCATCGTCGCCACACCGGAAGCTGACCACCCGCTGCGCCGTGACGACTGGTTGCACCGGCTGCAGGAAGGCCAGGCCGAAACCTTCGAGTGCCGCATGCGCGGCCGCGACGGACGTGAATTCTGGGTCGTCGGCAATGCGGTGTTGACGGGACCGGGTTCGGATGAAGCCGGCGGCACCGGCAGCACGGGCGGCGAAGTCACCTTCGCGCTGCTCGACATCGAGCGCCGCCGCCAGGCTGAGGTGAGCATTGCGCAGGCGCAGGCCTCACTGCAGCGGGTGATCGAAACTGCGCCGCTGGCGATTGCGCTCTTTGACGCCGCCACCTTGCGCATGCAGCAGGTCAACCAGACCGCCAGTGTCTTCTTCGGCACACCGCTGGCGCAGCTGCTGGGTGCCACGCCCGAGGATGCCTGCGCGCCCCCGTTGGCGGCGGCGCTGCGCGGCTGGCTGGCCAGCGTAGCCGCAAGCGGCGATAGGCGCCAGCATGAGCAGCGCGACAAGCACGACCAGCACGAATGGCGCGAGCCCGTCGATCTGTTTGACCATGCCCGCGTCTGGGACTGCCGCCTGACCCGGCTGGACGAGGGCGCCGGCTCGGCCACCCAGCTGCTGCTGGTGGCCACCGATGTAACGGAGCAGCGCGCTGCAGAAATGGCGCGTCTGCAGGCGGCCATCGCACAGCGCGAAGTGCTGGTGCGCGAAGTCCACCACCGCATCAAGAACAACCTGCAGGGCGTGGCCGGGCTGTTGCAGCAGACCGCCACGCGGCACCCCGAAGTGGCGGCGGTGCTGTCCGACGCCGTCAGCCAGGTCCAGGCCATCGCCCAGGTTTACGGCTTGCAGGTGGGTGCCAGTGGCCCGCTGGCGGCGGCCGGTTTGTTGCGGGCAATTGCGCAATCAGTGCAGCGCACTTTTGGCCGCGCGATCACGGTGCAGGTGGTGGGCAACGTGCTGCATGAATTGCCCGAAGCCGAGGCCATTCCGGTGGCGCTCACGCTCAATGAGCTCATGACCAACGCCATCAAGCATGGCACCGGCGATGAACTGCGCTGCACCTTGTCGGCGCAGGGCGACGGCATCTGCATCCGCATCCAGGGTGCGGCCACTTTGCCGCCGGGGTTTGACCTGTCCAAGCTGCGCAGCGGTGTGGCGGGCCTGGGCCTGGTGCGCGCCCTGTTGCCGCGTCGCAGCGCCACCTTGTCGCTGTGGCAAGAGGGTGCCGACGTGGTGGCGCAGGTTGAACTGCGGCCGCCTTCGGTGCGCGCGCCGCCTGAGAGCGACAAGGGCGATCAGCCACAATCCTCGGCATGAGCGCAGCCCCAGCAGCCGTTATGCAGACCGTCGGCATGTCATTCGGCACATCGGCCAGCAAGGGCCGGATCCTGGTCGTCGATGACGACCGGCTGGTATTGGCCACGGTGACGCATGGTTTGGTGCAGGCGGGCTTCGAGGTCATCGACGCCGACAACGGCGACGACGCCATTCTGCTGGCGCGTGAACACCGCCCAGAACTGGCACTGCTGGACATCCGCATGGAAGGCAAGAGCGGCTTCGATGTCGCGGCCACGCTGCGCGACGCCTATGCCATTCCTTTCATGTTCCTGTCAGCCTTTGCCGACGAGGCCACGCTGGCCACCGTGAAGTCACTGGGCGCGCTGGCCTACCTCGTCAAGCCGCTGGATGTGGGGCAGATCGTGCCAGCGGTGGAAGCTGCTTTTGCGCAGTTGCGCAGGGGCGGTGCCGTGGCCTTGTCGATTCCGGCTGCAACGCGTTCCGCATCCCCGCAAACACCTTTGGATGACCCGGTGCCATTGGCCGTCGGGGTGCTGATGCACCGCTTCTCGCTGTCGCGACAGAGCGCCTTGGCGCGCCTGCAACGGCTGGCCGACGAACAGAAACAAGCACTGTCCGTGCAAGCGGATCGCTTGCTGGCCGCAGTGGAAGAATTGGCCCGCACCGGCTGAGCCGGGCTGACACCGAGCGGGGCGTCAAGCGGGGCCTCAGCTGGGGGTCAGCTGGACAGCGTGAAGTAAAACGATGCGCCACGGCCGGGTTCGCCTTCGGCCCAGATCTCGCCTCCATGGCGTTGCACGATGCGCCGCACCGACGCCAGGCCCACGCCGTGGCCCGGGAAGTCATTGGCGCTGTGCAGGCGCTGGAAGAGGCCAAACAAGCGGTCGGCTGATCGCATGTCGAAGCCGGCGCCGTTGTCGCGCACCACCATCGCCGTCGACTCACCGTGTGGCACTTTGTGCAGCGAGATCTGGGTCACGGCGCTGCGGCCGCTGTACTTCCAGGCGTTGCCCAGCAGGTTTTCCAGCACCAGGCGCAGCAGCGTGGGGTCGCCCCAGGCAGACAGGCCGGGCTCGATGTCAACGTCGGCCACGCGGTCAGGCGCGCTGCGGCGCAGGTCGTCCACCACAAAGCCGGCCAGCTGCGACAGGTTGACGCGCTGCCGCGCCAACGGCTGCTGCGACAGGCGCGCCAGCGTCAGCAGCGCGTCGATCATCAGGTTCATGCGCGCCGCAGCGCCCAGCACGCGGTCGAGGTGGTCGTTACCGACGCGGTCCAGCAGGCGGCCGTAGTCTTCCTTGACGATGCGCGT
>JANMKK010000038.1:0-1544 GCA_031372005.1 Rubrivivax sp.
CGCTGCGGGGGCCCATGCGGTGTTGCCGACCCAGGCGGTGAAACCGAATGCCAGCGCCGCGGCCAGCGCCGCAGCCAAGGCCATCAGCGCCGCAGTGGCCCAAGGCAACGGCAAACGGCCCACCACGCCCACGGCTGGCGCAGCCTCAGGTGCTTTCGGAGGCGTCGTGGGCAGGTGGGCGGGTGGCATGGTGTTAGCAGCAATCAACCGCTATTCGACCACAACCGCAACAAGCTGAAGGACCATTCAGTCGCGGGGGGGTGTCAGGGCGGGGCCGCCGCTGCGCAATCGGCCGCAGTGCGCCGCATAGACTCGCCCGCCATGACCCCACCAGAAACCCAACGCGCTGCGGCTGCCACGCCCCGCTCCCTGTCAGGGCTGCTGCCCTTCATCCGCCCCTACCGCGCTCGGGTGGCGCTGGCGGCCCTGTTCCTGGTGCTGGCGGCGGCCAGCACCCTGGCCTTCCCGGTGGCGTTGAAGATCCTGATCGACCGGGGCTTCATCGCCACAGACCCCGGTGCGCGCGTGATGGCGCTGCGCGAACACTTCCTGGCGCTCTTTGCCGTGGCTGCCGCACTCGGTGTCTTTTCAGCAGCACGCTTTTACATGGTGAGCTGGCTCGGAGAACGCATCACGGCCGACCTGCGCAATGCCGTCTATGCCCACGTCTTGAAACAGAGCCCGGAGTTCTTTGAAAGCACCAAGACCGGCGAAGTGCTGAGCCGCCTGACCACCGACACCACGCTCGTGCAGACGGTGGTGGGCTCCAGCCTCAGCATGGGCCTGCGCAATGTGGTGATGGGCATTGGCGCGCTGCTGGCGCTGGTGGTGACCAACCCGCTCATCATGACCCAGGTGCTGGGCATCCTGGTCGTGGTGGTGCTGCCCAGCATCTACTTCGGCCGCCGTGTGCGCAAGCTCAGCCGCGCCAGCCAGGACCGGGTGGCCGATTCCAGCGCCATCGCCGCCGAGGTGCTGAGCGAGATCCCGGTCGTGCAAAGCTACGTCCAGGAGAGCCGCGAGGCCGCGCGTTTTGACCGCAGCACCGAAGACGCCTTCATCACCGCCCGCAAGCGCACACGCGTGCGGGCCTTTCTGGTCGCCTTCATGATCACTGCCACCTTCGGCGCGCTGCTCTGGGGCCTGTACCAGGGCACCCAGGCGGTGCTGGCCGGACGCATCAGCGCCGGGCATCTGGGCCAGACCGTCGTCTTCGTCATCATCTTCGTCGGCGCGGTTGCGGTGCTGTCCGAGGTCTATGGCGACCTGCTGCGCGCAGCCGGCGCCACCGAACGCCTGATGGAATTGCTGGCCGCCCGATCACCCGTGGCCGACCCCGCCCAACCTGAAACCCTGCCTGCCGTACGCGGCGGCTCGGCAGTGGCGTTTGAAGGGGTCACCTGCCACTACCCGTCGCGCCCCAACACGGCGGCGCTGGCTGACTTTTCGCTGCACATCAAGGCCGGCGAAACGGTGGCGCTGGTGGGGCCCAGCGGTGCGGGCAAGAGCACCGTCTTCCAACTGCTGCTGCGCTTTTACGACAC
>JANMKK010000046.1:0-11610 GCA_031372005.1 Rubrivivax sp.
GGGCAGCGCTGAAATGGCATTCGTATCAAACCCCCGCGTGGCGTTGGTGGGCTGGCGCGGCATGGTCGGCAGCGTGCTGATGGAGCGCATGCGCGCGGAGGGCGACTTCGCGTTCATCGAACCGATGTTCTTCAGCACCAGCAAGGCCGGCGGCCCGCTGCCGGTGGCCATCGCCGACCTGGCCAAGGACGACACCGCGCTGAACGACGCGCACGACATCGGCAAGCTCAAAACCTGCGATGTCGTCATCACCTGCCAGGGCGGCGATTACACCAAGGCCATTTACCCTCAACTTCGCGCGGCGGGCTGGAAGGGTTACTGGATAGACGCGGCCAAGACGCTGCGCATGAACGACGACGCGGTCATCATCCTCGACCCCGTCAACCTGCCCGTGATCCGCACTGCATTGGCCAAGGGCGTGCGCGACTACATCGGTGGCAACTGCACCGTCAGCTGCATGCTGATGGGCGTGGGCGCGCTGTTCAAGGCCGACCTGGTGGAATGGATGACCTGCACCACCTACCAGGCCGCCAGCGGCGGCGGCGCGCAGCACATGCGCGAACTGCTGACGCAGTACGGCACGCTCAACGCAGCGGTTCGCCCTCTGCTGGACAACCCGGCCAGCGCCATCCTCGACATCGACCGCCAGGTGGCCGTCACGCAGCGCAGTTTGTCGGCTATCGAGACCGCCAACTTCGGCGTGCCCCTGGGTGGCAGTCTCATCCCCTGGATTGACAGTGACCGTGGCGACGGCACCAGCCTGGAAGAGTGGAAGGGCGGCGCCGAGACCAACAAGATTCTGGGCCGCGGCGCAGGCTTTGGCGTCGGCGCAATACCGCCGACGCCCATCGACAGCATCTGCGTGCGGGTGGGCGCCATGCGCTGCCACAGCCAGAGCCTGACCATCAAGCTCAAGCAAGACGTGCCCCTGGCCGACGTGGAAGCCCTGATCCGCAACGACAACGCCTGGGTGCGTTTGGTGGCCAACAACCGCGAAGACACCGTCCAGGGCCTCACGCCCGTGGCGGTGACGGGCACCATGGACATCGCGGTGGGCCGGGTGCGCAAGCTGGCCATCGGTGACCGCTACCTGGGTGCTTTCACCATCGGTGACCAGTTGCTGTGGGGTGCTGCCGAGCCGCTGCGCCGCATGCTGCGCATCCTGCTGGAGGCGTGACGTGATCTCGATCGCTTGCGTTGTCCACGGGCAACAAGGCATGCTCTGTGCAGAAACAAAGCATTGCACCCCCGAACATCAGCTTCTGCGTGAGCTTGCGCTCCTATATGCTTGATACCGTTGCGATTTCTGCCGTTTTCCGGGCTCGGGCGCCTTGCCCGGACGGGCCCGGCTTGAAGAGAAGGCCTCGGGCACTGCGCCAAGCCTCGTCAGTCCGCGTGGGGGAAATGCTTTGAAAAATCGTTCGTCAAACGTTGCGCGCTTCGCGCTCCAAGGGGTGGCACTGGCCATCGTCGGCTTGTGGGGTACGCAGGCCGCTGCGCTGGGCCTGGGCCGGCTGAACGTGCAATCGGGGCTGGGCGAATCGCTGCGCGCCGAAATCGAAATCACGAGCATGACGCCCGAAGAAGCGGCGTCGCTGAAGCTGCGCATCGCGCCGCCTGAGGCTTACCGGTCGGCCGGCGTGGACTACAACGCCGTGCTGACGGCCACCCAGGTGCAGATGGCGCGCCGGGCGGACGGCCGCAGCGTGCTGCGCGTGACGAGTGATCGCGCCGTGCTGGAACCCTTTGTCGATGTGATCGTGGAAGCGACCTGGTCCAGTGGCCGCCTGGTGCGCGAATACACGATGCTGTTTGACCCGCCGGGCTCGCGCCAGGCACAGGCCGCACCGCCGGCCACCGCGCCCGTCATGACGCCGGCGCCCGTGCCCATGCCTGCAGATGCGCCGCCGCCTCAGGCTGCGGCGCCTGCGCCCTCGTCGTCCCCCGTGGCCCCGCGCGCATCGCGCCCCGCGCCGCCGGTTCGCGTCAACACCCCGGCCACCACCGCGCCGGCCGCGCCGTCTGCACCGTCCGCACCGTCAAGCGGTGACGAATACCGCGTTCGGTCGGGTGATTCGCTGTCGCGCATTGCCGGGCGCACGCAGCGCCAGGGTGTCTCGCTGGACCAGATGTTGGTGTCGCTGTTTCGCGCCAACCCACAGGCTTTTGTTGGCGACAACATGAACCGCCTGAAGGCCGGCAGCGTGCTGTCGGTGCCGTCGTCGGAAGAGGCCGTCAAGCTCACGCCGCAGGCCGCGCGCGAAGTCATCCAGGCGCAGAGCGCCGACTTCGGCGCCTACCGCCAGCGTCTGGCATCGGGTGTCACCACGGCGGCCACCGACGCGCCCGCGCGCCAGGCCACCGGCAAGGTGCAGACGCAGGTTGAAGACCGCAAGCAAGGTGCTGCGGCCACGCCAGACCGGCTGACACTGTCGCAAGGTGCCACGAAGGCATCTGCACCTGAAGCCCGCGCCTCGCGCGACGCCGAACGCAAGGACAGTGGCACGCGCCTGGCTGAACTGGCGCGCAATGTCGATGACCTGAAGAAGCTGCAAGGGGCCACCGCACCCGCTGCGCCTGCTGCGCCCACTGCAGCCACTGCGCCCACTGCGCCCACTGCGGCCGCCAAACCGGGCGCGCCGGCACCGGCTGTGGTGCCCGCACCAGTCGCCGCGCCCACGCCGGCGCCTGCTGTGGCGGTTGCACCCACGCCAGCGCCCGCTCCCGCGCCGTCCATCGCTCCCACCGTCACCGCCCCTTCACCAGTCACGCCAGCGCCGACGGCTGCCGCATCAGCACCCATGCCCGCGCCGGTGCCGGCCTCCGCGCCAACCGTGGCGAAGGCCCCGACACCCAAGCCTGCCGCCGCGCCCGAAGGGCCGGGCCTGCTCGACTCCTTGAGCGACAACTCGCTGCTGCTGCCGGCTGCCGGCGTGCTGGTGGCGCTACTGGGCGGACTGGGCCTGTACCGGCTGCGCAGCCGCTTGCGCAAGCCGGCCGGCGAGACATCGTTTCTTGAAAGCCGCCTGCAGCCCGATTCATTCTTCGGTGCCAGCGGCGGCCAGCGCATCGACACGCGCGAAGCGGCCACCAGCACCACGGGCGCTTCGTCGTCGATGAGCTATTCGCTGTCGCAACTGGACGCCATCGGCGATGTCGATCCGGTGGCCGAAGCCGATGTCTACCTGGCCTATGGCCGCGACCTGCAGGCTGAAGAGATCCTGAAGGAAGCGATGCGGTCCAGTCCCGAGCGCATGGCCATCCGGTCCAAGCTGCTCGAGGTGTATGCCAAGCGGCGCGACGCCAAAGGCTTCGAGCTGCTGGCTTCGCAGATGTTCAACCTGACGCGTGGCGAGGGTGAGGACTGGGCGAAAGCGCAGGCCCTGGGCCTGACGATTGACCCCGACAACGAGCTCTACCAGCCCGGCGGTGAACCCGAAGAAGTGCGCGGCGCTGGTGGTCAGGTGGTGGAGCCGCTCGGTGCATCGACGGTGCCGTACACCGCGCCGGCGCCCGCGCCCGTCTTCCAGCCGGCGGCTGACGCCACGCTGGACGGCATCGACCTCGACCTCGACCTGGCCGGTGGTGACGGACCCACCGTGGCCACCGAGCTGACGCAGCCTTTCGGCACCGCCGATTACCGCAGCGAAGACACGCTGACCTTTGACGCACCGGGCGATGACCCCAAGACCGTGCCCGTGAAGCGCCCCAGCAGCGCCGACGTGGCCACGGTCGCCACCACCATCGCGTTGCCCAAGCCCAAACCACCGCCCGTGGACGAAGGCCTGGACTTCGACCTGGAGTCCCTCTCCGGCCCCGATCCAGCTGCCGTGCCCGAAAGCAGCAACACCACGATGCTCGATTTTGGTGATTTCGGCATCGTGCAAGGTCCGGCCACCCAGCAGGAGCCGACGCTGGGCGACAGCCCGCTGGCGCGCAAGCTCGAACTGGCCGAAGAGTTTCGCCAGATCGGCGACATGGAAGGCGCGCGCGACTTGCTGGAAGAAGTCGTGGCCAAGGGCGAAGGTGCCTTGCAGGCAAAAGCGCAGGGCATGTTGGACAAGCTTGGCTGAACCCGTGACGGCGGCGCCCTCGGGGTGCCGCCTGGCGCTTGGCGTGGCCTACCGCGGTGGTGCCTACCAAGGCTGGCAGTCTCAGCCCGGTGGGCGAACGGTGCAGGACATGCTGCAGGGTGCGCTCAGTGCCTTCGCCGTGCAGCCGCTCGTCACCGTCTGCGCGGGTCGCACCGACGCCGGTGTGCACGCGCTGAATCAGGTGGTGCACCTGGACACCGATATCGAGCGTGTTGCCTCGTCATGGGTGCGGGGCACCAACCGCTACCTGCCAAATGATGTGGCGGTGCAGTGGTGCATCAAAGCCCCACCCGGTTTCCATGCCCGCAACAGCGCACGCGGACGGCGCTACCGGTTTCTGGTGCTGGAGTCTCCCGTCCGGCCGTCGCTGGAGCAAGGCCTGGTAGGCTGGTCCTTCAGGCCACTCGATGGCTCTGCCATGCAGCATGCTGCGGCCCTCCTGCTGGGCGAACATGACTTCAGTTCCTTCCGCTCGTCCATCTGCCAGTCGCCCACGCCCGTGAAGACGATTCGCAGCATCGACATCCAGCGGCGTGGTGCCTACTGGCGCTTCGACTTTGACGCCAACGCCTTCCTTCACCATATGGTGCGCAACCTGATGGGTTGCCTGCTGATGGTGGGCAGCGGGCGCCACCCGCCCGACTGGATGGCCGACGTGCTGGCCGCGCGCAACCGCGCTGTCGCCGCGCCTACCTTTCCGCCCGACGGTCTGTACTTCCTGGGCCCGTACTACGATGCGAACCAGGGCATTCCGGCGCACGTCGCAGCCCATGACTGGTTGATGGCTGGTTGATGGCAAGAGGGCAGGGCATGGATGAAGGCACAGCGGGCACAGCGGGCATTCAGCAGGCGCGCACGCGAATCAAGATTTGCGGCCTGACGCGCGGGGCTGATGTCGATGCGGCCGTCGCCGCTGGCGCCGACGCACTCGGGTTCGTGCTTTATGCAAAGAGCCCGCGGCACGTGACGCTGGACCGTGCCGCAGCGCTGATCCAGCGCCTGCCGCCCTTTGTGACGCCGGTGCTGCTGTTCGTCAACGCCACCGCGCAGGAACTGCAGCGCGCCACCGAAGCGCTGCCGCAGGCGCTGCTGCAATTTCATGGCGATGAAACACCCGCGCAGTGCCGCGCGCCCGCCCGCCCGTGGATGCGCGCCGTGCGCATGTCGCCCGGGGTCGATTTGTTAGACTGGTGCTCACGCTACCCTGGTGCGCAGGCTCTGTTGCTCGACGCCGATGTGGCGCAGTACGGTGGCAGTGGAAAGGTCTTCGATTGGTCACAGATTCCTCCAAGCGTGCCCCTTCCGGTCGTTTTGTCTGGTGGGTTGAATCCTGCCAACGTGACAGATGGGGTTGTTCGCGTCCGGCCCTGGGCCGTTGATGTGAGCTCCGGCGTGGAAGTCAGCAAGGGCGTGAAGAGCGCCGAGCTGATGCGCCGGTTCTGCCAGGCAGTGCGAGACGCGGACCGACACCATCACGCGCGCGCTGCCGAACCCCGAATCTGAAAGATCCAAATGCTGAACTACCAACAACCCGATGCCCGCGGGCACTTCGGGCCCGTCAATGGAAGTTATTTTGGTGGCACCTTCGTCGCCGAAACACTGATCCACGCCCTGCACGAACTGGAAGCGGCTTACGCCCAGTACCGCGCCGACCCCGAGTTCGTGGCCGAGTTCAACCACGAGCTGAAGCACTTTGTCGGCCGACCCAGCCCGATCTACCACGCAGCGCGCCTAAGCCGAGAAATTGGTGGCGCGCAAATTCACCTGAAGCGCGAAGACTTGAACCACACCGGAGCGCACAAGGTCAACAACACCATCGGGCAGGCGCTCTTGGCGCGGCGCATGGGCAAGAAGCGTGTGATCGCCGAAACCGGCGCCGGCCAGCACGGCGTGGCCACCGCCACCATCTGCGCGCGTTACGGCATGGAATGTGTGGTGTACATGGGCAGTGAAGACATCAAGCGCCAAAGCCCCAACGTCTACCGCATGCACCTGCTGGGCGCCACCGTGGTGCCGGTGGAAAGCGGCAGCAAGACCTTGAAGGACGCGCTGAACGAAGCGCTTCGCGACTGGGTGACGAACGTCGAAAACACCTTCTACATCATCGGCACCGTGGCAGGCCCGCACCCCTACCCGATGATGGTGCGCGACTTCCAGCGCGTCATCGGCGATGAATGCCTGGTGCAGATGCCCGAACAGGTGGGCCGCCAGCCTGACGCGGTGATTGCCTGCGTCGGCGGCGGCAGCAACGCGATGGGCATGTTCTACCCCTACATCCCGCACGAAGGCACCCGCCTCATCGGCGTGGAAGCGGCAGGGCAGGGCCTGGCCAGCGGCAAACACGCGGCTTCGCTGTCGGCCGGTTCACCCGGTGTGCTGCACGGCAACCGCACCTACCTGCTGCAGGACGCGAATGGCCAGATCACCGAGACGCATTCGATCAGCGCCGGCCTGGACTACCCCGGCGTGGGCCCGGAACACGCGTACCTGAAGGACATCGGCCGCGCCGAATACGTGGCCATCGAAGACGGCGAAGCACTCGCCGCCTTCCACCGCCTTTGCCGCACCGAAGGCATCATCCCGGCGCTGGAGTCCAGCCATGCGGTGGCCTACGCGATGAAGCTGGCAGCAACGATGAAAGCCGATCAGCACCTGCTGGTCAACCTGTCGGGGCGCGGCGACAAGGACATCGGCACGGTGGCCGACCTGAGTGGCGCAGAGTTCTTCTGCCGGCCCTCGTGCCGCGGGCAAAGCGTGAAAGGCGCGACCTTGGGTGGTGTGGCATGAGCCGCATCCAGGCCACGCTGGCGGCGCTCAAAACCAAGGGCCGAACCGCGCTGATCCCTTACGTCACAGCCGGCGACCCGTACGCCGACGCCACGCCCGACATCATGCAGGCGCTGGCCGATGGCGGCGCCGACATCATCGAACTCGGCGTGCCGTTTTCTGACCCCATGGCCGACGGGCCCGTCATCCAGAAGGCCAGCGAACGCGCGCTCGCACGCGGCATTGGCTTGACGCAGGTGCTGGAGATGGTGCGTGCTTTCCGGCTCATGAACAGCACAACACCCGTCGTGCTGATGGGTTATGCCAACCCCGTCGAACGCTATGACCAGAGCCATGGCGGCGGCAGCTTCATCCGAGACGCGGCGGCGGCCGGTGTCGATGGCCTGCTGGTGGTGGACTACCCGCCCGAAGAGTGCGAAGTCTTTGGCACGCAGTTGAAGGCGGCTGGCCTCGACCTCATCTTCTTGCTTGCACCCACCAGCACCGAAGAACGTATGAAACAGGTGGGCCGCATCGCCAGCGGCTATGTCTACTACGTGTCGCTGAAGGGCGTGACGGGGGCCGGGCACCTGGACACCGCCGCCGTGGCCGCGATGGTGCCGCGCATCCGCCAGCATGTCAGCGTGCCGGTGGGCGTGGGCTTCGGCATCCGCGATGCTGTCACTGCACGCGCGGTGGCGCAGGTGGCCGACGCGGTGGTGATCGGCTCGCGGCTCATCCAGATTCTGGAAACCCAGACGCGGCACAATGCCGCTCCCGCAGCGCGTGCCTTCATGGCCGAAATCCGCGCCGCCCTTGATGCTTGAGGTGACCGCATGAGTTGGTTGGAAAAGCTTCTGCCGCCCAAGATCCAGCCCACCGACCCCGCCGAACGCCGCGCGGTGCCAGAAGGGCTGTGGATCAAGTGCCCGTCCTGCGAAACCGTGCTCTACAAGACCGACCTGGAGCAGAACCTCAACGTCTGCCCCAAGTGCGACCACCACCACCGCATTGGCGCGCGGGCCAGGCTTGACGCCTTCCTCGACCCCGAAGGCCGCTGGGAAATCGGGCAGGAAGTGATGCCGGTCGATGCGCTCAAGTTCAAGGACAGCAAGAAGTACCCGGCGCGCTTGAAAGCTGCGCTCGAAGCCACTGGCGAAACCGACGCACTCGTGGTGGTGGGCGGCGCGGTGATGAGCGTGCCGCTGGTGGCCGCCTGTTTTGAATTCGACTTCATGGGCGGCAGCATGGGCAGCGTCGTCGGCGAACGCTTTGTGCGCGGTGTGGAAGCCGCCATCGAACAGAAAGTGCCCTTCGTCAGCTTCACGGCCACGGGCGGTGCACGCATGCAGGAAGGCTTGCTGAGCCTTTTGCAAATGGCCAAGACCAATGCCGCCCTGACGCGCCTGGCCAAGGCCAAGCTGGCTTTCATCAGTGTGCTGACGGACCCCACCATGGGCGGCGTCTCGGCCAGCTTTGCCTTCCTGGGCGACGTGGTCATCGCCGAGCCCAAGGCGCTGATCGGTTTCGCCGGCCCGCGCGTGATCGAGAACACCGTTCGCGAGAAACTGCCCGAAGGTTTCCAGCGCAGCGAATTCCTGCTGGGCACGGGTGCGCTGGACATGATCTGTGACCGCCGCCAGTTGCGCACCACCATTGCCCGCCAGTTGGCCATGCTGCAACGCCAGAGCGCCGATGCTGTTGCGTGAGATAACCTTGAAATTCCCAACCGCCGGGCCCCAAGCGGGCCCGGCTCTGCTTTGATGACCACACCGCACACCCTTGAAGACTGGCTCGCCCACTGCGCGGCCATGCACCCGAAGACGATGGACCTGTCGCTGGAGCGCACGGTGGAAGTGGCGCGCCGGCTGGGCATCCAATTCACGGTGCCGCTGATCACCGTCGCGGGCACCAACGGCAAGGGCTCCACCTGCGCCATGATCGACAGCATTGCGCGCCATGCCGGCTACCGCGTGGGGCTGTACCAGAAGCCGGAGCTCGTGCACTTCACCGAGCGCTGCCGTCTCAATGGCGAGCCCGTGGCGGCGGATGACCTGGTGCCGCACTTCGCGGCCGTGGAAACAGCCCGCCTGAACGGACAAGACAGCATCACGCTGACGCAATTTGAATTCAGCACGCTGGCCATCGTGCGATTGCTGTCGATGGCGGAGGTGGACCTCATCATTCTCGAAGTGGGCCTGGGCGGACGCTTCGATTCGGTCAACGCCTTCGACACCGACTGCGCCGTCATCACCAGCATCGACCTCGACCACATGCAGTGGCTCGGGCCTGACCGCGAAAGCATCGGGCTGGAAAAGGCGCAGATCATGCGGCCCGGCAAGCCGGCCGTCATCAGCGACCCCATGCCGCCGAAGAGCGTGGTGGCGCATGGTGAGGCCATCGGCGCCGACCTGTGGCTGGTGGGCCGCGACTTCAACCATGCGGGTGACCGGCAGCAGTGGTCCTGGAGCGGCAAGCATGGAAACTTCGGCCGCCGCTACCACGGCATGTCGTACCCGGCATTGCGCGGCGCCAATCAACTTGTCAACGCGGCGGGTGCCATCGCCGCGCTCATCGCGCTGAAAGACCGCCTGCCCATCACGGCGCAGTCGGTGCGCACGGGGCTGGCGCTGGTGGAACTGCCGGGCCGCTTCCAGATCGTGCCGGGCCAACCGGCACTGGTGCTGGACGTGGCGCACAACGCGCAAGCCGTGGCCGCGCTGGCGCTGAACCTGGATGCAATGGGTTTTTTCCCGCGCACCTTTGCCGTCTTCGGTGCCATGGCGGACAAGGACATCCCGGCACTGCTGGCCAAGATCGCACCGCTGGTGGACGTGTGGCACTGCACCGCGCTGCCCAACCCGCGTGCGGCGTCGGCTGCGCAGCTGGCAGAGATGGTGCGGCTGGCAAGCCAGGGCCTGCAGGGCGGGCCGCGCCAGATTTACAGCCACGACAACCCGGTCGACGCGCTGCGCGCCGCAGCGGCTGCCGCCGACCCCGTCGATAGAATCGTGGTCTTCGGCTCCTTCTACACCGTGGGGGGCGTGCTCAAGGATGGCCTGCCGCGCTTGTCGGCACCGCATGTGTCGGCGCGTGCGGCGCCCCACGATGCGGCGGGCGCGGCCGATTCCCGCTAGCCCACCGCCGATCCACACCGCGCATGCGACTGCCATTCTTCCGCCGCAAAAACTCTGAAGACCCGCGCGCCAGGCCGCCCCGAGGCCCAGCGGGCGCCACTGTGGAAGTTGGCGCAGTGCAAGCAGCGCGAATCCGGGCGCGCCGCCGCCTGATCGGTGCTGTGGTGCTGTTGGCTGTGGGTGTGGTGGGCTTCCCGATACTCTTTGAAACCCAGCCCCGGCCGCTGCCGGTGGACACCCCCATCCTCGTGCCCGAAGGCACGCCCGCCCGCGTCGCCCCGCCCGCAGCCGCGCGGCCCGTTCCCGCGGTGCCTGCGGACGCCGGCAATGAACCTGTGGCCGTCGCCACGGCGGCGTCAGCGCCAACGCCAGCGGCGGCGTCTGCAGTGCCACCGCAGCCCGTCGCCACAACCAGGCCTGAGCCCAAGCCTGAAGCGAAACCGGAACCCAAGCCTGAACCCGAACCGCCCAAACCCGAGGGCGCCAAACCCGTGACGCCGGCGCCCGAACCTGCCGTGCCAGCCAGCGGCCGTTTCGTCGTGCAAGTCGGTGCCTACAACGACCCCGAGCGCCTGCGCGCCGCGCGCCAGAAGGTTGAAAAACTGGGCTACAAAACCTACATCCAAGACGTCGACTCGCCCACCGGCAAGCGCACCCGTGTGCGGGTTGGCCCCTTCGCCAGCCGTCAGGACGCGGATGCGGTGGCCACCAAGGTCAAAGCCAGCGGCATGCAAGCCAACATCCTGGCGCTGTGATGCCGGCGCCGTCCTGGCTGGACTGGGCGCTGCTGGCGGTGCTGGCACTGTCGGTAGGCATCGGCCTGATGCGCGGCTTTGTCTTCGAATGCCTGTCGCTGGTGGGCTGGGTGGCGGCGTGGTTTGCGGCGCAGTGGGGGGCGCCCGTGCTGGCGCCGCACCTGCCTGGCACCGCGGGGTCGGCGCTGAACCAGGGCCTGTCCTTCGCGTTGACCTTCATCGCCGCTTTGATTGTCTGGAGCCTGCTGGCACGCTTGATCCGCATGCTGATCCATGCCACGCCACTGTCGCTGCCCGACCGCCTGCTGGGCGCTGTCTTCGGCCTGCTGCGCGGCGCGGTGCTGTTGCTGGTGGTGGCCACCGTGGTGGCTTTCACCCCGGCCTCACAATCGCAAGGCTGGCGCGCGTCGCATGGCGCCCACTGGCTCACTGCGGCTCTGGCCACGCTGAAGCCCCTACTGCACTTTTTGCCTGATTCGGCAGCGCGCCTGTTGCGCCGCTGAAGCGGGTTCCATCAGGAAGCAAAACCCCATGTGCGGCATCGTCGGCGCGATTTCCTCCACGCCCGTCAACCAGTTGATCTACGACGCGCTGCTGCTGCTGCAGCACCGCGGCCAGGACGCAGCCGGCATCGTCACCATGCAGGGCACCAAGTGCTTCATGCACAAGGCGCGGGGCATGGTGCGCGACGTGTTCCGCACCCGCAACATGCGAAGTCTGCCCGGGCAGGTGGGCCTGGGCCAGGTGCGCTATCCGACGGCGGGCAATGCCTACAGCGAAGAAGAGGCGCAGCCCTTCTATGTCAACGCACCCTACGGCATCGTGCTTGTGCACAACGGCAACCTGACAAATGCGCAG
>JANMKK010000084.1:0-2675 GCA_031372005.1 Rubrivivax sp.
CCGGACAAGCTGCTTTACGGCAGCGACTACGGCATCTGGACGCCGGACTGGATCGTCAACGCCTTCATGGACTTCGAGCTGCCAGAGGACATCACCCAGGAAACCGGCGCGGTGCTCGACCTCGAAGCCAAAAAGAAGATCCTCGGCTTGAATGCCGCAAAGCTCTACGGCATTGACATTGAGGCGCAAAAGCGCCTGCTCGCGCCAGAGCAGGCCAGGAATGCACCGGCACCCAGCAGCAACATCACCCTGCAGCAGGTCGCCGAGGCGAACTGAAGCGCATGGCTGCCGACCGCGTCAAACCCGACCACGCCACGCAGGTGCAAGCCTGCCTGGCGACGGTGATGGATCCGGAACTCGACGAATCGGTGACGGAGCTTGGCTTCATCACCGCAGTCGAGCTGTCCGGCGATGGCGAAGTGCGCATCGGTTTTCGCTTGCCGACCTATTGGTGCGCCCCCAACTTCGCCTTCTTGATGGCCGACGACATGCGCCGTGCGGTTCAGGTGCTGCGCTGGGTGAAGAAGGTTCAGGTGCAGTTGCACGAGCACATGTACGCTGAGGCCATCAACCAGGGTGTGGCCGAAGGTGCAGGCTTTCAGGCCGCTTTCGGCGCTGCGGCCGAAGGCGGCCTGGAGGCGCTGCGCACGACATTTCTGGTGAAGGCTTTTCAGCGCCGGCAGGAGGCACTGTTGCAGCACCTGCTCGACGCGGGTTTCGCGCCGGCGCTGCTGGTGGCGCTTGACTGTGACGCATTGCAGCGTCTGCTGCTGGATGTTGAAGGCGAGCGCCTGACCGAGCGTTACCTGGAACGGCGCAGCGAAGCGGGTGGCGGCCCACTGGCCTTCGTCGATGCCGACGGGCGGGCTATCGCAGCCGAGGCCCTGAGTGGCCATCTGCGCGGCCTGCGCCGGGTTGGCGTCAATGCCGAATTCAACGGTGCGCTCTGCCGTGGCCTGCTGGCCGTGCGCGACGTTGGGGTTCAAGCGCAACCGATCCATATCGTGCGGAAGGCGCCCGAGCGAATCAGAGTTTCGTGAATCGCGGTTTCCCATCAATAAACAAGGAGACAAGATGTCCGTGCTAATTGCCCTCGCGCTGTCGATCGGCCTTCTCGCTGTGCTTGCAACCTGGCTGGCCCTCGGTCCGCTGGCGGCGTTCAACGTTCAAATCTGGCAAATCTTCATCGCATGGGCCTGCTTCTACCACTGCGGGGGCAAGACCGACGGCGTGCAGAAGACCGTGATCTGCATGACTTTCGGCGCCGTCGACGGGATGCTGTCGGTGCTGTTGATCGGGCAGCTGGGCGTGCTGGGTGCGCTGGCGGCCCCGGTTGCGGTGGGCATCGGTGCTGCGGCCATCGTGCTCGCGGCTCACGTCGGGGTGTTGGCGACGATTCCGGCTTCGGTCTACGGTTTCGCGTCGGTGGCCGGGCTGATCCTGTTGAAAGGCCTCTCACCCGTCGATGCGATCTTGCCGACGATTGCCTCGATCATCATCGGCGCCGCATTCGGCTGGGTCTCAGAGCAGGTCGCGGGCAAGTTGACCAGAAAGTCGACCGTGACGGTCAGCTCTGACGTTGCTGCCGCGCGATAGGCAGCAACGCCTGACTTCGCCCTGGGTGCGGCGCACCGGCCGAAAAAGTCGGTGCTGGCCCAGGACGCGCAATCGCGCGGCCTTGGCGAGCGGCCAGCGCCCGGCGTGGCGTTCGGCACCGCGCTGCTCGACAGGTTCTAGGGTTTTAGGGTTTTAGAGCCCACCGCAAACGGCCCGATACGCCCCCATGAAAGCCCGCGCATCATGATCGGGCGATCCGTCGGTAAAGGTGTCCCAGAGTGAGGCACAGGGCCCTGATGCAGCGGAAACTAGCGGGACACATGGCCCCGCTGCCCCGGCACCTGTGACGCGCACTAGGGATATGGAGCAGTGGCATGCGAATCGCATTCACCTCCTGAAACCCGAGGGTGGCGCGGCCACCAAAACTGAGATCTGAAGGAGACGAATACCGTGCCCAACATCATGTTGCATGACGATGATGCCCGCCAAGCCCTGGGCCGCGGCGTGGCCAAGATGGCGCGTGCCGTGCGCGGCACCCTCGGCCCGCGTGGCATGAACGCCATCATCGACCGCCCGATCGGCACGCCCATCATCTCGCGCGACGGCGCCAGCATCGCCGCCGAAATCGAGCTTGAAGATCCCTTCGAGAACATGGGCGCGCAGGTGCTGCGCGAGGTCTCCAAACAGACCAACGTGGTCGCCGGCGACGGCACCACCACCGCCACCGTGCTGGCGGACGCGCTGGTGCAGGACGGCCTGGCCTGCCTGGCCAAAGGTGCCAACCCGGTTGAGCTGGTCGAGGGGCTGGAGCTGGCGGTGACCGAGGTCATTGCAGCGCTCAAGCGCAGCGCCAAACCCCTGAGCGGCGGTGACGAGTTGCGCGCGGTGGCGATGGTGGCCGCCAACGACGACCCGACCGGACATCTGGTGGCCGAAGCGCTGGAGCGGGTCGGCGCCGACGGCATCGTCGATGTTGACTACGGCACCACTGTCGAGACCCTGCTAGAGATCGTCGAAGGCATGGCTTTCGACCGCGGTTACCTGTCGCACCACATGATCACCGACGTCGAGAAGATGCAGGTGGTGCTCGACAACCCCTACATCCTGATGACCGACAT
>JANMKK010000110.1:0-2040 GCA_031372005.1 Rubrivivax sp.
AACACGAAGCCCAGCGCCGTGCTGCGGCGCTGCGTCAGTGCGGCGCTGCGTCAGCGCGGCGTCGTCAAGACCCGTGGTCTCCTGGCCTTCGATGCAGTAGCTGCCGGCGCTGGGCCGCTCAAGCAGGCCGATGATGTTGAGCAGCGTGCTCTTGCCCGAGCCCGAAGGCCCGATCAGCGCCACGAATTCACCGCGCCCCAGCGTCAGCGACAGGCCGTGCAGCACCTCGGCCTCGTTCGGCTGGCCGACGTTGTAGCGCTTGCGGATGTCGGTGAGCCGGATCAGTGGTTCTGCGTGCGATGTTTCAGCAGCCATGCTCACATCCGGATCGCCAGCGCTGGGTCCAGCCGGGCCGCGCGGCGGGCGGGTGCCACCGCCGCCAGCACGCCGCACACCGTGGCCAGTGCCGCAATCTGCAGCGCCAGCAAAGGCGACAGCGTGATGATGAACAGCGGCAGCCCGTCGGACCCGCGCACAAAAGTCGTGAAGGCCCAGATCAGCAACTGCGCCAGCCCCACACCCAGCACCGAGCCGATGGCACCGACGATGGCGCCTTGCAGCAGAAAGATTCGCAGCACCTGCCCTTGCGTGGCGCCCATGGCGCGCAGGATGCCGATCTCGCGCCGCTTCTGCACCACCGACACCACCAGCACGCTGGCAATGCCCAGCACCACGACGATCATCACCACGCCACGGATCAACGCGGTGCTGACGCTCTGCGCGTTGAGCGCCGACACCAGCCCGGCGTTGGTGTCCTGCCAGCTTTCCACCTTGTAGGGCCAGCGCCCGGCAAGTGCCGTGGCCAGGGCCGGCGCGGCCCAGACGTCGCGCAGCGCCATGTCGATCTGGGTCACGCCACCCGGCAGGCTCAGCAGGCTTTGCGCCGTGCGCAGCGGCACGACGACGGTGCGGCGGTTCAGTTCGCGCACACCCAGGTCCACCAGCGCGGTGACGCGTGCGGAGTCGCCCGCCGCGACGTTGCCGTCGGCGACAACCCCGGTGACGATGTTCAGCCGGTCACCCACCTGCACGCCCAGGTCGTGTGCCAGTTCGGTGCCGATGACGGCCTCGCCCGGCCCCAACCGCGCCACGCCTGCCACCACCTTGGCGCGCAGGTTGATGATGCGGTCATAACGGTCCAGTTCCACACCCAGCAGCGCAATCGAACGCTGCGCCTCGCCGCGTTGCGCCAGGCCGGCACCAGCCACCATCGGCGACACCGCAACCACGTCGGGCAACGCCTCCAGCAGGGGCAGCAGGGCTTGCCAGTTGGCCACCGAGCGGGTGCGCTGGGCGCGGGGTTGGGTTTGCGTCAGCATCTGCGTCTGTGTCTGCGTCAGCGCCGTGGTGCCGGCGCCGGCGGCAAAGCCGGCAGCGACCACGGTGTCTTCCAGCGGGCTGATGCTGAGGTGCGCCTGCGCGCCGAGCGTCTTGTTCAGCGTGTTGGCCTGCAGGCCTGCAATCAACGCCGAGATGTAGGCCACCACCGCCACGCCCGCCGCCACGCCGACGATGATCAGCAGCGTCTGCATGCGCCCTTCCAGCAGGAAGCGCGTAGCGACACGGCGTTCGAAACCCAGCCAGGCCGCCATGCGGTCAGCGCCCCACGGCGTTGGTCATGGCCGTGCCCGCGTCTTCCCCGGCGGCCTTGCGAACAAGCGGCAGGCTGAAGTCGGCCCGGACGCGGGCACCCGGCGCGGGCACGGCGCCCACCAGCACCACCTCACCCGCCTGCAGACCCTGCAGCACCTCCACCGATTCCAGTGTGCGCAGGCCCAGCCGCACCTGGCGCGCCTCGACCCTGCCTTGGCGCGCCAGCCACAGCGTGGCGGCTGCGTCGGTGGTGTCGCTGGTGTCGCTGCCGCCGTTGCTGCCGTTGCTGCCGTTGCTGCCGTTGCGATCAGCGCGCAAAGCCGCCAGCGGCACCACCAACGCCGCGTCACGGCGCGCGGTCTCCACCGCCACCGACAGCGTCATGTCTTCACGCAGGAAAGCGGGTGCCTGTGGCAACGAAAACTTCACCTCGACCGCACCGCGCTG
>JANMKK010000114.1:0-11265 GCA_031372005.1 Rubrivivax sp.
ACGATGACGAGCGACGCCGAATAGTCGCGGCTCCACACCGGCCCCAGCACCACCGACGGGTTGATGCTGCAGTACGCCATCGTGCCGCCTTCCTTGGCCACCCAATCGCGCGCGGCGCGCTCGGCCACGGTCTTGCTCTGGATGTAGGGCGAGAGGCCGGGCGTGGACAGATCGGTCCAGTCGGCTTCGGTGAAGTGGTGCACGCCACGGCCGCGGCCGTAGGAGACGGCGGCCACGGACGAGGTCATGACGAAGCGCTGCACGCCCGCCGCCTTGGCCGCGCGCAGCGCACGCAGTGCGCCGTCGCGGGCGGGCACGATCAGCTCATTGGCGTCCTTGGGAATGCCCATGGGCAGCGGCGACGCCACATGCGCGACATGGCTGCAGCCGGCCATCGCCTCGGCCCAGCCGGCGTCGGCGTTCAGGTCAGCGGCAAAGAACTTGAGCTTGCCGTTGTCCACCGCCAGCAGCTCGCGCACGGCGGCTTCCTTGGCCAGGCTGCGCACGGTGGTGTGCACCCTCCAGCCCTCAGTCACCAGCTGGCGGATGAGGAAGCCGGCGATGTAGCCGCTGCCGCCCGAAACGAGCACGGTGTCTGCCGTATCAGTCATGTCGCGAGCCTGCTTTCTGAATCGGTTTGAAGTGAAGCGATTCTGCGTGTCTTCAGGCCAGGCGCAACAGCATCACCCCCAGCACCACCACACCCGTGCCCAGCGCGCGCTGCAGCCCGAACTTCTCTTTCAGCAGCCAGGTGCCCAGCAGCGCCGCAAACAGCACGCTGGTCTCGCGCAGCGCCGCCACGCTGGCCACAGGCGCCTGGGTCATCGCCCACAGCGCGATGGCATAACTTCCGATCGACGCGGCACCGCCCAGTGCTGCCAAGGGCCAGCGGGTGCGCGCGTAGGCGACGATTCCGCGCCGCTGCAACGGTGTGCGGCGCAGCCACACCAGCAGCGGGTAGGGCAGGCCGTCGAGCACGAAGAGGATCATCACGTAGCGCATCGCACTGCCGCCGGCCGCCACCTCGGCACGCACACCCAGGCCGTCCACCACCGTGTAGATGGCGATGATCGCGGCGTTGGCAAACGCGAAGGCCAGCGCCTTGCGGTGGTGCAGCGCTTCGCCCGGGTGTGCCAATCCAACAAGTGCCACACCCACGGTGATGGCCACCGTGCCGAACCACGCCGCGGCGGTGGGGGACTCGCCGATCAGGGCGCCGCTGGCAAGGGCCACCAGGAGCGGCGCGAAGCCGCGCATGATGGGGTAGGTCATGCCCAGCTCGCCGTGTTCATAGGCACCGGCAAGCGCGATGTAGTAGCCGATGTGGATGACGAGCGACGCCGCGATGTAGGGCGCCGCTTCAGACCGCGGCAGCCCCACCCACAGCAGCAGCGGCAGCGCCACCCAGGCGCCCAGAAAGTGCACGAGCGCGGTGTCCACCGTCTTGTCGCCGGCGGACTTGACGAGTGCGTTCCAGCTGGCGTGAAGCGCCGCGCCGCACAGCACGGCCAGCACGATGGGCCAGGTGAGCGACAGCGCCGGCGTCACGCCAGGCCGTCCACGGGCCGCAGAACGCGCTTGGCACCGGCCATCAGTCGCTCAGCGCGTGCTCTCATCCAGGTCCGCCAACCGCGACGTGCGGATGCGCGTGGCCGCCAGCACGCCGGCCGATTCCAGGATCGGGTAGGCGATGGAGCAGATGTGCGAATTGATGCGCTTCAACTCACCGATCAAGTCCAGGTGCAGCGAACTGGTTTCGATGCTCTGCGTCGTGTTGTCCTGCAGCCGGCCGATGTGGTTGGCGGCGTATTCCAGTTCCAGTTCGCGGAAGCGCGCCTTTTCTTCCAGCAGCTTTTGCGCGTCGCGCACATTGCCGCCCAGGAACACGCTCATGCCCAGGCGCAGGTTGGTGAGCAGGCGTTCGTGCAGATGGCAGATCTCGGCCATGCCGGCGTCGGAGAAGCGGCGGTTCTTGCGGATTTTCTTGTCTTCGATGTCCTGCAGCGCGCGTTCGATGGCGTCGCCGATCTGCTCCATGTTGATGGTGAAGGACACGATGTCGGTCCAGCGCCGGCCTTCGCGTTCCGACAGTGCTTCACGCGAGATCTGCGTCAGGTAGAACTTGATGGCCGAGTAGAGCTCGTCCACCGTGTCGTCCATTTCGCGCAGGCGTTTGGCCAGCAACAGGTCGTTGTCGCGCAGCACCACCACCAGGCCGCGCAACATCGTCTCCACCACATCGGCCTGGTGCAGCGCTTCGCGTGCGGCGCAGCTGATGGCCAGCGACGGCGTGGTCAGCGCCACCGGGTCCAGGTGGCGCGGGCGCTGGTTCTCGGGGCCGATCTGGGCCTTGGGCAGCAGGCGTTCTACCAACCGCGCCATGGGCCCGATGAAGGCGATGAAGGTCAGCGCCAGCACGCCGTTGAAGGCGACGTGGAACAGCACCACCTGCTGCTGCGTGCCCACGCCATAGGCTTGCATCTGCGCCAGCGCCAGGCTCAGCAAGGGAATGGCCAGCAGCGCGCCGGCCGCCTTGAACAGGAAGTTACCCAGCGGCAAACGCCGCAGCGCCGCCGTGCCCTGGGCGGTGACGATCATGCCCAGCACGCCGCTGCCCACATTGGCGCCCAGCACCAGGCCCAGCGCCACGCCCACCGGCAGCATGCCTTGCGCGGTCAGCGTGGCGGTCAGCAGCACGATGGCCAGGCTTGAATAGCTCAGCACCGCCAGCAGCGCGCCGACGACGATGTCCAGCATCACCTCTTGCGGCAGCGCCAGCAGCAAGGCGCGCACCTCGGGTGCGGCCGTCAGCGGCTTGGTGGCGTCGACGATCAACTGCAGCGCCAGCGTGATGAGCCCCAGGCCGATGGCCACGCGCCCGACGCGGCCCACCCCCGTGTTCTGGCGCGAGATGAACATCACCACGCCAACAAAGATGAGCAGCGGCGACAGCCACGACAAGTCGAAGGAAAACACCGCCACCATGAGCGCGGTGCCGACATCGGCGCCCAGCATCACGGCCAGCCCCGCTGCGGTGCCGACGAGGCCGGTGCCGACGAAAGACGCGACGATGAGGCAGGTGGCCGTGCTGCTTTGCACCAGGCCCGTCACGCCCAGGCCGGCCAGCGCGGCGGTGAAGCGGTTGCTGACGCTGCGCGCCAGCACGTGACGCAGGTTCTCGCCAAACACACGCAGCATGCCGGTGCGCACGATGTGCGTGCCCCAGACCAAGAGGGCGATGGCAGCCAGCAGGTTCAGCAGGTGAATCACTGGGGCGTCGGCCGCTCTTGTCGCAAGGCCACCATCAGGCCCACGGCATCGAATAGGTCTTGAGATTCGTGTAGCTCTTCATCGCTTCCTGCACACCTTCCTTGTACCCCAGGCCCGAGTCCTTGATGCCGCCAAAAGGCGTCAATTCCAGGCGGTAACCCGGAACCTCACGCACGTTCACGCTGCCCACGTGCAGTTCTTTCACAAAGCGCGCAATGGTGTCGGCGCGGTTGGTACAGAGCGCCGAACTCAGGCCGTAGGCGGTGCTGTTGCTGAGGCAAATAGCTTCTTCGATGCTGGCAAAGCCGATGATCGGCGACACCGGCCCGAAGGTTTCTTCACGCACCACCGTCATGCCGGGCAGCACGCGGTCGATGACGGTGGGTGCGTAGAGCGCGCCGTCGCGCTGGTGGCCCGTCAGCAGCCGCGCGCCTTGAGCGATGGCTTCATCCACGCGCGCTTCAAAGAGCCGCGCAGCGGCTTCGTCGATGACGGTGCCCATGTCCACCGCCGGGTCGGCCGGGTTGCCGTATTTCCAGGCGCGTGTCTTGTCCACCACCAGGTCGGTGAAGCGCTGGCGCACGCTCTCGTGCACAAGCATCCGCTTCACCGCCGTGCAGCGCTGGCCCGAGTTCTTGTACGAGCCCTGCACCGCCAGCGTGCTGGCCTCGTCCAGGTCGGCGTCGTCCATCACGATGATCGGGTCGTTGCCGCCGAGTTCGAGCACGATGCGCCGGTAGCCCGCTTTTGCCGCGATGGACTTGCCAATGACCACGCCGCCGGTGAAGGTGACCAGGTCCACGGCCGGGTTCGTCAGCATCTCGTCTGCAATCTCGCACGGGTCGCCGGTGATGACGGACAGCATCTCGGGCGGCAGGCCGGCTTCAAACAGCAGGTCGGCAAAACACAGCGCCGACAGCGGCACCTTTTCGCTGGGTTTGAGCACCATGCGGTTGTTGGTGGCCACTGCCGGCACCACCTTGTGCGCCACCTGGTTCATGGGGTGATTGAACGGCGTGATCGCGGTGATCACACCCAGCAGCGGTTCGCGCAGCGTATGCACACGGCGCGGCTTGCCATGCGGCGTGATGTCGCAAGAGAAGCTCTGGCCATCGTCGCGCAGGCATTCGTTGGCGCCAAACATCAGCACGTCGGCCACACGGCCGGTTTCATAGCGGGTGTCCTTCAGGCACAGGCCGGATTCGGCGCTGATCAAAGCGGCGATGGCCTCGGTGCGCTCGCGCACCAGCGCGGCGGCACGGTGCAGGATGTTGCTGCGCTCGAAGCGCGACAACCTGGGCTTGAAGGCGTGCGCCGACGCATAGGCCCGCTGCACCTCGGCCAGCGTGGCCTTGGGCACGGTGCCCACGACTTCGCGCGTGAAGGGGTTGCGCACGGTGATGCAACGGTCGCCGCCGCGGTCGTCGGCACCCACCTTCTGGCCGGCGATGCGCAGGGCTTCTTGTCGCATGGCAGCGGCTTATTGCGCGCGGTTCAGCGCCAGGTCGAAGGCGTCGAAGTTGCGCCAGCGGCGGTTGGCTTCGAGCTTCGAGATCGGTCGGTTGATGATCAGTGGCACACGCTGTTCCGACACGCCGCCGTGGCTGCGCAGCGGCACTTCCAGCGCGCTCAAGTCATGGCGCGACGCGGCGGTGCCGATGACGGTGAAGCGCTCGGACACCACCACCAGGTCGCCGATGCGGTCGGCCGGCAGTTCATAGGCAACAGCCGCTTCGGCGCGCGTCAGCACACGTTCCACGCCGCGCAGCGACGCGATGTGCTTTGCGGCTTCGGCCACCACCGCAGCCGGCAAGTAGATGGTGGCGTACGAGCCCAGCGCACCGTGGTGCACCACGTAGGGGTCGGTGATGGGCAGGATGGTGCGTGCCACGCCCGCGCCCAGCCAGGCGTCCAGCCGGTCCTGCAGGTAGATGACGTCGGGCGTGCCGTCCATCCACACCTTGGCGTTCATGCCGTGGTCGGCCGTCAGCGTTATGACGCAGCCCATCTCGTCCAGTGCACCCAGGTAGCTGTCCATCATGGCGTAGAAGGCGTTGGCGCCTGCGGTGCCGGGCGCGTGTTTGTGCTGGATGTAGTCGGTGGTGCTGAGGTACATCAGGTCGGGGCGTTGCTCAGCCGGGCGGCGCATCAGTGCCACGCCTGCGGCGAAGACGAATTCCGACAGGTCGGCGCTGTAGACGCTGGGCAGCGGCTTGCCCACCATCTGCAGCACGCCGGTGATGCCGTTGTCCTGCTGCGTGACCTGGTCGGCTTTTTCGGATGAGAAGCAGATACCGCCGTTGCTTAAGTTCATCCCTTTGCCCAGCAACTGCCGCAGCTTGTCCTTGGCGGTGACGACGGCGCAGCGCTTGCCGGCATGCGACACGGCCGCCAGGATCGTCGGCGCGCGCAGCCACTTGGGGTCATTCATCATGACCTCGGTGCCGGTGTCCACGTCGTACAGGAAATTGCCGCAGATGCCATGCACGCTGGGCGGCGCGCCGGTGACGATGCTCAGGTTGTTGGGGTTGGTGAAGGTGGGCACCACGCAGTCGGCAACCAGCGCCGTGCCTTGGCTGAGCGTGCGCTTGAGCCACGGCGTGTGGCCGCCGGCCACGGCCTGCGCCAGGTAGTCGGGTTCGCAGCCGTCCACGCACACCACCACCGTGGGTTGGCGGGGCAGGGCGTAGCGGCGGCCGTTGACTTCAAGCATGGGTCACTTTCTTGCGGGCGGGCGCGGTGGCAGGTTTCGCCGGCGCCACACTGCGGTGTGCGTTGTTGTGCGCGTTGTTGTGCGCAATGTTGTGTGCGTTCATGCGTGCGTGGTTGATCTGCGTGCGCTGCTTGCTGTCCAGCACGTGCTGGCGCATGGCGCGGCCGGCGGCGTCGGCGTCGCCGCTGGCGATGGCCCTGACGATGGCGCGGTGTTCGCTGGCCGACAGCGGCAGCATGGCCGAATCGGCCAGGTTCATGCGCCTGAAAAGCGACAACTCGTTGATCAAGCGCCGGTACAGCGCGGTGAGCTTGCGGTTGCCGGCAAAGGCCACCAGCGTGTCGTGAAATTCCAGGTTGAGCAGGTGGTAACTGTCGGCGTCGCCCGCTTTCACGGCGCGTTCCATCGCGTCGACGCTGGCGCGCACCTGGCGCAGTTGCTCGGGTCTGATGTGCAGGGCCAGCTGGCGGCCCACTGCCTCGTCCATCATGGCGCGCAACTCGAAGATTTCCAGCGCTTCGTCCAGCGGGATGTGCCGCACAAAGACGCCGCGGTTCTTTTCCTGCCGCACCAGACCCGCTTCTTCCAGCATGCGGAAGGCTTCGCGCACGGGGCCGCGCGACACGCCCAGGGCTTCGGCCAGCGCGGCTTCGTTCAGCTTGTCACCGGGCACCAGTTCGCCCTGCACGATGCGGCGTTCGATTTCCTGCTGCACCACGGACGTGAGCGAGCTGGACTGCAGCAGTGCGATGGTGGGGGCTGCCGACGCGGACGCAGTGCCGGAAGTGGCGGAAGTGGCGGCGGCCGCAGGCAAGGTGGACAAGGTCCTCATGACGCCGGATTGGATCGCCCCGATTGCAGATTGTCAACAATAGGCAAAGTACCGTTGACATGCCAGCAGGGGCGGGACTAGATTGGCCGAGCACGCTGACCCTGGCCTGTGCCGTGCATGGTCCGTGCATGGTCCGTCATACCTCGTCCGTCATACCCTGCCCGTCATACCCAAGACACGCCGCCGCCGGACACTGGGCGGTTTGCTGCTCAAAGCCACCCCAAGGAATTTCACCATGCGTTCTAGCCCACCCTTGCAGATCCTGGCGGCCGGCGTGCTGCTGGCCTTTTCCCTGGCCGCCACTGCCCAGACCAAAACCACGCTGCTGGTCTACACGGCGTTGGAAACCGACCAGTTGAAGGCCTACCAGGAAGGCTTCAACAAGCAGGTCCCTGACATTGAAATCAAGTGGGTGCGCGACAGCACCGGCGTCATCACCGCCAAGCTGCTGGCCGAGAAGGGCAACCCGCAGGCCGACGTGGTGATGGGGGTGGCCGCGTCGAGCCTGGCGCTGCTGGACAGGAACGGCATGCTCGAACCCTACCGGCCGCTGAATGCCGACGCCATCATGAGCCAGTACATCGACAAGAAAAAAGTGCCGGCCTGGTTTGGCATGGACGTGTGGGGCACCACGCTGTGCTTCAACACGGTGGAAGCGGCGAAGAAGGGCATCCCCACACCCGAGACCTGGAAGGATCTGCTCAAGCCCGTCTACAAGGGCCAGATCGTGATGCCCAACCCGGCCAGTTCAGGCACCGGCTTCTTCGATGTCACGGCCTGGCTGTCGCTCTGGGGCGACCAGGACGGCAAGCGGGTTTCGAACGGAGGCGGCTGGAAGTACATGGACGGCCTGCACGAGAACATCGCGCAGTACACGCACAGCGGCAGCAAGCCTTGCAACATGGCGTCTGCCGGCGAATACGTGGTGGGCATCAGCTTTGAGTACCGCGCCAACGCCAACAAGGCCAAGGGTGCGCCGATCGACCTCGTCTTCCCCAAGGAGGGCCTGGGCTGGGACCTGGAAGCCTTTGCCATCCACAAGGGCACCAAGAAGCTTGAAGCCGCCAAGAAACTGGCCGACTGGGCCAGCAGCAAGGACGCCATGCTGCTGTACGGCAAGAACTTCGCCATCACCGCGCAGCCGGGCGTGGCCGCGCCGCTGGCCAATGTGCCCAAGGACTATGAAGCGCGGCTGGTGAAGATGGACTTCACATGGGCCGCCGAAAACCGCGAACGCATCCTGGCCGAGTGGAACAAGCGCTACAGCGCGAAAAGCGAACCGAAGAAATGAGTCCCCCCCGGAGCGCCTGCGGCGCTGCCCCCCAGGGGCGCCGCTGGCGGCCCAGCGGAGCCGGTTCCGCGGCGGCCACTTGATCGCGACACCTCCAGGCTCAACGTGACTCCCTACCTCAGGCTGGCCGGCATCCGCAAGGACTTCGGCAGCTTCAGCGCGTTGAAGGGCATCGACCTCGACATTGCGCAGGGCGAGTTCGTCTGCTTCCTGGGCCCCAGCGGCTGTGGCAAGACAACACTGCTTCGCATCATCGCGGGGCTGGAAGTGCAGACCGCCGGCTGCATTGAACTGGCCGGGCGCGACATCTCCACCCTGCCGCCGGCCGAGCGCGACTACGGCATCGTGTTTCAGTCTTACGCGCTGTTCCCGAACCTGAACGTGACTGAGAACGTGGCTTACGGCCTCGTCAACCGCAAGGTGACGCGCCGCGCGGTGACCGAACGGGTCGAAGAGCTTCTTGCCCTGGTGGGCTTGCCCGGCAGCCAGGCCAAGTACCCGGCGCAGTTGTCGGGCGGGCAGCAGCAACGCATTGCGCTGGCACGCGCACTGGCCACCAAACCGGGTTTGCTGCTGCTGGACGAACCGCTGTCGGCGCTGGACGCTATTCAGCGCGTCAAGCTGCGCAGTGAAATCCGCAGCCTGCAACGCACGCTGGGCGTGACCACCATCATGGTCACGCACGACCAGGAAGAAGCCTTTGCGGTGGCCGACCGCATCGTCGTCATGAACCAGGGCTGCATCGAACAGGTGGGCAGCGCGCTGCAGGTGTACCGCGACCCGGCCACGCTCTTCGTGGCCGATTTCGTGGGCCGCATCAACGCACTGCCGGCCACGCTGCAAGGCGGCGGTTTGCGCGTGGGGGCGCAGGTCTTCGACTGCAAACATGCATCGCTGGCCGGCCACGCCGAAGGCCGCGAACTGCGCGTCTACCTGCGGCCTGAAGACGTGCTGGCGCGGCCCGCAGCCGCAGGCGGTTTGTCGAGCTTTGCTGCGGGCGACCCCAACGTCTTTGAAGCGCAGATCGACACCATCGATTTCATGGGCCCGTACTGCCTGGTGCGCGTGCACAGCGACGCGCTGGGTGCGCAAGCCTTGACGGTGTACCTGTCACTGAACTACCTGGCCGACGCGCAGTTGGCCGTCGGCAGCCGCCTGCCGCTGCGGCTGCTGCCCGACCGCATGCGCGTGTTTGCATGACAAGCGCCATGGCAGGCACCGCGCTCCAGCACACACCGGTGCGGCAGCGTGTTGGGTGGAGCGAACGCACGGCGCACGCCGCGCTGCTGCTGGTGGCGCTGGCGCTGCTGGTCTTTCTGGCCGCGCCGCTGGTGGCCATCCTGCAAAAGTCGGTGCAGGACAGCGACGGCCGCTTCGTGGCGCTGCACAACTTCATCGTCTACGCACAAACGCCGGCGCTGCTGCAAAGCCTGTGGAACAGCGTCTGGGTCAGCGCCGTCGTCACTGCCGTCACGGTGCCCACGGCCTTCGTCTTTGCCTATGCGCTGACGCGCAGTTGCATGCCAGCCAAGGGCCTGGCACGCACGCTGACGCTGGTGCCGCTGCTGGCGCCGTCGCTGCTGTCGGCCATCTCATTGATCTACTGGTTTGGCAACCAGGGTCTGTTGAAGGATGCGATGCAGGCCATCGGCATCGAACAAATCTACGGCGCACCCGGCATCGTGCTGGCCGAGATCTTTTCGACCTTTCCGCACGCGCTGATGATCCTGGTCACCGCGCTGACTGCTGCCGACGCGCGGCTGTATGAAGTGGCCGACGCCATGGGCACGACGGCGCATCGCAAGTTCTTCACCATCACGCTGCCGGGCGCCAAGTACGGGCTCATCAGCGCAAGCCTGGTGGTGTTCACGCTGGTCGTCACCGACTTCGGCATCCCCAAGGTCATTGGCGGCAACTTCAACGTGCTGGCGACTGACGTCTTCAAGCTCGTCATCGGCCAACAAGACTTCCAGAAAGGCGCCGTCGTGGCGCTGCTGCTGCTGGCGCCCGCTGTGCTGACCTTTGCGGTGGACCGCTGGGTCAGCCGCAAGCAGACCGCCATGCTCACCGCGCGCGCCGTGCCTTACTCACCCAAGCACCAGCCACTCTTCGACGGCCTGATGGCGCTGTACTGCGGCGCCGTCTGCGCGCTGATCCTTGCGATGCTGGGCATGGCGGTCTTTGCGTCCTTCGCCACCTTCTGGCCCTACAACCTGCAGCCCAGCCTGAAGCACTACACGATGGGCCTCATCGACGCCGAGGTCGACACCGCCTTCTTCAACAGCCTGCGCATGGCGGCGGGCACCGCCTTCTTCGGCACGCTGCTGGTGTTTGGCGGTGCGTACTTGATGGAAAAGACGCAGGGCTTCAGACCCGTCCGCAGCGCGGTGCGCCTGCTGGCGCTGCTGCCGATGGCGGTGCCGGGCCTGGTGCTGGGCCTGGGCTACATCTTCTTCTTCAACGCCATCAGCAACCCGCTGAACGGCCTGTACCAGACGCTGACGCTGCTGACCGTCTGCACCGTGGTGCACTTCTACACCACCGGCCACCTGACGGCGGTGACGGCGCTGAAGGCACTCGACCCGGAATTCGAAGCCGTCTCAGCATCGATGAAGGTGCCCTTCTACAAGACCTTCTGGCGCGTCACACTGCCCATCTGCACCCCGGCGCTGGTAGACATTGCGCGCTACTTCTTCATCAACGCAATGACGACGATATCGGCGGTCGTGTTCTTGTACGCGCCCGAGACCAAGGTGGCGTCGATCGCAATTCTCAATCTCGACGAAGCCGGTGAGATCGGCGCCGCCGCAGCGTGCGCGATCCTGATCGCCGCCGCGAATGCAGTGGCCACGGGCGGCTTCATGGCGCTGTCGTGGTGGGTTGACCGCCGCACGCAAGCTTGGAAAAAAACCTGAGACGAAGCCCATGGACCGCGACGCCATCCTGCTGACCCCCGGCCCGCTGACGACCACGCTGCGCACCAAGCTGGCGATGCTGAAGGACTGGGGCAGCTGGGACACCGACTTCATCGCCGTCACCGCCAGCGTCAGAAAGCGCCTGCTGGACATCGTGCATGGCGCAGACAGCCACGTGCTGGTGCCCTTGCAAGGCAGCGGCACCTTCAGCGTCGAAGCCGCCGTGGCCACCGTCGTGCCCAAG
>JANMKK010000117.1:0-7263 GCA_031372005.1 Rubrivivax sp.
GCAATCATGCGGCCTCCATAATGCATTGAAGCGGGTGTCCCTCACGGCGCGCCGCCGTGAGCACCAGCTCGACTTTCGTTGCAGCAACGTCTTTCGGGTAGACGCCGCAGATGCCGCGCCCTTCGTGGTGAATCTTGAGCATGATGTGCGTGGCCGTGTCCGCATCACGCTGGAAAAAGCTCTGCAGCACCATGACTACAAACTCCATCGGCGTGTAGTCATCGTTCAGCAGCACCACTTGGTACAGGCTGGGTGGCTTGGTGCGCGACGCCTTGCGTTCAGCCACCACGACACCGTCGGGCTCGCGGGTGCGCGGCGCTGACGGGGGAGGCGAAGCAGGCGACGGTGGGGTTTCGTCGGGCATGGAACATTCTATCGAGTTGCACTGCGGCTGCACGTGGCTGGGTGCGCTTCTTCGGCAGCGCAACAGCCTTTGAAAGCAGGCGATTGGATGTTGATCCTAAAGCGCGCGTTTCAAGGTGCAAGCAGTGGCCTATTTCAGGCCTTGCACTGGCTTTCCCGCACACCGCCCTGACGATCCTTTGTCAAAGCCAGAACGCATCAGGTCCGGGCACAGCCTTGACAGTCAAAGCGCGGCGGGAAGACAATTTCTCACGGCAGTCTGAATAAAGAGGGGGTCACCATGGTCACCGGTACCGTCAAATGGTTCAACGACGCAAAGGGCTTCGGATTCATTGAACCCGAAGGCGGGGGCGCGGATGTATTCGCGCATTTCTCCGCCGTTCAGATGGAGGGTTTTCGCACGCTCAAGCAAGGCAGCATGGTCAGTTATGAACTGGTGCAGGGCCCCAAGGGCGACCTGGCGCAGAACATCCGCGCGGTGGGCACTGAACTGCATGTGGCTGAAAGCGCCACCTCGGACATCGAACACTGACGGCAGCGCCGCTGCAGCGGGCGCGCGTCGCAGCACCCGCCCACCCGCGCTGCGGTAGAGTTGAGACATGGTTTTTTGCATTCGAACATTGCTGACTTGGTTGCTGGTGCTGGCGGTTCCCTTTCAAACCGCAACAGCGGCAAGCATGGCGATGTGCGGCCCCGGTCAGCAGACCACTGCCGCTGATGAGTCGGCGGCGCCGACGACAGCCCATGTGCACACGGGTGACCAGGTACATGGCGGCCACGACCACCACGCCAGCCCTGCGCAGGCCACTGAAGCGGTCGACGCCAGCGCTGCAGGCGCGTCAACGCCCACTTCCGTGATGCCAGCTGATGCGCAGACCTGCAGCGTCTGCGCCTCTTGCTGTTCTGGCACTGCCATGCTGGGCAGCACGCCCAAGGTGGTGCCGCCGGAATTTGGAAGCGTGGCATTTGTGTCCTTGTTGCCGCCCATTGCCTTTGTGGCCGCCACCGGCCCCGACCGTCCGCCTCGAGGCACGCACGCCTAGCCAGCGATTCCGCCGAGTGCCCTGAGTGTGGCCACAGCGGCGGTCCCTGGCACGCTCGTGCCCCTGCCGCGCTGCCTTGGCCGCCCGCAGGTACCCCCACTTTGACGCGAGGCCAACATGGTCCCTAACTTTTCACGCGTGCTGCTGCCCTGCGCGCGCGCAGCACTGCTTGGCGCTGCGATGTCGGTGGCGGCGCAGCCCGCGCCTCAGTCCGGCGCCGACCCTCTCGACCCCAAGGCCAGAGTGCCCCAGGTGTCGTACCGTTCCGCCTTCCATGCCTACAAGAGCTTTGGCGACACGCCGCCCTTGCCCTGGCGCGAGGCCAACGACACCGTGACCCGCATTGGCGGCTGGCGCGCTTACGCACGCGAAGCGCAGCAGCCCGACCCGGCCATTGGAGCAGCCGCGCCCGGTCCTGTGCAGAGTCCCACTGGCGTTCCCGCGCCCCAGCCAGCCTGGCACAAGACGCCATGAAGGCCCGCACCATGAAGCTGGCAATGCCGGGCTCACTGCGCGTGCCGCGCCTGCGTCTGCTGGCGGCGTTGAGCAGCACCATCGTCCTCGTTGGCTGCGCCACATTCAGCCCTGATGGCGGCTTCTCAGCCGTCGAAAAGACGGCCAGGGACCGCCTCGGCAAAGAAGTGCAATGGGCCCGCACCGACGGCGACCAGGACATGATCGTCAAGCGCGTGTCGGATCTGTTGTCCAAACCACTGACGGTGGACGACGCCGTGCAGGTGGCACTGTTGAACAACCGAGGTTTGCAGGCAAGCTTCCAAGACCTCGGCATCACCGAGGCCGAGGTCGTGCAGGCCGGCCGCCTGCCCAACCCTGGTTTCAGCTTCAGCCGCTTGAAGCGGGGCAATGAAGTCGAGTTGGAGCGCGGCCTGCACTTCAACATCGCACGCCTGCTGGCAATGCCGCTGGTCAGTCAGATGGAAGCGCGGCGCTTCCAGCAGACCCAGGGCATGGTCGCCATGAACGTGCTGTCGCTGGCGGCCGACACGCGCAAGGCTTACTACAACGCGCTGGCGGCTGAAGAGACGGTGCGCTACATGCGGCAGGTGCTGCAAACCGCCGAGGCCAGCGCAGAGTTGGCGCGGCGCATGGAACAGGTGGGCAATTTCAACAAGCTGCAGCGCGCCCGCCAGCAGGTGTTCTATGCCGATGCGGCGCAGAACCTGGCCCGGGCCGAACGGGCGCAGCGCTCCAGCCGCGAGCGGCTGACGCGCCTGCTGGGTGCCTGGGGCGCTCAAACGCAGTTCACGCTGCCCGAACGCCTGCCTGACCTGCCGAAGGAGGTGCTGGACCTGCCCGACATTGAGCGCGTGGCCATGAGCCAGCGCCTGGATGTGCAAGGCGCCAAGCTGGCCGCCGAGCAGACCGCTCGCAACCTGGGCCTGACGCGCACCACGCGCTTCATCAACGTCCTGGAGATCGGCGTTCTGAACAACCGCTCGAACGAGGCGCCTACCCAGCGCGGCTGGGAGATCGGCATTGAGCTGCCGTTGTTCGACTGGGGTGGTGCCAGGGTGGCACGGGCTGAGGCCGTGTACATGCAGACCGTCCACCGGGCGGCCGAAGTCGCCATCAACGCTCGCTCCGAAGTGCGTGAAGCCTACGGTGCTTACCGCTCGGCCTACGACATCGCACGCTTCCAGCGCGAGGAGGTGGTGCCGCTGAATCAGCGCATTTCCGAGGAGAACGTGCTTCGCTACAACGGCATGTTGATCGGCGTGTTTGAGTTGCGGGCCGATGCCCGCACGCAGATCGCCGGCGTCAATGGCGCCATCCAGGCTTTGCGCGACTTCTGGATCGCGCAGGCCGACCTGGACATGGCGCTGATCGGCAAACCCAGCCTGGCGTCATCCACAAATTCGGCCGCCGGCCCCGCCATGGCGGAAGCTGCAGGCGCAGGACATTGAACATGAAGGACGTCCCCATGATTGAAAAGCACATGCTTTCCAGACGCAGGATGCTCGGTGGTGCCGGCGCCATCACGGCGGCGGCCGCCGCTGCAGCCGTCAGCAAGGTGGCCATGGCCGCCCTGCCTGAGCCAGTGATGCAGACCAGGCCCGACACCATGCCACCGTTGGTGCCCAGCACAGGCCGGCCCTACAACCCAGTGGTCACGCTCAACGGCTGGACGTTGCCCTGGCGCATGAACAACGGTGTCAAGGAATTCCACCTCGTGGCAGAACCCGTGGTGCGCGAGATGACGCCGGGTTTCAAGGCCCACCTCTGGGGCTACAACGGTCAGAGCCCGGGTCCGACCATCGAGGTGGTTGAAGGCGACCGCGTGCGCATCTTCGTCACCAACAGGCTGGGTGAGGTGACCAGCGTGCACTGGCACGGCCAGCGCCTGCCGAATGGCATGGACGGCGTCACCGGGCTCACCCAAGCCGGCATCGCGCCGGGCAAGACCTATGTCTATGAGTTTGTCGCTCGCCGCCCAGGCACCTTCATGTACCACCCGCATGCGGACGAGATGGTGCAGATGGCGATGGGGATGATGGGCTTCTGGGTCACGCATCCAAAGAACAAACATCCGCTCATCGACGAAGTGGACCGCGACTTCGTCTTCCTGCTCAACGCCTACGACATCGACCCCGGCGCCTACACGCCGAAGATCATGACGATGCTCGACTTCAATCTGTGGAGCTGGAACAGCCGCATCTTTCCCGGCATCGACCCGCTGGTGGTGAGAAAGAACGACAAGGTGCGCATCCGCATCGGCAACCTGACGATGACCAACCACCCGATCCACCTGCACGGGCACGAGTTTCTGGTGACGGGCACCGATGGCGGGCCGACGCCGAAAAGCAGCCGCCAGTTTGAGGTGACCACCGACGTGGCGGTGGGCCAGATGCGGCAGATCGACTTCCTGGCTGATGAGGAAGGCGACTGGGCCTTCCACTGCCACAAGAGCCACCACACGATGAATGCGATGGGCCACGACGTGCCCACCATGATCGGCGTGGACCACCGCAGTGTCGCCAGGCAGATCACGCAGCTGATTCCCGACTACATGGTGATGGGCGAACGAGGTATGCACGACATGACCGAGATGGAAATGCCGCTGCCCGACAACACCGCGGCCATGATGACCGGCACCGGTCCCTTCGGCGCTGTCGGCATGGGAGGCATGTTCAGCGTTGTGAAGGTGCGCAAGGACCTGAAGGCGGGCGATTACAAGGATCCCGGTTGGTACACACATCCTCCTGGCGAGGTGGCCTATGAATGGACCGGCTCGCTGCCTGACCCGGCGCGATTCAAGGCCGAGGGCAAGGGTTCAATGCCCCCGCTGGCCAAGCCTGCAACCGACACCGAAGTCAAGATTCGCAAGCCCGTTGGTGGGCATTCAGGACATTGAGCCGCCAACACGGCCAGCGCCACTGCGGCACGGGCGCCCATCCACCAACCCAGACACTGCACCCCTCATGAAAATCCAGCCCATCGCCACGCTCGTCACGCTCATCGCCTTCGTGCTCACTGGCACTGGCGCACAGGCGCACAACGACAGCCACCCTGCCAAGAAGGCAGCCCCAGTCAGGAAAGAACAGAAGGACTGGGGAATTGCCGGCGACGCCAAGGCCGGCATGCGCACCCTCTCGATCACGATGACCGACAACATGCGTTTCACCCCTGACAGGATCGACGTCCGCCAGGGCGAAACGGTCAGGATCGTGTTGAAGAACAGCGGCAAGATGCTGCACGAGTTCGTGCTCGGCACCAAGCAGGAACTGCAGGCACATGCCGCGCTGATGCTCAAGTTCCCGACCATGGAACACGACGAGCCCTACATGGCCCACGTGCCGGTGGGCAAGAGCGGCCAGATCATCTGGACCTTCAACCGCGCCGGTGACTTCGAATTTGCCTGCCTCATTGCAGGCCACTACCAGGCGGGCATGAAGGGCACGGTCAAGGTGGCCACGGCGGGCGCGTGAAAAGACGGCCCGCAATCCGCAAGAACGACCTCAATCACCTCTGAAAGCACTGACACCATGAACACGTTCAGGACCACGCTGCTCGCGACGCTGACCCTCACCCTGCTTGCGCCGCTGGGCATCCATGCGGACGACAAACATCACCCAGGACCCGCCGCCACCGCGGCCACGGTCACCGACATGACTGACGGCGAAGTGCGCAAGATTGACCTTGAGGCCGGCAAGGTCACGCTGAAGCATGCCGACATCAAGAACCTGGACATGCCGGCGATGACGATGGTGTTCGTCGTCAAGGACAAGGCCCTGCTCGACAAAATGAAGGTCGGCGACAAGGTCAGGTTCAGGGCTGTCAACGAGGCCGGCAAGTTCACGGTGACCGACATCCAGGCCGCGCGGTGAACCATGGCACACCATGCGATGAATCACCCTGCGCCATACCGCCCTGCCCTGGCAGCCTGGCTGATGGCTGCATTGGCAGCCCTGGCCTTGACGAGTACGGCCCGGGCCGACATCGTTGACATTGCTTGGGACGCCAGCGGACGCTTTGAACGCGCGGTGACTTTGGCGCCGGGAAAGTTTGTCGAGCTGTGCGGCAAGCTGCCGGCGGGCCTGAAGGTGCGCTGGGACTTTGAGGCCAGCGCGCCACTGGACTTCAATGTGCATTACCACGTCGGCAAAGACGTGGTGTTTCCCTCCAAAATGGCCGCCACGCGCAAGGCCAGGGACGTGCTCGACACCAGGACTGAGCAGGACTACTGCTGGATGTGGAGCAACAAGACCATTGGCGCCGCCTCGCTGAAGATCGAGCTGCAGCGATGACGCGGGGTGCGTCTCAAGCCGGTGCGTAGCCCGCCGTGTCCCCCGCCGCCACAATGATTTCGCCCTTGGCCGTGGTGTTGATGCAGACCCGATGGGGCCGCAGGTCATGGAAGGCCGCCAGCCGGATCAGGCGATTGGCCAGCGCTTGCGGCAGCACGTTGCACACCAGCCGGTTCCAGCGGCTGCTCTTCGGGATGGGAAGCGACAAATCTCGTCCACCAGCCCCTTGAATCCCGGCAGCCCTGCGGAGCAGGAAATGCCTGCACCGCCCAGGCGCCCCAGAAAACTCGCGGTCAGCTTGACCCGGAAATGAGCCGTCCTCGGACAGCTCCAGGCACGGTCACATGTGCTCGATCATCACTTGCCCGAAGCCCGAGCACGACACCTGTGTCGCCCCATCCATCAGCCTTGCAAAGTCATACGTGACCCGCTTGCTGGCGATGGAGCGTTCCATCGACGCGATGATCAGGTCTGCGGCTTCGACCCAGCCCATGTGTCGCAGCATCATTTCTGCCGACAGGATTTCGGAACCCGGGTTGACGTAGTCCTTGCCGGCGTACTTGGGCGCCGTGCCATGGGTGGCTTCAAACATGGCGATCGAGTCCGACAGGTTGGCGCCCGGGGCGATGCCGATGCCACCCACTTGCGCAGCCAGCGCGTCCGACACGTAGTCGCCGTTCAGGTTGAGCGTGGCGATCACCGAATACTCGGCCGGGCGCAACAGGATCTGCTGCAGGAAGGCGTCGGCGATGACGTCCTTGACCACGATGTCCTTGCCCGTCTTCGGGTTCTTGAAGGTCATCCACGGGCCGCCGTCGATGAGTTCAGCGCCGAACTCCTTCTGCGCCAGCGCATACGCCCAGTCGCGAAAACCCCCTTCGGTGAACTTCATGATGTTGCCCTTGTGCACGATGGTGACGCTGGGCTTGTCGTTGTCGATGGCGTACTGAATGGCCTTGCGCACCAGGCGCTCGGTGCCTTCGCTGGACACCGGCTTGATGCCGATGCCGGACGTGTTGGGGAAGCGGATTTTCTTGACGCCCATCTCGTCTTGCAAGAACTTGATGAGCTTCTTCGCCTTGTCGCTGCCG
>JANMKK010000154.1:0-7104 GCA_031372005.1 Rubrivivax sp.
CGTACGAAATTTCACGGAGGGAGGAGGAGAAGACGGTTCATCCCCACGCACGTGGGGAACACGTGGCTGCAGCTTAAACCAAACGCGAATACGGCGGTTCATCCCCACGCACGTGGGGAACACCAGCTTCGCGTCACCCCCGCACTTTGCTGACGCGGTTCATCCCCACGCACGTGGGGAACACACCAATGCTATCTCGTTGTCAGCTAAGCACTTTTTGGGCAGTGGCCAGGGTACCGGCCAAAACGGCCCTTTTTCAATGCCAGCTTTTAAGGAGATGGCGTACCCGTTTTGGGGAAGAAGCTGACCAGTTGCACGCCATCCAAGTCAATCGGTATGCGTCGGTTGGCGCCCAGGGTCTTGAACTCGAAGCCGGCCTCGGTTTTGCTCTGCCACATCATCACCGCATTGCCGTCTTCAATGCCCTCAATGACGTGGTCCCAGATGTGGTCGCGTACACGCTGGCTGTAGTGGCCCAAATAGACGCCAGCACGCACCTCCAACAGCCAAACCGCCAACCGCCCGCGCAGCCGCGGTGGCGCGTTTTCAAGCACGATGACCAGCATCACCCAGGCTCTCGGGGTTGGCGATGGCCGGGCCTACCGCGTCGGCAGCGGCTTCGGGGCGCGGTATCTCGCCCGCAGCCAGCAGCATTTCGATGTCCGGGATGATGCGGTCCAGCAGCCTCGTCTGCCGAAAGATGTCGCGGCAGCCCAGGCGCACCGCGCGCTCGGGGTTGCCGCTGGGGTTGGACGCGGCCACCTTGAAGGCCACTGGCACCACCGTCTCAAACTTGTACACGTCGGCCACGTCATACACAAACGACAAAGGCTTGCCGGTGTGGATGAACCCTACTGCTGGTGCATAACCCGCAGCCAGCACGGCAGCCTCAGCCACGCCGTACAGGCATGAAGTAGCCGCGGACAGGCAGCGGTTGGGAAGGTCTGAGGTGTCCCAGTTTTCCGGGTTGTAGTCACGCCCCGTCCACTTCACGCCGAACTGGTGTGCCAGCAACTGGTAGCTGCGCCGCACCCGCGCGCCTTCAATGCCGCGCAACTGCTCCACGCTGCGCCGCTCGGGCGGTTCTTCGCCAAAACGCACGGCATACATCTTGCGCACCACCTTCAGGCGCAGCGATTCGTCCAGGGCCAACTTGGCTTGGTACAGCAGCCTGTCGCTGCGCGCGCCGCCGGGCTGGCCGGCGGAGTACAGCCGCACACCGGCCTCACCCACCCACACCAGCAGCGTGCCGACGCGCGCAGCCAGTGCGACCGCGCGGTGGCTTACGCGCGTGCCAGGCTCCAGCATGATGCAGGCCACGCCGCCCACGGGGATGTGCGTTCTGACGCCCTTGGCGTCCACCACCACAAAGGCGCCGTTGAGCATGTCGATCTCGCCGTACTCGACGAAGACGACGGAGATGCGCTCCTTGATGGGCAGGGGCTTCAGCGGCGGCAGCAGACCCGTCATTCGGCTGACTCACCGCTGGCGGCCAAGGCCTGTGCGACGGCCTGGTGGCTCAGGCGCTGGCCACTGGCGCGCAGCGTGGCAATCAACGGCATGAGCGGGCCAATCAAGCCACGGCGCCGGGCTCTTGCCAGCACACCGAGCGTTCCAGTGACGACAATCCCCAACGCCACGGCGCGCGCCCGGGCGGCCCGCTCGTCCACCAGCATGGCCGCACCAATCTCAAGCGCGCGCGAGATGGCCGCGCACTCGCCTACCTCAAGCCCGGCAAGTTCCAAAGGTGGCGCCGCGCAGCGGAGCAGCAGTCCACTGTTCAGTGCCGCGCGAATACGAACTGTGTCGGCGTTGCCCGGCCGTGCCATGCATTCCAAGATCACTGCGTCAGGCACCTGGACTTGGGCAAACAAGTGCTGCAGCACCTGCAGCAAGTCCAGTCGGCCCAGCGTGATCAGCGGCCCGGCGTCACTGACTACCACGGTGGCCAGGGGCCCACCCTTCGTGGCAGACACGCCCGCGTCAGGGCCCGAAGGCGGCAAGCTCTCGCTCCAGTTCGCCAGGTGCAAGGCGTATGGTGGCGATGTCGCGGCGGCCCAGTTCGTCAATCATCTCGCTGTACGACAGGCCGCCGATGCGCGCGGCCTTGCCCAGGCTGATCATTTCGCGGTCATATAGGGTGGCGGCCAGGTCCAGCAGCGCAGCCTCCGAAGGCACGCCGTCGTCCAGTGGCACCGCCATCATGACCGCGCGCCCATCGACCGTCACGATGGTGACCTGGCCACGCTGCGTCTCGTCGAGCAGCGTCTGCGGTTCGCGCTTGAGTTCATCGTCGGTGAGGGTGTGCATGGGGGGCTCCGTGGCTGCGGACAAGCGATTCAGCTTACTTCAGATGATGGCGGTAGGGCGTCTGTGGGTACAGGCAGCGCACTTTCTCATCCTGCCGGACGCACCAGCAACAAGCCACACCCGAAAGCCTTGGCGTGGCCCACTCCCCCAAACAGCGCCTGGCGCAGCGCGTCGGCATCGACCACCTGCAAGTGCCCGCTGAAGTCGGCCGTGGAGATGCGCAGCTCGCCACCCTTGCCGCGCTGCTGCTCGTAGCCTTCGACCCGGAGCGTGGCCCGGTCGAGAGCCACGCCGAGCCGCTGGCAGCGCGCTTGCAGCCATGCGCTGCAGGTACTTTGAATCAGACCGGGCAGAGCAGGCCTGTCGGATGCGGACCAATCGTTCCAGCAAGCCAGCTTCCGCTCTTTCAGCAGGCGGGTCTTTTCCTGCATCACCACGTCATGCCGTGCCGGCTTGCCGGCCGCATTGCGGGTGGTGACTACAGGATTGGCACGCAATTCGAAAGCCAGCGTGTCGCCAGCCTCCAGATCAGGGGTGTAGAGCTTGCTCTGCACCTGCCAGTGTGGCGACGGAGCCAGGGGCTTGCGGTCAGACACGACGTAGAAGCGTGGCAGGCCATCCACGTCGGCGCGCCGGAACAGAAAGCTGCGCGGCGTGCCTGGCGGCGCAGGCAAAAAGCGCCACAGCCATTGATGCTCGGCGTAGGCGCCGCGTGTCCACTCATGTGCGGCGTCACGTTCCTGACCCGGCGTGGGGGTGATGAGGCTGAAGTGCATGGTCAGTTGTCCTCGGCCATCAGCGCGATGTGTTCGGTGCGGTCGCCAAACAACCAGCCACGGCGGCGAATCAGGCGGTCTTTGCGCGTCGTGCTCATGTGCGCATCCACGCCAGCCTGCACGCCGTCGGCCCAGGCCAGACTGCGCAGGGTGGCGGGTGGGTCAGCAGCGGCCAGATAGGCCAGCAGCGCGGCATGTGCGCAATCAGCTTCGTGCACCACCGGGGCCAGCGGTGCTGCTGGCGGGCAGCATTTGCGGCCCAGGTAGAGAACGAAGCGCGGCTCGCGCAGCGCCTGCGCCAGTGCTTGCAGGCTGTGCGGCGCACCGGCCTGGGCCTGCGCGGCCACGACCCAAGCTGCGTTCTGGCGATAGTCTCGCGTAGACAGAATGGTGTTGAGATCGTGCTTCGGCATATTCAGCTCATCACGCCGCGTGTGGTGCGGCCGGCCCTTGAGCTGTGCACGCCCCGGCACCTGGGCGGTGTGATAGTCGCGCAACAGTTGCCCGCTGGCCACCGTGCCGATGGCAAAGAGGTAGCCATCGCGCAGTGCTGCGTGTGCTGCTTCGTCGTCGCGCACGGCGCCCAGCGCGGCACCGAGAAGACCGATGAGTGCTGACGCGCCCGGGGCGTCGCGGCTGCCGCGGTACTCACCCACCGCCACGTCGCCCCACGCGGCCAGGCTGGCTTGCAGCTGGAAGACCAGGAACTGCATGGCCTACTCCTTGACGAAGTCTGCGGCGCCGCTGACCGAGCCATCGCCCTTCTCAACATCGAAGCTGTAGCGGCTGTCGGCGCAAGGACCGTACACCTTGTCGAAGTTGTCGCAGCGTGCGGCCAGCGCTTCCACCGCCAGCGCCAGCATGTCGCGGTCGCCATAGGGTTTGATGGGTTTCAGATAGGCCTGCACCAGCGAACGGGGTTGCTGGTTGCCCTTCTCGGCCAGCAAGTAACTGGCGTAGGCCCGTGAGCCAAAGCTGTTCTGCATGCCGGTGGGCGACACCTGGGTGATGGCATGCAGCAGCGCAGTCAGCGCCTGCGCGGTAAGGGCTGCGTCACCGCCCAAATTGGCCTGCAGCAGTTCGCGGTTGATGCACACGTACAGGTAAAACAGGCCGGCGCCGTAGCCGCGTTCGCCAATGTGGCCGGCGCCTTTGTCTTCCAGGCCTTTGTTGAGGTCATCGACGGCGCTGAAGAAGTCATCTTCGACGGCGGACTTGTGGACTGTGATGGCGTGAGCGACTTGCACCGCGGCTTCCATGTTGAAGGCCGGCGTGTCGGCCAGCATGCGGCCGAACATGGCGATGTCCACCGCAGCGCGCGGCTTGCGCAGCAGCTTCAATTCGTCGGCAGCGGGCTCGCTCTTGCGCCCGGCGCAGGTCTGCGCAAGCGTGTTGACGCTGGCCAGCTCTTCCGGGCTGATGTGGGCCAGCTGTTCAATGTGCAGGTCTTCGTTTGTCTCACTCTTCTTGTCGGCCTTGAGTTTGCCGAACTGGCCTGCGATGGCGCGCGCCCATTCGCGGGCCGGCTTGGCTGTGATGCCGCCATCGATGAGCGTCTTGAACACCTCGGCGCCAATCATCTTGGTCCGTTTGCCCAGGTGACTGCCTACAGCCGATTCGAAAACATCTGAAGTGCGCCACGCCCGCTTCAAGCTCTGCGACGACACGCGCAGCCTCAGCGCGTCACCCAGCAGTGCCGTCTTGGGCCTGCCGGTGTCGTCGCGGTTGAGGTTGGAAGGCGGGTAGGCGGTGAGCACATGCAGTTGAATGAAGCGTGACATGGTGGGTTCTCCCTGAATGGACGGTGTGGGGTGTGGTGAAGCTGCGGAATCAGTCGCCGGCCTTGACAGGCCAGTCGTAGGCGTAGGCCCAGCGCTTTTTGACGCTGTCGTCCCAATTGACCACGTCGGTGGCCAGGGCCAGCACGTCAACCTGGTGCTGCAGCAGCGGCAGCGCGCGCCGCAAGCCAGCGAACAAGGTGTCGATGTCGGGCGCTTCCAGCAAGCGCACGAATCGCAGTGGGCTCACCCGTGGTTTGTCGCCGTCACGCTGGCTCATGGCCGCAGGCAAAGTTTGTTCGGTGTGCTGCTTCACATGTGCCAGCAAGCCGGCTGTGGCGGCCAGTCGGTCGTCGCGCCAGGTGCCGTTCGGCCAGCCGGCCGCCACCAGGCGGCGGTGCAGGTGTTGGTACGCAGGCACCATCACCACGGCCGTGATATCGGGTGCGCGGCGCAGTGCCGCGCGGCCGCCGCGGTCGTCGTCCAGGCCCTGCCACCAGCGCAGCAGCAGTTCGCTAAAGGCTTGGTGTTGACGGAAGTTGAGTGTGCTCATGCAGCCTCCTTGGCTGAGCCTTTGGGTGGTTTCGACAGGACAGCCAACTTGCGGGCCGGCTTGGGTTTGGGTTCATCAACAGGCAGGCCCAGCGCGCTGCGCAACTTGGGGCCGAACAGGCTGTTGCGCAGTTGTTTGTGCGCGAGCGCAACGCGGCGCGGGTTCTGGCGTTCGATAGTGCCCGCGCCGACAAAGCGCTGGTCGAACAGGCGCAACGCGGTGTTGCGCAGCGTGGTGTGCCACGCCTCGCGCACAGGCAGTGCGAGGTGCTCGGTGCTGCTGCGTGAGGCTTCGATCAATGTTTGCAGGTGGCGGTAGAAGGCGGGTTCGGTGGTGGACCAGAAAGCGGCGTCGATATGTCCGAAGTCGCCGCGGGCATTGCCGCTGAACCACGCATCTTTTACGCAGCCTCGCAAGTACATTGACACCAACTCAGCGCCGGCCAACCAACGTGATACCTCCGACTGGATCAAGTGCTGTTGGTCCTTGTCGCAGGCAGCCAGTTGATAGAGAGGCAATGCGCTCTCGTGCCACGCGACCACTTTGTCTTTGCGCATCTCGTATCCGAAAGACCAGAGGCAGAGTCCACCGACCATTTGGCGCTGACGGTGCACAAGTGCCTGATCAACCACCTTTGCGCGTTGTGCGGCCGACTGCCCCAACGCCAACACCCAGGCAAGCCAATGGCGGTAGCCAAGACCGTCTGACTTCGGCCTGATCGGCAACCAGGCGCCGTCCTTCTCTCGATAGGGCGTAAGCGGGTGACGCCACGCATTGCTGGGGTAGTTGAAGCCGTTTGGCCTTGACCGAAAATTTGACACCATCGTCAGTGATGGCCGCTCGCAGATGCTGCATGGCGCTGGCTTGCCACTTGCCGTGAAGTCCAAGCGAACGCGTCTTGGCATAGCCCAGAACGCGTGAAGGTGATTCACCTGCGCGGAGGTAATTGATCCACCTGGTCGTTGCAGGTGTTCCACGCTGTTGAGCCAAGGAAAAATCGACGGCGACATCGGCGAGTGCTTCGTGCCGGCGTCGTCGGTTTGCGGACCGCGTTCGATCACGTTCATCCAAAGATCGCGCCAAAGAGAGGTTTCACCAGCTTGCACTACGAGCGTGGTAAGCGGGCCGCCGCCACGCAAGCCCGTGAAGTGCCCGCGGCCTCCCTCCGGCGCGTTGATTTGCAGGGCGAGGACAGCCGCAGCGGCGCACTCGACGCAGAGCGTGCTGACAACGCCGCGTTTTACGAAGAAGTCTTTGTTCGCATCCAGGCTACTTTCCCCTGGTGCGTCATTCAAGATTTCGGGGATCGGCGACTCCTTCCCGGGTTCTGTGGCGAGCGCAAAGTCCTGCATGAACCGCGGCCCGTCACCGTCCAGCTCAAACGCCGCCGCAACCGGCTCGAACCATTGCTGCAACGTGGCCGCATCCGGCGGCACATTGAACAGCCCGCGCCAGTCAATGCTGTCAGCAACCGGCGTGGTGGTCTGCAGCAGCCCGATGGCAAACTGCGCCAGCGCACCATTGAAGTCCGGCCGGTCGGCGTCGAAGGCGCGCCATTGCGGCTCTGCCAAACGGCAAGGGGTGATCCAGTGGCGCTGGCCATCGGCGCCGCGCACGGGCATCCAGGGGTCGTGCAAGAGGTTCATGCTTCGGGGTCCTCTCTGAGAGTGGGGTCGGCGGCTGCCGC
>JANMKK010000206.1:0-17837 GCA_031372005.1 Rubrivivax sp.
CGAGCCCTGGGCGGCAGCCTTTTCGCTCTTCCAGATTTCCTCCAGGTCATTGGATTCGCGCTGCAGTTTCAGCAGTTCGTCCTCGATCAGGCCCAGGCGCCGGATCGAGCCCTCGTCATGCTCCTTTTTCATCGCCTCGCGTTCGATCTTGAGCTGGATCATGCGGCGGTCCAATCGGTCCATCGCCTCGGGCTTGGAGTCGATCTCGATCTTGATCTTGGCGGCCGCCTCGTCGATCAGGTCGATGGCCTTGTCGGGCAGGAAGCGGTCGGTGATGTAGCGGTGGCTCAACTCGGCCGCAGCGATGATGGCCGGGTCGGTGATCTCCACGCCGTGGTGCGCTTCGTACTTGTGCTGCAGGCCGCGCAGGATCGCCACGGTGGCCTCCACACTCGGCTCATCAACCAGCACCTTCTGGAATCGCCGCTCCAACGCCGCGTCTTTCTCGACGTATTTGCGGTATTCGTTCAGCGTGGTGGCGCCGATGCAGTGCAGCTCACCCCGCGCCAGGGCGGGCTTGAGCATGTTGCCGGCGTCGATGGCGCCTTCGGCCTTGCCAGCGCCCACCATCGTGTGCATCTCATCAATGAAGAGAATGATGCGGCCTTCGTCGGCGGCCACTTCCTTCAGCACGGCCTTCAGCCGCTCTTCAAATTCACCGCGGTACTTGGCGCCGGCCAGCAAGCCCGCCATGTCCAGCACCAGCACGCGCTTGTCCTTCAGCGTGTCGGGCACTTCGCCGTTGATGATGCGCTGGGCAAGCCCCTCAACGATCGCGGTCTTGCCCACACCCGGCTCACCGATCAGCACGGGGTTGTTCTTGCTGCGCCGCTGCAGCACCTGGATGGCGCGGCGGATTTCGTCGTCGCGGCCGATCACCGGGTCCAGCTTGCCTTGCCGGGCACGTTCGGTCAGGTCCAGCGTGTACTTCTTCAAAGCCTCGCGCTGGCCTTCGCCTTCGGCACTGTCCATCTTCTGGCCACCGCGCACGGCCTGCACGGCCGCTTCCAGCGTCTTGCGCGTCAGACCGTGGCCGCGCACGATGCCACCGATGTCGGTCTTGGCGTCGGCCAGCGCCAGCAGGAACATCTCGCTGGCGATGAACTGGTCGCCACGCTTGGTGGCTTCCTTGTCGGCCGCCTGCAGCAGCTGCACCAGCTCGCGCCCCGGCTGCACGGCCTGGCCGCCGCCCTGCACGGTGGGCAGGTTGCGGATGGCGGTCTCCATCGACGTGGCCAGCGCCGAGACGTTGGCGCCGGCGCGCTCCAGCAGCGCGCGCGGGCCGTCGGGCTGTTGCAGCATGGCCGCCAGCAGGTGGCTGGGTTCGATGTACGGGTTGTCGCGCGCGACAGTGGCGCTGCTGGCGTCTTGCAGCGCCTGCTGGAAAGCGGTGGTGAGTTTGTCGGTGCGCATGGGCCAAGCCTTTTCGGGTTCATCCGGATATTGGGAGAGGCTGACACCTTTCAAGGGCGCGGGCGGGCGCGACATACACTGACCTTGACCTGGAACAAACCGATTCCGGCACCCCTCCATCACGCCTTGGACCCCCGTCTTGAGCAAACGACAGCCACTGCGGGTAGCCACACAGCAAGCCGTGCAGCAGGCGGTGCAACCCACATCCCCGACGCGGCTGCCACCGCAACTGCGGCGGTGAGCAAGCAGCCGCGCCAGCTTTTGGGCGGTGCCATCGGTGCCGTCGTCAGCGTGGCCATCGTGCTCACGCTGGGCGTGCTGGCCCTGGCGCCCCTGGGCGCGCAGGCGGCCGAAGTGGGCGTGGCGGCCAGCTTTGCCTGCGTGGTGGTCAGCGCGGCCCTGTACGGGCTCTTGGGGCGTTCGCTGATGCCGGCGGGCGGGCCCAGTTCGGCCACCGCGCTGATCGTGGCGGCGCTGGTGGCGCGCGTCGTGGCCAGCAGTGTTTCGCCCACCTTCACCGCCCACCCGGTATCGACTCTTCAACAGGTGCTGCTGGCGCTGGCCGCAGCGGTGACGCTGATGGGCCTGCTGCAACTGCTGATGGCGCGCTTTCACCTGGGCCGCCTGGTGCGCGTGGTGCCCCAGCCGGTGCTGGCCGGCTTCATGAATGGCATTGCGCTCTTGATCCTGCAGTCGCAGTTGCCGGCTCTGCTGTCGCTGTCACCGGCACAGTGGCACAGCCCCGGCTGGCAGGCACTGGGTGCTGCGGCGCCGGGTGCCCTGCTGCTGGGCTTGGGCACGGCCGCTCTGGTGTGGCTGGTGGCCTGGCGCGCACCCCGCGCGCCGGCCGCCCTGGTGGCGCTGCTGACCGGTGTGGCGGCCTACCACGGGCTGCACGCGCTGTCCCCCGGCATCGCCCTGGGCGCCACGCTGGGGCCTGTGCGTGCGAACATTGCGCCGCCCGGTCTCTTGCTCCTCAGTGATATCAGCCCAGCCGTGGCCGTGCTGCGGGAGCACGCCGCAGCCATCGGGCTGACGGCTGTGCTGCTGGCGCTGATCGGCACCCTGGAATCGATGCTGAACCTGCGTGCCACCGACCAGCAGCACAGCACCCGCCACGACGCAACGCGCGAGCTCATGGCCAGCGGCCTGGCCAACCTGCTGGGCGGGCCGCTGGGCGCCTTGCCGATGGTGCAGGTGCGCGCGCGCGCCACCGCACTGCTGCAGGCCGGCGGCAGCGGCCGCCCGGCTGCGCTGGCTGCAGCAGCGGCATCGGCGCTGATGATCACCGTCGGCGCGGGCTGGATCGCCCAGCTGCCGGTGGCCGTTCTGGCCGGCGTGATGCTGACGATTGCCGTGTCGCTGGTGGACCGCTGGTCGGCGCCGCTGTGGCGCCGCTTGCGTCATGGGCCGCGGCGACGCGCGGTCGGCAACAGCCTGGCCATCATGGCGCTGGTGTGCGTGCTGACCGTGTGGCGCGGCCCGGCCCTGGGCGTGGCCGTGGGGCTTTTGCTGTCTGCGGTGGCCTTCGTGCAGGGCATGCACCGTTCACTCATCCGTTCGCGGCTCCATGCGCTGGCGGCGCCGTCGCGGCGGGTCTATCCGCCGGCGCTGGCGCCGCTGGTGCAGGCGGCGCGGCAGCGCATCGTGGTGCTGGAACTGGAAGGCCCGCTCTTCTTCGGCACGGCCGAAAGGGTGGCCGACGAAGCCGACACGCTGGAACCCGGCTGCCGCTACCTGGTGCTGGACTTGCGGCGCGTCACCGCCATCGACGATTCGGCTGTGATGGTGCTGCAACAGTTGCAGGCCCGGCTGGCCACTGAGGGCACGCAACTGCTGCTGGCCGGTGTGGGCCCGGCCAGCGCGCACCGCGAGCAGTTGCAGGCCTTTCAGGGCGACAGCGTGGCCGCTGTCGGCAGCAAGGACGGCAGCAAGGGCGGCAACAGGTGCAGCAGCACGAGCAGCACCTGGTTCTTCGACGCAGACCACGCGGTGGAATTTGCTGAACTGCGCCTGCTGGCCGAAGCCCGCGGCCCGGGCCATCAGCACGCCGGCGCGCTGGAAGACGCGGTGCCTCTTGCACAGAACTCGTTGATGGCGGGCCTGAGCAAAGCCCAACAAATGGCCGTGACGCGCCGGCTGCAGATGCGCCACCTGGCCGCAGGCGAGCCACTCTTCAACGCTGGCGATGCCGCCGACGGCCTGTACCTGCTGGGCCAGGGTTCAGTCAGCGTGGTGGGCCCTGGCGGCCAACGCTTCGTCAGCTTTTCACCCGCCACGATGCTGGGTGAACTGGCGATGCTCGACGGCCAGGGCCGCAGCGCCAGCGCGGTGGCCGACAGCGACTGCGTCGTGCACCTGCTGACGCGCGACGCGCTGGCGGCCCTGGCGCACGAAGACCCGGCGCTGTGCGCGCTGCTCTACCGCAACATCGCGCTGCACCTGGCGGGGCGGCTGCGCGTGGCGTCCGAGGCGTGGAGCGGCGCCGCGGCCTGAAGGCGCTCAACTGCCCGCAGCCAGGCGCAGGATCGATTGCAATTCACCGCGCGCCACCTTGCCCAGCGCCGTCGTCGGCAGGCTCTTCAAGAAGACCACGCGTGCTGGCAGCTTGAAGCGCGCCAGCCGTGGCGCCAAGGCGGCCAGGATGCCCTGTGCATGCAGCGCCGCACCCGCCTCGCCGGCGGCACGCACCACGCCCAGAACAGGCACCTCGCCCCAGCGCTCGTCGGCCATGCCGGCCACCGCGCACGCGGCCACGCCGGGCATCGCGGCGACGAGTTCTTCGATCTCCGCCGGGTGGATGTTTTCGCCGCCCGAGATGATGAGTTCCTTGCTGCGCCCGACCACCTCGATGAATCCGCCGGCATGCACCCGCGCCAGGTCGCCGGTGTGGAACCATCCTTCGGCGTCAAAGGCCGGCTCGCTGCTGCGGTGGTAACCGCGCATCAGATTGGGCGCCTTGAGCAGGATTTCGCCGTCGGCCGCCAGGCGCAGCTGCACGCCCAGGGCCGGGCGGCCGGCCATGCCGGCGTGGGCCAGCGCTTCATCGGGCCTGAGCACGATGGACACCGGGCCGGTCTCGGTGGCGCCGTACACCTGCGCCACGGGCACGCCACGGGCATGAAAGGCGTCGATCAACGCGCGCGGCACGATCTGTGAGCCGCTGTTGACGAAGGCCAGGCTCGACAGGTCGGCGCCAGCCCAGCGCGGGTGGTCAATCAGCGACTTCATCACGGCGGGCACCAGCAGCGTGGTGGTGGGCCGCCAGGTGGCCACGGCGTCGAACCAGGCATCGGCATCAAAGCGCGGGTGCAGCAGCACCTTGGCACCCACGGCCAGCGCCGGCAGCGTCTGGATGCACAGGCCGCCTGCGTGAAAAAGCGGCAGCACGCTGAGCACGCGGCTCTGCGCGTCCAGCCCTTGCGCGGCGATTGCCCCCAGCACGCCGGCCTGCAGACCGGCGCGCGTGTGCAGTGCACCCTTCGGCACGCCGGTGGTGCCGGATGTATAGACCAGCAGCAGGTCGCCATCCTGCACACCATCGGCCTTGCCCGGCTGAAGCGCGGCCATGCCCAACACTTTGGCGGCCAGGTTCTCCGCATCGGGCGTGCCCATCAGGTGCCCTGCCCCCGCATGGCGGACGATGCGCGCCAGCTCGGCCACGGCCAGCCGCGTGTTCAGTGGCAGCAGCACCGCGCCGATCTGTTCACACGCCACCAGCGTGGCCAGCAGGTCCCAACTGTTGTGGCCGAGCCAGGCCACGATGGCGCCGCGCCGCACGCTACTGCGCTGCAGGTGCTGCAGCGCGGCATCGGTCAACAGAGGAGGAACCAGGCGGTCGAACACCGTCGTGTCCTTGGCGAACTATTCGATGGCCTCGTCGCGCTCGCCCGCTTCGTACAGGCATTCACGGCCCAGGCGGTCCATGCACAGTTCGGCTGTCCACGGCAGCATCAGGCTGCCACAGCGTGAATCGCGGTACAGGCGCTCCAGCGGCAGACTCTTGAGCATGCTTTGCCCGCCGCAGGTGCGGATGGCCAGCGCCGCCAGGGCATTGGCGTTCTCCATGATCGAGTAGTGCGCCGCGTACAGGCGCATGCGGGTGTCCTTGTCCGGATCCACCTGCGCGTCGCGCGCGTTCTGCAGGAAGAGCGCACGCGTCTGCTCCAGCTTGACGCGCATGTCGGCCACCGCCAACTGCTTGGTGGGGTACATGCGGCGTTTCACCGGCGGCATGCCGGGCACCTCGGCGCGCAGGTAGGCGGCCGTGAAGTCATAGGCGGCCTGCGCAATGCCCATGTAGGTGGGGCTCAGGGTGGCAAACATGTGCGGGTAGCGCATCGCCGACTGCCAGTACAGGCCTTCGGGCATCAGCCGCGCGCTGTGCGGCACGAATACTTCGTTCAGCAGCAGCGTGCGGCTGACGGTGCCGCGCATGCCCAGCGGGTCCCAGTCGCCAACGACGCTGACGCCCGGCGCATCGGCCGGCACGGCGACGAAGAGCGAATCGCGCTGCGTGGCACCGGGTTTGTCCAGCGTGCACAGCACGCCGTAGAAATCGGCCGCGCCTGCCAGGGACGCAAAGATTTTCTTGCCGGTGACCACATAGCCACCTTCATTCCCATCACCCACCGCCTTGGCCAGCGTGCCCCAAGGCGCCTTGCCCGCTGCCGCCGCGCCGCCTTCGCTGAAGGGCTGCGAATAGACCTTGCCGCCCTCCACGATGTTCTGGAAGTGCAGCTTGCGGTTGGCTTCATGGCTGCTTCGCTGCTGTGGCGTCATGTCCAGCGCGTCGGCGATGAAGCCGGTCCACATGCAGGAGCTGACGTGCATGTTCCATGACAGCGCGGTGGCGCCGCAGTGGCGGCCGATCTCTGCCGCCACCATGACGTAGGTGGTGAAGTCTGCCCCCAGCCCGCCGTAGGCCTTGGGCACGCAGATGCCCAGCAGGCCGCTCTTGCGCAGGTCTTCGTAGTTGTCGAAGGGGAAGCTGGCGTCGCGGTCGTGCGTGGCCGCGCGGGGGCCAAATTTCTCGCGACCGAGGGTGGCTGCCCGGTCGATCAGCTCACGCTGCTGCGCGGTGAGCAAAAGCGGGTTGCCGGCGATGTGCATGGCGCGAGACCTCAAGCGGTGGCGAAGTGAAGGTGCAGGAAGGCCAGCACGGCCTTGTTGAAGGCAAGCGGCGCTTCAACGTTGGCAATATGTCCGGCATCCGCCAGGCATTCAAACGCACTGCCAGCAATGCGTGCCGCCATGCGCTGCATCACGTCGGGCGGCGCCGTGCGGTCGTGTTCAGCGGCCAGCAGCAACGTGGGCACGGTGATCTGCGCCAGGACCGCGCGGCGGTCAAAATCGGCGATGGCGTGCAGCGCCGTGCGGTAGGTGGCTTCGGGCACGCGGGACATGACTTCAGCAGCAATCTGCAAGGCCGCCGCCGGTGCCTGCGGCGACACCATGCCCGGCACCAGCTTCTGCGCCATGCCGGACATGCCCTGGCCGGCGTCCAGCGGCGCCAGGCGGTCGGCGACGAACTGCGCCTGCCAGGCGCCGTCGACCTTGCCGAAGGACGCACTGGTGCAGGCCAGTATCAGGCCCTGCACACGCTGCGGATGGCGCGCAACGACCTCTTGCGCCACCATGCCGCCCATGCTGTGGCCCAGCAGCAGGGTGCGCGGGGCGCCGATGTGCGCGGCAACGTCCAGCACGGCCTGCACCATCGAATCCAGGTCCGGTGCGCCGGCCGATTCCCCATAGCCGGGGAAGTCGATGGCGACGGCCTGATAACCCGTGTTCGCCAGCGCGGCCGTGGTGCCCGACCCCGCGTCCGACCAGATCGCTCGCCCGCCGCCAATGCCGTGCAACAGCAGCACCGCCGTGCTGCCGTGCCCCACCGCCGTGAACGCGGGCAGGCTCACAACAGCACGCCTTTATCCACCACCGCCACGCCGTCCAGCAGCACCGTGCAGCCGCGCAGCGGCAGGTCGAAGTGCCCCAGCGTGTGGCGGCCCGCCATTTCATTCGCGCCGGTGCTGTAGAGGAAGTTGCCGGCAAAGGCGCGCAGTTCGGTGCCGTTGAAGTCGCGCTTGTCGTAGAAGGTCATCGCGTCCCAGCGCGCACGTCGGTTCAGGCCCCAGCCCAGGTGGGACACGGCGTAGGCCGCACGGTCTTCGGCAGATTGCCCCCAGGCCGCCAGGTAGCCCCGCATCAGCTCGGCGTCGGTGCCATTCCCTTCAACCGCCACCGCGTGGTCGTTCTCGATCACCAGCTTCACCGGCTCTTGCAGATAACGTTTGAAGGTCAAATTGACATCGCCCTTGTCCAGCACCAGCGTGCCGTTGACGCTGCCCGCCGCCGGGAAGGCCAGCACGAGGCCGCCAGGCCAGTGGCTGAGCGTGCCCGGCTTGCTGGTGAAGCCCCACACGCCGCCAATGCGCGCGCCCGCCAGCGTGACGCGCAGGTGGGTGCCGGCCGCGGACAGAACCTGCATCTCGCGCGCCGCCTTCAGGCGCCGCATGGCGTCGCGCACGGGCGCTTCGTCTTCCGCCTGCGGCAGGCAGCGTTCCAGAATTTCCGGGTGCTCATGGCTGATCGCCAGCACGCGGGCGCCGCCGCTCAAGATGCGCGGCAGCTCCTGCGCGTGCTGCAAGCCTTCCACCGTGCAGTCGGCAACAAACACGCTGGCGGCCAGGGCCTGCACCACGGGCTCGAGGCGTCGAATAGCGTCCGACGCGCCGGTGCTGCGCACGGGCACCGGCGCGGTCTGCGGTTTGCCCGGCAGCACGAGATGAAAAGGCCTCGCACCCAGGCGCAGCAGCGCCAGTTCAGACAGCTTCGGCAGCTCGGGCCGGGTCTGCGTTTCCGACAGCACGGCACACGCATCCCCCGGCTTCACGCCGCAGAGGCTGAAGGTGTGGACGAACATGTCGATCCAGTGGCCTTCAATGGTCACAGCACTTCCCCCAGCAGCCGGTAGTGGCCCGCCTGAAACAGCAGCGGCGGCAGCGGCGACTCACTGCAGGCCAGCACGCGGCCGATGAAGAGGCGGTGGTCGCCCGCCGTCTGGTGCGACAGCGTTTCGCATTCGAACACCGCCGCGCAACCGGCCACCACTGGCGATCCGTGTTCGCCTTGTGCCCAGGCCACATCGGCAAACCGGTGTTCGCCGCGGGTGGCGAAGCGGCGCGACAACTCCACCTGCGACTCCGCCAGCACGTTGATGGCAAAGCGCGACGCGGCTTCAAAGGCGGCCATGCTTGGGCTGGCGCTGCGCAGCGACCACAGCACCAGCGGCGGGTCCAGCGACAGCGCGTTGAAGGAGTTGGCCGTCAGGCCGACCGGCCCGCCCGCAGCGTCCAGGCAGGTGACGATGGTGACGCCCGTGGTAAACCGGCCGAGGGCGTTGCGGAAGTGGCGGCTGTCCAACGTCACTCCGTGCGCATTCGGTCGTCAGGCGGAAGGATCGGCATTGCCCGCCTGGATGCCCCAGCGCGCCAAGGCCGCGTCATCGGCCACCCGCGCATCGACCCAATGCGCACCGGCAGCCGAGGTTTCCTTCTTCCAGAACGGCGCCTGCGTCTTCAGATAATCCATCAGGAATTCGCAAGCCTGAAAAGCCTGGCCGCGGTGTGCGGAAGTCACCGCCACCAGCACGATCTGCTCCAGTGGCTGCAGCACGCCCACGCGGTGCACCACACGCGCGGCGCAGATGTCGAAGCGGGCCTGCGCTTCGTCGATCATCGCTTCGATGGCGCGTTCGGTCATGCCGGGGTAATGCTCAAGTTCCAGTGTGCGGATCTGCGGCGCGGCGCCGGTGCGGTCGCGCACGGTGCCGGTGAAGGTGGCGACGGCACCGACGCCGCCGTCACTGGCGCGCAGCGCGGCCACTTCGGCAGAGAGATCGAAGTCCGCTTGCTGGATCGAGACGCGCGCCATGGTCTTCAACCGCCGGTGACGGGCGGGAAGAAAGCAACTTCGGCACCGTCACTCAGCGCGGCGGACTCATCGCACAGCACCTGGTTCAAGGCGCAGCGCACGGCACGGCCGCGAGCCAGCAGATCAGCGTGGCGGCCGCCGCGCGCCAGCAGCATGTCGCGCAGCGTGGCAACCGTGCTGCCTTCACCCACTTCGACGTTCTCTGAGGCGCCCAACGCTTCACGCAACGACGCAAAGTAGCGCAGCTGGATCTTCATCGGGCGACCAGTTCTGCCAAGGGCAGAAAGCGCACCATGTCGCCCATGCGGATGGCATGAGACGGCGGGTTGTCCAGCAAGCCGTCGGCCCACACTGCCGAGGTCAGCACGCCAGAGCTCTGGTTGGGGAACAGCTCCAAGCCGCCTTCGGCATTGAAGCGCACGCGCAGGAATTCGCGCCGCTTGTCGGGCTTGCCCCAGTCGAAGTCGGCGCGGACGGCCAAGCCCTTCGGCAAGGCCGTTGGCAAGCCCTGCAGCGCGCGCAGCACGGTGCTGACGGCCAGCAACCAGGTGACAAACGCAGAGACCGGGTTGCCCGGCAGGCCGACTAGCAGCGCCGCCGTGTTGTCAGGTCGGCGGATGCTGCCGTAAGCCAGCGGTTTGCCAGGCTTGATGGCGATCTGCCAGTGTTCGAGTTGCCCTTCTGCTTGCGCGGCGGGCTTCAAGTGGTCTTCGTCGCCCACCGACACGCCGCCGCAGGTGACGATGAGGTCGTGCGCCTCGGCCGCCTTGCGCAGCGCGGCGCGGGTGGCGTCCAGGCGGTCGGGCACGATGCCCAGGTCCGTGAAGTCGCAGCCCGCCGCTTGCGCCAGGCCGCGCAGCACGAAGCGGTTGCTGTTGTAGATGGCACCGGGCCGCAGCGCCTCACCGGGCATCATCAGCTCGTCACCGGTTGAGAAGATGGCGATGCGCGGGCGGCGCAGCACGGTCAGCTGCCCGGCACCCACCGACGCGGCCAGGCCCAGCGCCTGTGGCGTCAGGCGCGTACCGATGTGCAGCACGGCGGCACCGTGTTGCACGTCTTCGCCGCGGCGGCGGATCCACTGCCCGCTGGACGGCACGGTGTTGATGCGCACGGCGCCGAAGCCCTCATCCGATTGACTGGCAGGGTGTGCAACGGTGGCCTCGCACTGTTCCTGCATGACGACGGCATCGGCACCCGCCGGCACCTGGCCACCGGTAAAGATGCGCGCCGCAGTGCCGGCTTGCAGCGCGTGGCCCACCACGCCGGCGGGGATGCGCTGCGACACGGGCAGCACAGTGCCACTGCAGGTCACATCGGCGGCACGCAGCGCATAGCCGTCCATCGAGGTGTTGTCCTCGGGCGGCACGTCCAGCGTGGCCAGCACGTCCTGCGCCAGCACGCGGCCGAGCGCATCGAAAGTGGACAGCGTCTCAGTCTGCGTGATGCGGTGCGGCACGGCTGCGGCCACCAGGCGCAGCAGCGCGTCGTCCAAGCTCAGGAGCGGTCTCATGGCCGGGCGTGCTTCAGCCATGGGCGCAGTGCTGTTTGATGAAGTGCTTGACGGCAGCCGCGTCGGGCGCCATCACCGTGAAGCGCTTGGGCAGGCTTTCAATGCCACGCAACGCGGCGGGCGGCTCGGGGTCCAGGCCCGTGGCTTCGCGGATCGTGGCCGCAAACTTGGCCGGCAGCGCGGTTTCCAGCACGATCATCGGCACGCCAGCCTGCAGGTGTTCGCGCGCCACCTTCAGGCCGTCTGCCGTGTGGGTGTCGATCATCAAACTGCCCTCCTGCCAGGTCTGTCGGATGGTGGCCAGGCGGTGGGCATGGGTGCTGCTGCCAGAGACAAAACCGAAGGCTGCGGCCGGCGCAAATTCAGCCGCCGTCAAGGTGAAACCGCCCTGCGTCGCGATCAGCGGCCCGAAGAGTTGCGCGGTGCGCCCACTGTCGCGGCCCAGCAGGTCGAACACGAAGCGCTCGAAGTTGCTGGCCTTGCTGATGTCCATGCTGGGGCTGCTGGTCTCATGCGTCTCGGCGGTGGCGCGCACGCGATACGTGCCGGTGCGGAAAAACTCGTCGAGCACGTTGTTTTCGTTGGTGGCGAGCACGAGCTTGTTGATCGGCAAACCCATGGACCGGGCGACGTGGCCGGCGCAGATGTTGCCGAAGTTGCCGCTGGGGACTGCGAAGCTGACCCGTTGAGAATTTGCCGTCGTGGCTTGGAAATAACCGGCGAAGTAATAGACCACCTGTGCCAGCAGCCGCGCCCAGTTGATGCTGTTCACCGTGCCGATGCGGTACTGGCGCTTGAACGCCAGATCGTTGCTGACCGCCTTGACGATGTCCTGGCAGTCGTCGAACACACCGTCCACCGCGATGTTGTGGATGTTGGCGTCCTGCAGGCTGAACATCTGCGCCTGCTGGAAAGGGCTCATGCGGCCGTTGGGGCTGAGCATGAAGACGCGCACGCCGCGCTTGCCGCGCATGGCGTATTCGGCCGCGCTGCCGGTGTCGCCGCTGGTGGCGCCCAGGATGTTGAGCGCTTCGCCACGGCGCGCCAACTCGTACTCGAAGAGGTTGCCCAGCAGCTGCATCGCGATGTCCTTGAAGGCCAGCGTGGGGCCGTTGGACAGCGCTTGCAGGTACAGACCATCCTGCAACTTCTTCAGCGGCGTGATCTGCGGCGTGCCAAAGGTCGCCGCGGTGTAGGTCGCGTCGCAGAGGCGCTTCAGGTCGGCAGCGGGGATGTCGTCGATGTACAGACTCAGAACCTCGAAGGCCAGCTCGGCGTAGCGCAGGCCGCGCCAGCGGGTCAACGTGGCGTCGTCGATCTTCGGGTAATGCGTGGGCAGGTACAGGCCGCCATCCGGCGCCAGGCCTTCAAGCAGGATGTCGGAGAAGCCGCGTTCAGTCCTGTCGCCGCGCGTCGAGAGGTACTTCAACTCAGTTCCTCTTTGCGGATGCGCACGATCGGCGCCAGCACCGTCGCCAGCGCCTGCATCTGCGCCAACGCCGCCGTCATGCGGCCTTCGACGGTGTCGTGCGTCAGGATGATGAGGTCGGTCTTCTCCTTGCCGTCGGCAAGGCCTGCTGATCCATCGCCTTCGGCGCTGGCGCGCTGCAGCACAGCGTCGATGGAGATGTCGTTCTCGGCCAGGATCCCGGTGATGCGCGCCAGCACGCCCGCCTTGTCTGCAACCACCAGACGCAGGTAGAAGGCGGTGATGACTTCGCTGATCGGCAGGATCGGCGTGTCCTGCATGCTGGCGGGCTGAAAGGCCAGGTGCGGCACGCGGTGGTCGGGGTCGGCGGTGTGCAGGCGGGTGATGTCGACGAGGTCGGCCACCACCGCGCTGGCCGTCGGCTCGGCGCCCGCACCCTTGCCGTAGTACAGCGTGGTGCCGACGGCGTCGCCCTGCACCACCACGGCGTTCATGGCGCCTTCGACGTTGGCGATCAGGCGGGTTGACGGAATCAGCGTGGGGTGAACGCGCAGTTCAATGCCGTGTTCTCTTCGCTTGGTGATGCCCAAGAGCTTGATGCGGTAGCCCAGCTGCTCGGCATAGCGGATGTCCGCCGCCTGCAGCGCGGTGATGCCCTCGACGTGCGCCTTGGCAAACTGCACCGGCACGCCAAAGGCGATGGCCGACATGATGGTGACCTTGTGCGCGGCGTCCACCCCTTCGATGTCAAAGGTGGGGTCGGCCTCGGCATAGCCCAGCGCTTGCGCTTCCTCCAGCACGACGCCAAAGTCCAGGCCCTTGGAGCGCATCTCGGACAGGATGAAATTCGTCGTGCCGTTGATGATGCCGGCGATCCATTCGATGCGGTTGGCCGTCAGGCCTTCGCGCAGCGCCTTGATGATCGGGATGCCACCGGCCACTGCCGCTTCAAAGGCGACGACCACGCTCTTCTGGCTGGCCGCCGCAAAGATTTCGCTGCCGTGCACCGCCAGCAGTGCCTTGTTCGCGGTGACCACATGCTTGCCGGCCGCAATCGCTTCCAGCACCAGCGTGCGTGCAATGCCATAACCGCCGATGAGTTCGACCACGATGTCGATGTCGGGGTTGGCGATGACCTGGCGCGCGTCGGCCACCACCTGCACGCCGGCGCCCACGACCGAGCGTGCGCGTTCGGTGTCGAGGTCAGCCACCATCGTGATCTGGATGCCACGGCCTGCGCGGCGGCGGATCTCTTCCTGGTTGCGCTGCAGGACCTTGAAGGTGCCCGTGCCGACAGTGCCGATGCCCAAAAGGCCGACTTGGATGGGTTTCATGCGAAATGCCGTTTGCGGTAGTTGGAGAGGAAGCGGTCAATGCGGCCGATGGCTTCGCTCAAGTCGTCGACGTTGGGCAGGAAGACGACGCGGAAGTGGTCGTGCGCAACCCAGTTGAAGCCCGTGCCTTGCACGATCAGCACCTTCTGTTCGGCCAGCAGCTCGTAGGCAAACTGTTGGTCGTCGGTGATCGGATAGACCTTGGGGTCGAGCCGCGGAAACATGTACAGCGCCGCCTTCGGCTTGACCACACTGACACCCGGAATCTGCGAGAAGAGTTCATACGCCAGGTCGCGCTGCTTGCACAGCCGCCCGCCCGGCGCCACCAGGTCCTTGATGCTCTGGTAGCCGCCCAGCGCGGTCTGGATCGCCAGTTGCCCCGGCGTGTTCGCACAGAGGCGCAGTGACGCCAGCATGTTCAGGCCTTCAACGTAATCGCGCGCATGGCGCTTTTCGCCCGACACCACCATCCAGCCGGCGCGGTAGCCGCAGGCGCGGTAGTTCTTGCTCAAACCATTGAAGGAAATGAACAGCACGTCGTCCGCCAGGCTGGCCATCGCCGTGTGGGTGTGACCGTCATACAGCGTCTTGTCGTAGATCTCATCGGCAAAGACCACCAGTTGGTGTTGGCGGGCGAGCTCGACGATCTGCAGCAGCAACGCAGTGGGATACAGCGCGCCGGTGGGGTTGTTGGGGTTGCAGACCATGATGCCGCGCGTGCGCGGGCTGATCTTGCTGCGGATGTCTTCGATGTCGGGCAGCCAGCCGGCCTGCTCGTCGCAGATGTAGTGCACCGGGCGCCCCCCCGACAGGCCGACGACGGCGGTGTAGAGCGGGAAGTCGGGCGCGGGGATCAGAATCTCGTCACCGTCATTGACGAGCGCGCTGATCGCCATCTGGATCAATTCCGACGCGCCGTTGCCCAGGTACACGTCGTCCACCGTCACGCCCTGGATGCCCTTTTCCTGCGTGTAGTGCACCACCGCCTTGCGCGGCGCGAAGAGGCCCTTGCTGTCGGTGTAGCCGGCCGCGTCGGGCAGGTTGCGGATCATGTCCTGCACGATTTCATCCGGCGGCATCAGCCCGAATGCGGCGACGTTGCCGATGTTGAGCTGGATGATCTTGTGGCCCTCTTCCTGCATCTGCCGGGCCTTGTCGAGCACGGGGCCGCGGATGTCGTAGGCCACGTTGGCGAGCTTGGCGGATTTGACGATGGGTTTCACGGCGGCGGGGCTCGGGGTGGCGACGGGGGCTACGACGGGGAAGCGACGGGGTAGCGACCGTAGAATTATCGCCTCATGAAGTTTCAGCCCGACACGCTCGACGGCGTCAACGCCATCACCCGCCAGGAACCTGGCCGCCTGTGGGTGGGCCGCACCGCCTACACCCACAGCGTGCTGGTGCCCTGGGTAGGCGCGGTGCAGGCGTGGGACACCGCAGGCTTTGAAGACCTGGCTGCCACGCACTTCGAGCGAATTGCGGCGCTCAAGCCCGAAGTGGTGATCTTCGGCAGCGGAGCGCGCCTGCGCTTCCCGCCGCCGGCGCTGCTGCGCGCGCTGATCGAGCAGCGGGTGGGCATTGAAACGATGGACACCGCAGCAGCCTGCCGTACCTACAACGTGCTGGCCAGCGAGGGCCGCTCGGTGGTGGCTGCCTTGCTTGTGGGCGTGTTTGCGGCGCCCGCCGGGGCCGAGCTTGAAGACCTGCTTGCCGAACGCAATATAATTCGACATTAGGCCGGCTTCGGCAGTCAGCAGTCCGAGAAAAACCAACCATGACTCCTGTCGTCAACAAAGCACTCCCGGAATTTGAAGCCCTTGCCACTGGCGGCGTGAGGTTCACGCCGCAGTCGAATCTGGGCCACGCCGTGGTGCTGTACTTCTACCCCAAGGACAACACCCCGGGTTGCACCACGGAAGCGATGCAGTTCCGTGACCAGCACAAGGACTTCGTCAAGGCCGGGGCGGTGGTCTTTGGTGTGTCGCGCGACAACATGGCGTCGCACGACAAGTTCAAGACCAATCTTGAGTTGCCCTTCGAGTTGATCGCCGACACCGAAGAAAAGCTCTGCCACATGTTTGGTGTGGTCAAGAACAAGATCATGTACGGCAAGAAGGTCAAGGGCATCGAGCGCAGCACCTTCCTGATGGACGCCCAGGGCATCATGCGGGCCGAATGGCGCGGCATCAAGGTCGCAGGCCATGTCGAAGAAGTGCTCAAGGCAGTGAAGGCGCTGAAGAAGGCCGCTTGAGCAACACCGCAGTGTGCTTGCGGCTTGTCCGGATTTACCGGGCTTGCGCACGTCGCCATGACACTCCGAAGCCGCTCCGTTGACGGGGCGGCTTTTTCAATTTTCCACGCCACCACCGACCCATGCCCCTGCCCAAGCCGCCGTCCAAGAAAGGTGACCTGCTGCAAGGCGCCGACTACGATTCACAAGCCGCACCCAGGCCTGACAAACGTTCCGTGAAGGCCCGCAGCCCGCAAGCGCCGACGCAGTCAGCGCTGGACCTCAGCGACGGCCTGGCGCCGGGCGTCGGCCGCGTGCCGGTGCCTGTGCCCAGGCCTGCGGCGCAACAGCCGACGCCGGCCCTCTTTGTCGCCCCGCCGCCAGCTCGCGCCGCCACGCCTGCATTGCAGCCCAAACCGCGCAAGCCGCGCAACACGGGTCCGGCCAAGCTCTTCGTGCTGGACACCAACGTGCTGATGCACGACCCGATGAGCCTGTTCCGCTTTGAGGAACACGACGTCTTCCTGCCGATGATCACGCTGGAAGAACTGGACGGCCACAAAAAGGGCATGAGCGAAGTCGCCCGCAGCGTGCGCCAGGTCAGCCGCGAGCTGGACGCACTGGCCAATCTCGCCAGCCTGGCCAGCAAGGACGGCGTGCTGGACGCCGCCGCCGGCATTGCGCTGGCGCAAACGGGACACCGCGAAGCCGGCGGCAAGCTCTACTTCCAGACCACGCTGCTCGACATCAAGCTGCCGGCAGGCCTGCCGCAAGGCAAGGCCGACAACCAGATCCTGGGTGTGGTGCAGAGCCTGCGTGAACAGCAGAAGGACAGCGCAAACCCGCGCGATGTGGTGCTGGTGTCCAAAGACATCAACATGCGCGTCAAGGCGCGCGCGATGGGCCTTCCGGCCGAGGACTACACCAACGACAAGACGCTGGAAGACGGCGACCTGCTCTACACCGGCGTGCTGGCGCTGCCGGCCGACTTCTGGGACCGCCATGGCAAGACCATGGAGAGCTGGCAGCAGGGTGGCCACACCTACTACCGCATCAGCGGACCGCTCGTTCCCGCGCTGATGATCAACCAGTTTGTGTACCTTGAAGTGCCGGGTGCCGCTGCGCTGTACGCGCGCGTCACCGAGATCACAGGCAAGACCGCTGTCCTCAAGACGCTCCGCGACTACACCCATGGCAAGAACGCCGTGTGGGGCGTGACCGCGCGCAACCGCGAACAGAACTTTGCACTCAACCTGCTGATGGACGCCGACTGCGACTTCATCACCCTCACCGGCACAGCGGGCACCGGCAAGACGCTGATGACGCTGGCGGCCGCGCTGAGCCAGGTGCTGGACGAACGCCGCTACACCGAGATCATCGTGACGCGCGTCACCGTGCCGGTGGGCGACGACATCGGCTTCCTGCCCGGCAACGAAGAAGAAAAGATGGGCCCCTGGATGGGCGCGCTCGACGACAACCTCGAAGTGTTGGCGCGCACCGATGCCAGCGCCGGTGAATGGGGCCGCGCGGCCACGAACGACCTGGTGCGCAGCAAGATCAAGATCAAGAGCCTGAACTTCATGCGCGGGCGCACTTTCCTGAACAAGTTCGTGATCATCGACGAGGCGCAGAACCTGACGCCCAAGCAGATGAAGACGCTGATCACGCGCGCCGGCCCGGGCACCAAGATCGTCTGCCTCGGAAACCTGGCGCAGATCGACACGCCCTACCTCACCGAAGGAAGTTCCGGCCTGACCTACGCGGTGGACCGCTTCAAGGGCTGGCCGCACGGCGGCCACGTGACGCTGGCGCGCGGTGAACGGTCGCGGCTGGCGGACTACGCGTCAGACGTGCTGTAGCCACAGACCAGGCTCACACCTCACACCTCGCGCCGGCGCAGGTAGCTGGCAAAGCGCGGCACGCCGCTGTCGGTATGGCCGCGGTGGGTGTAGCTGATGAGCGCACCGGGTGGCGGCGGGTTATCGC
>JANMKK010000252.1:0-9794 GCA_031372005.1 Rubrivivax sp.
GGTGTTGTGCTCGGTCATCGGCAGTGCGTCGATGTCGGCGCGCAGGCCCACGGCGCGGCTGCTGCTGCCGTTCTTGATGATCGCCACCACGCCGGTCTTGCCCAGGCCCCGGTGGATGGGAATGCCCCAGTCGGTGAGCGCTTTTGCAATCACGTCGGCGGTGCGCTCTTCCTGGAAGCAAAGCTCCGGGTGGGCGTGGATGTCGCGCCGGATGGCCGTGATGGCGGCGGCGTCGGAGAGGATGGGTTCAATGAGGTTCATGGGGCCCCCGGGCAGACAGTGCTGAAGGCTTCGATGGTAGGCCCGTGGTTGCGGGGTGGCGCGCCTGGGGTTACCCGCGTCTGATGGACGCTATGGCGGGCTATGGCACAGTCCCCGGCATGGATGCATCCACCATCGTCGTGCGCGCGGTCTGCCCGCACGACTGCCCCGACACCTGCGCTTTGCTGGTCACCGTGCAGGATGGTCGTGCCATCCGCGTCGCTGGCGACCCCGATCACCCGCCCACGCAAGGCGCGTTGTGCACCAAGGTCAGCCGCTACACCGAGCGCACCTACCACCCAGACCGCGTGCTGACGCCGCTGAAGCGCGTGGGCAAGAAGGGCGAAGGCTGTTTCGTGCCCGTGAGCTGGGACGAAGCGCTGGACGACATCGCCGCGAGGCTGAAGGAAATTGCAGCGCGAGGACCCGGCTCGGCGCAAGCCATCCTGCCCTACAGCTACGCCGGCACCATGGGCCTGGTGCAGGGCGACGGCATGGCGGCGCGCTTCTTCCACAAGCTGGGCGCGAGCCTGCTGGACCGCACCATCTGCAGCCAGGCTGGCGGCGACGCGCTCATCGCCACCTACGGCGCCAAGGTGGGCATGCACGTCGAGCAGTTCGTGAACAGCAAGCTCATCCTCATCTGGGGCGGCAACCCCATCACCAGCAGCGTGCATTTCTGGACCTTTGCGCAGCAGGCCAAGCGCGCCGGCGCCAAGCTCGTCTGCATCGACCCGCGCAAGACCGAAACGGCCGACAAGTGCCACCAGCACATCGCCTTGCTGCCGGGCACCGACGGTGCGCTGGCGCTGGCGCTGATGCACGAATTGATCACCCACGACTGGCTCGACCACGACTACCTGGCGCAGCACGTGCACGGCGGGCCCGCGCTGCGGGACCGGGCGCTGCAATGGCCACCTGAACGCGCGGCGCAAGTCTGCGGTATCACGGCCGACGAAGTGCGCAACCTGGCGCGCGACTACGCGCAGACCAAGCCCGCAGCGATCCGCCTGAACTACGGCATGCAGCGTGTGCGCGGTGGCGGCAACGCGGTGCGGCTGATTGCGTTGCTGCCGTGCCTGACGGGCGCCTGGCGGCATGCGGCGGGCGGCCTCTTGCTGTCGGCCAGCGGCTGGTTTCGCCACGCCCGGCGCGATGCGTGGCTGCAGCGGCCCGATCTGCTGGGCGACCTCAAACCCCGCACCATCAACATGAGCACCATCGGTGACGACCTGCTGCGCGACACGTCGCCAACGTTCGGCCCCAAGGTCGAAGCCGTCGTCGTCTACAACAGCAACCCGGTGGCGGTGGCGCCAGACAGCGCGAAGGTCGTGCAGGGCTTTGAGCGTGAAGACCTCTTCACGGTGGTGCTGGAGCACTTCCTCACCGACACCGCAGACCACGCCGACTACGTGCTGCCCGCCACCACGCAGCTGGAGCACTGGGACGCGCACACCACCTACGGCCACACCTGCGCCATGCTCAACAAGCCGGCGATTGCGCCGGTGGGGCAGGCACGTTCCAATGCCCGGATTTTCCGCGACATGGCGCTGTGCATGGGTTTCACCGACCCCTGTTTTGCCGACAGCGACGAGACGATGGCGCGCGGCGCCTTCGTGCCCGAACAGGTCAGCGCAGACGCGCTGGAAAGCCAGGGCTGGAGCCAGTTGCGGATTGCCGACGCACCCTTCGCCCACGGCGGCTTCCCCACGCCCAGCGGCAAGGCCTGGGCCGACCACCCCACGTTTGGCCTGCCCGACCACGTGCCGAACTACGAAAGTGTGCGGTCTTCCCCTGCGCTGGCCGCGCGCTTCCCGCTGGCGATGATCTCGCCACCGGCGCGCAACTTCCTCAACTCCACCTTCGTCAACGTGCAGAGCCTGCGTGCTTCAGACCCCGAGCCTCGGCTGGAATTGCATCCGTACGACGCGTCTGCGCGTGGCATCACCAGCGGCGCCACGGTGCGTGTCTTCAACGAGCGCGGCGAATACCTGTGCAAGGCCGACGTGAGCGAACGCGCGCGCCCCGGCGTCGTCAACGGCCTGGGCATCTGGTGGCGCAAGCTCGGGCTGAACGGCAGCAACGTCAACCAGCTCACGCACCAGCGGCTGACGGACATCGGCCGGGCACCGTCGTTCTACGACTGCCTGGTCGAGGTCCAGGCCGCTTGAACAGCGCGTGCGCAGGCGGGCTTGGGCCATGGCGGTGACGGCCGGCGGTGGCATCGCGGGCGCGGCGCTGATCGCGGCTGCCGCAGTCTGCCTGGGCAGCGGCTGCAGCACGATCGGCTACTACGCGCAGGCCCTCAATGGCCACCTCGACCTGCTGCAAAGCGCCAGGCCGGTGACCGACTGGTTGGCCGACTCCGCCACCCCCCCCGCGCTGCGCGACCGGCTGCTGCTGACGCAACGCATGCGCGACTTCGCCATCACCGAACTCAAGCTGCCCGACAACGGCAGCTACCGCCGCTATGCCGACCTGAACCGCAGCGCTGCGGTCTGGAATGCAGTGGCTGCACCCGAACTGGGACTGTCGCTCAAGACCTGGTGCTTCCCGCTGCTGGGCTGCGTGGGCTACCGCGGTTACTACACGCGTGAACCGGCCGATGGGCTGGCGGCAGAACTGCGCGGCCAGGGCTGGGAAACGATGGTCTATGGCGTGCCCGCCTACAGCACGCTGGGCTACAGCAACTGGATCGGCGGTGACCCGCTGCTGAACACGTTTCTGATCTGGAGCGAAGGCGATCTGGCGCGGTTGATCTTCCATGAACTGGCCCACCAGGTGGCCTACGCTGACGACGACACGGCCTTCAACGAGTCCTTTGCCACCGCGGTGGAACGCATTGGCGGCCAGCGCTGGCTGCTGCAGCACGGCAGTGATACCGCGCGGGCCGAAGATGCGCGCCGCCAGCGCTACCAGCAGGACTTCCGCGCCTTCACGCTGCGTTGGCGCGGTGAGCTGGACGCGCTGTACAGGAGCGACGTGCCAGATGCCACCAAGCGTGAGCGCAAGGCCGCGTTGATGGTGCAACTGCGCAGCGACTACCAGGCCATGAAAGCGGGGCGCTGGGCGGGTTATGCCGGTTACGACGCCTGGTTTGAGCGCGCCAACAATGCGTCCTTTGCGGTGCAGGCGGCGTACAACGAATGGGTGCCCGACTTCGAACGGCTGTTTGAGCGCAGTGGCGGAGACTTCAACCGCTTCTACGCCGAGGTCAAAAGCCTCGCCGCCTTGCCCAAGGCCCAGCGCCGCGCCACACTGGCGTCCACCCCGTGAGCCCCAGCAAAAGAAGGAACCCCAACGTGGCAGACATCAACATCCACCGTGACCACAAGCTCGGCTTGGCCAAGGCGCGCAAGATTGCCTGGGCCTGGGCAGAAGAGGTGGAAGAGAAGCTGCAGATGGAATGCACGGTCGTTGAAGGCAAGACCAGCGACACGGTGGAGTTCACGCGCTCGGGCGTCAGCGGTCGGCTGATCGTGGCGGCTGACCACTTTGACCTGGAAGCGAAGCTCGGTTTCCTGCTGGGTGCCTTCAGCAGCAAGATCGAAGCCGAGATCACGAAGAATCTGGACGCGATGCTCAGCAAGGGCGCCGCAGCGGCCAAGAAGACCGCCGCCAGGAAGACCGCGAAATAGGTCAGGCCTGATGACTAGGCTTTCCGCTCTGATCCTGGCCGCTGCCTTCGCCTTCGTGGCGCCGCCTGCAGCCCTTGCCCAGACCGCACCGGCCTGCGCGCCGCTGCTGCAGCACACCGTGCCGCGCCTGCAGGACGACAAGCCGCAGCCGCTTTGCCAATACGCCGGCCGGGTGCTGCTGATGGTCAACACCGCCAGCCATTGCGGGTACACGCCGCAGTACCAGGGGCTGGAAGCGTTGCACGCCAAGTACGCGGCACGCGGCTTGGTGGTGCTGGGTTTTCCGTCGAATGACTTTGGCCAGCAGGAGCCGGGCAACGCGCAGCAGATTGCCGAACTCTGCTTCAACACCTACGGCGTGAAGTTTCCGATGTTCGCCAAGACGGTGGTCAAGGGTGCGGGCGTGCACCCGCTCTACGCCGCGCTGACCAGGGCCACCGGCCAGGCGCCGGGCTGGAACTTCCACAAGTACCTGGTGGACCGCCAGGGCACGCCCGTGGCCAGCTTCAACAGCGACGTGGCGCCTGACAGCGCCGTGTTGGCAATGGCCATCGACAAGGCGCTGGGCATGCGCTGAAAACGCCGACTGCTCAGCGCCGTTCAGGGCCGTTCAGCGCCGTTCAGCACGGCTCAGCGTTTGACCTTGCCGTCCCCTGAAAGCATCGACAGCTCCACAAAGCTGGAGCCGCGGTGATTGCGTGGCCCGAACCCCACCGTGTAGCCGCCAGCGTCATAGCGCTGCATGTTTTCCAGCGCGGCCACCAGCGCGTCGCGCGATGTGCCGCCGGACCGGCGCAGGGCTTCGGAGAAGACCTTGGCGCAGACATACCCCTCCATGCTGGAATAGTTGGGCAGGGCGCCACCACCGGCCTTGCGCACGGCGTCCAGGTATTCGCGCGAAATCGCGGTGGTGGTGCTGAAGGGGAAGGGCATGACCTGGCTGACCACCACGCCGTGCGCTTCCTTGCCCAATTCATCGGCCAGCGCTTGCGTGCCGACGAAAGACACGTTATGGAAGGTGCCGCCATAGCCCGCCTTGCGCGCACCGCGCACAAAGGCCGCGCAGCTTTTGTAGGCGCTGATCTGCACCACCGCGTCGGTCGGCTCGGCGAGGATGGCCTTCAGTGCGGCCGCCACATCGACGCTGTTGCGTTCCACCAGCCCCACCGCCGTCGGCGCGAGGTTGCGGGACTTCAACGCCCGCAACACGCCGTCCAGCCCGGCCTGGCCATAACTGTCGTTCTGGCGGAAGACAGCGATGCGCTTCAGGCCCAGTGCCGTGAGCTGGCGCACGATGAGTTCGGTTTCGTCGTAGTACGAAGCACGGACGTGGAAGACCCAGCGGCTGAACGGTTCACGCAGCGACTCGGCACCGGTAAAAGCGCCGAAGAAGGGCACGCCGGCTGCATTGACCAAGGGCAGTGCGGCCAGCGACGTCGGCGTGCCGACGTAGCCGAAGAGTGCAAACGCGCCTTCCTGCTTGATCAGCGTTTCGGTGTTGGCACGGCAGCGGTCGGGTTCATAGCCATCGTCCAGTGCGCGCAGCTGCACCGTGCGGCCGTGGATGCCGCCTTCGGCGTTCAGGCGGTCGAAGTAGATGCGTGCACCGCTGTTCATCTGGATGCCCAGCTGCGCAGCCGGGCCGCTGAGCGCGGCCGACTGTCCGAGGACGATCGATCTGTCCCCCTGTGCCAGCGCGGGCAATGACAGGGTGGCAGCCACCCCCGCAGCCAAGCGCTGCAAGGCGCGGCGGCGCTTCAACATGGGTTCATGGCGATCTGGTCGTGCCTCACTTCAGCGACTCGATCAGGTCGACGTACTCTTGCATCGCCTCGTCCTTGCTCTTGCCTTTGACGGTGGCCCAGGCGTCGTACTTGGCGCGGCCCACCATGTCGGTGAAACCGGGGCGCTTGCCCAGGGCATCGCCTTCGGTGGACTGCTTGTACAGCGAGTAGATCTTCAGCAGCGTCATGTTGTCCGGCTTGTCGGGCAACTGCTTGCTGGCGGCAACGGCGGCGTCGAAACTGGCTTTGAGCGTGGCCATGGCTGTGCTTCCTTGTCGAGGTGCATGCGTGGGTGAAAGTCTGGCTTGACGGGCTGATTGTTACCTAGCATCGTGGCTTTCCCCAGCCCCTTCAACGCCCCAGGAGAAACCCGATGGAAGACGTCGCGCACGCACTGCGTGCCGAACGCATGTCACGCGTGGACACAGCGTGGCTGCGCATGGACAACGATGTCAACCTGATGATGATCGTCGGCGTCTGGCTGCTCACCCCGGCCATCACCATCGGCGCGCTGCGCGAACGGGTGCAGGACAAGTTGCTGAAGTACGACCGCTTCCGCCAGAAGGCCGTGGCCGACGCGATGGGCGCGCAGTGGCTGCCGGATGACGACTTTGACCTGGCGCACCACGTGCTGCCCGCCACGCTCACGCGCCAGGCCGGCGAGAGTGAACGCCATGCGTTGCAGCGTTTGTGCGGCGCACTGGCCACGACTGCGCTCGACCCCACGCGCCCGCTGTGGCAGTTTCAACTGGTGGAGGACTACGAAGGCGGGAGTGCCTTGGTCGCACGTGTGCACCACTGCATCGGCGACGGCATTGCGCTGATCAGCGTGATGATGAGCATCACCGACGGCGGCGCCGACCCGCCGAAGCGCCGCCGCAAGCCCGTGGATGCCGAAGGTGCCGAGGAAAGCAACTGGCTCAGCGACGCCGTGCTCAAGCCGCTGACCGACCTGACGGTCAAAGCGATCGGCATGTACGGCAGTGGCGTGGGCAAGAGCATGGAGATGCTGTCGAACCCTTCGCAGCTGCTGGGCGGCATGGACATGGCCAGTGCGGCACGCACGGCCCGCACGGGCCTGAAGGTGGTGGGCGATGTCGCCGCGCTGGCCGTGATGCCCGACGATTCACCCACGCTGCTAAAGGGCAAGCCCAGCGGCAAGAAGGTGGTGGCCTGGAGCGAACCGATGTCGCTGGATGTCGTCAAGACCATCGGCAAGGGCCTGGGTTGCACCGTCAATGACGTGCTGCTGTCGTGTGTGGCCGGTGCCATCGGCGGCTACCTGGCGGCGCAGGGGCAAGACCCTGCAGGCAAGGAAATCCGCGCGATGGTGCCCGTGAATCTGCGGCCGATCGAGAAGGCGTGGCAGCTGGGCAACCGCTTCGGCCTGGCGCCGCTGGTGCTGCCGATTGGCATCAGCAACCCCGTCGAACGGGTCTATGCCGTGCACCGCCGCATGGATGACTTGAAGGGCAGCTATCAGCCGCTCCTGGCATTTGCCGTCCTGTCGGTCAGCGGCCTCTTCATCAAGCCGGTGCAGGACGCCGTGCTGGGCATGTTTGCCAAGAAGGCCACGGCGGTGATGACCAATGTCCCCGGGCCTGCTGTGCCGCTGAAGTTTTGCGGTTCCACATTGCGCCAGAACATGTTCTGGGTGCCGGCGTCCGGCGACATCGGCGTCGGCGTGTCCATCTTGAGCTATGGCGGTGGCGTTCAGTTCGGCCTGATCACCGACCAGCAGCTGTGCCCCGAGCCGCAGGACATCATCGACCGCTTCGAGCCCGAATTCGACAAACTCGCGTGGCTGACGATGATGCTGCCCTGGGCCGGGCAGGACGCTGCCTGAGCCGGCACTGAGCCGGAACTGAGCCTGATCTGAAATTGACCCCAACACCTTCAAGGAGCAACACCCATGGCCATCAGCGTGGACATTGACCTCGGCTACGAATTCACCGTCAAGGCGGGCTTCAAGGATGTCTTCGACATCGTCTCCGACGTGCCCACCTCGGTAAGCTTCTTCCCCAAGGTCGATCAGCTGGTGGACCTGGGCGGTGGCATCTACCGCTGGGAGATGGAAAAGGTCGGCACCGCGCAGGTCAACATCCAGACTGTCTACGCCAGCAAGTACGTGTCCGACCGCAAGAAGGGCACCGTGACCTGGACGCCGGTGAAGGGCGAGGGCAACGCACTCGTCGGCGGCAGCTGGAAAGTGGCCGAGGCCAAGAAGGGCACGGCGCTGCAGTTCAAGGTCACGGGCACCGTGGAAGTGCCATTGCCGGGCTTGATGAAGATGGTGGTGGTGCCGGTGGTGAAGGCTGAATTCGAGAAGCTGGTCGAGAAGTACATCGACAACCTGATCAAGAAGTTTGGCGGCGAGGTGTCGTGACCTTGGCTGCCGTGCCGCAGCCCGGGCGAGGCTTGCTGCGGTGGTTTCCACGCCGGGTGCCCGGACCCGGAATCGTCCGCAACAACCCACGCGGCCTGCGCCGCAGGAGATACCCATGAGTCTGTTCAACCGTTGGATGCCTGCGTTCGCATGTGCGCGCCGCAGCTGGATCAAGTCGGCCCTGCTGCTGACCCTCGCCGCCACCGCGGTACTGCCCACACTGTCGGCTGCCGACGACCGTGACAGTGCGCACTGGGTCGGCACCTGGGCCGCCAGCCCGCAGTACATCGAAGCACCCTTCGCGGCGCCGAACCCCGCCGCCTTCAATGGCCAGACGGTGCGACAGATCATCCACACCAGTGTGGGCGGCTCCAGGGTCCGCATCCGCTTGAGCAACGAATACGGCACCACGCCGCTGACCGTGGGCGCCGTGACCGTGGCGCGCCACGCAGCCGGCGCTGCCGTGGTGGCGGGGTCGAGTCGCACGCTCACATTTTCCGGGCGCACCGCATTCACGATTCCGCCCGGCTCGCCTGCCCTCAGCGACCCGATCGACTTTGACGTGCCGGCGCTGGGCCAACTCGCCATCAGCCTCTACCTGCCGCAAAACACCACGGCCAGCACGGTGCATGCGCTCGGCCTGAGCACAAGCTACGTCTCCCCCGTGGGCGACTACTCGGGCGCGGTGGTCATGCCCACGTCTGTCACGGTGCCGTCGTGGTACTTCCTCAGCGGCGTCAGCACCAGCGGCGTCAGTCACGGCACCAACCACGGCGCCCAGCGCCGCGCAGCCGCCATCGTGGCGCTGGGTGACTCCATCACCGATGGTTTTGCTTCCACCCCCGACACCAACCGCCGTTGGCCCGACCTGCTGGCGGCACGCCTTCAGGCGCGCGCCGAGTACCGCCACGTGGCCGTACTCAATCAGGGCATCAGCGGCAACCGCACCCTCTTCGACCTTATCGGACCCAATGCCCAGGCCCGGCTGGACCGTGATGTGCTGGGTGCCAACGGCGCGCGCTGGGTGATCCTGCTCGAAGGCATCAACAACATCGGCATCCCCGGCGCCTTCGGCCTGCCCAACCAGCAAGTCAGTGCCGAGGACATCATCGCCGGCCACAAGCAGATCGTTGCGCGTGCCCGTGAACGGGGCCTGAAGATCTATGGCGGCACGCTGACGCCTTTTGAGGGCACTACCTTCCCGGGTTACTTTTCCGCCGCAGGCGAAGCCAAGCGGCAGGCGGTGAACGCCTGGATCCGCAGCAGTGGTGCCTTTGACGGCGTGATCGACTTCGACCGCGCCCTCCGCGACCCGGCCCACCCTGCCCGCATGCTGGCCGCCTACGACAGTGGCGACCACTTGCACCCGAACGACGCCGGCTACCAGGCCATGGCCAACTTCGTCGACCTGAGGCTGTTCCGCAGCGAAGACGACTAGCCGCTCACCCTGGCTGGGGGCAGGCCCGATCCGGGGCGGGCGCAGGCCGCGACAGACTGCGCCACACTGTGGCTCCCCGGCTGCAACCTTCAGCCCATCATCTTTGGAGCCAAGTCCACCATGGTTCATTTCAATCCCCGGGCCTTCGCGCTGGCAGCTACCGCCGCCGTCGTGCTGGCCGCCTCGCCCCTGCACGCCGCCACGCCCAAGGACACGCTCGTCGTTGCTTTGGCCTTCGACGACATCATCAGCCTCGACCCGGCCGAAGCCTTCGAGATCAGTGCCGG
>JANMKK010000280.1:0-9600 GCA_031372005.1 Rubrivivax sp.
GCGCATGGACGGCGTGGACTGCATCCGGGCGCTGCGACCGGTGCTGCCGAAGACCAAGTTCGTGATCCTGACGAGCCTGCTCGACCCTGCCGAAGTGCGCCGTGCGATGGACGCCGGCGCCTGCGGCTACCTGCTGAAGAACGCGGCATCGCAAGAGCTGGTGACGGTGATCCAGATGGCACAACGCGGCCACCGCGTGCTGGCGCCTGAAGTGACGGACGCGCTGGTGGCCAGCCAGAAGGAACCCCCGCCCGGCGCCGACCTGACCGCCCGCGAACGTGAGTTGCTGGCGCTGATGGCGCGCGGCCACAGCAACCAGGCCATCTCCACCGAGCTGACGATTGCGATGCCGACGGTGAAGTTCCACGTCACCAACATCCTGGCCAAGCTGCACGCCGACAACCGCACCGAAGCCGTGCTGGTGGCGCTGCGGCACAAGCTGGTGGCGCTGGAGTGAGGCAGCCGGCGGGCACGCAGTGAGGCTTCATCTGGCCCATCACAATGCGCTGCATGATCACCGTCCACCACCTTGAAAATTCGCGCTCGCAGCGTGTGCTGTGGCTGCTGGAAGAACTGGCCCTGCCTTACGAGGTGAAGCGCTACAAGCGCCACCCGAAGACGCTGCTGGCTCCACCTGAACTGGCGCTGGTGCACCCGCTGGGCAAGTCGCCCGTCATCACTGACAGCAACAGCGACAGCGACGGCAACAGCAACAGCAACACCGACGGCAGCACCGTGGTGGCCGAGTCCGGCGCCATCGTCGAGTACCTGATCGACGTCTACGGCGCCGGCCGGCTGCGCCCACCGCAGGGCAGCGCCGATCAGCGCCGCTACACCTACTGGCTGCATTTTTCAGAAGGCAGCCTGATGCCACCGCTGCTTTTGAAACTGATTTTTGACAAGGTGCGTGCAGCGCCGGTGCCCTTTTTCATCAAACCGGTGGTGCGCGGCATTGCCGACAAGGTCACGGCCGGCTACATCGGGCCCAACCTCAATCGGCTGCTGGCCTTCATGGAAAGCGAGCTCCGCACCCGGCCCTGGTTTGCCGGCGCTGAATTCAGCGCGGCCGATGTGCAGATGAGCTACCCCGTGGAAGCCGCCGCCGAACGCGCGGGGCTGGACGCGAGTTACCCCGCGCTGACCGGCTGGCTGGCGCGCATCCACGCGCGGCCGGCGTACATCAAGGCCTTGGTCGTGGGCGGGCCATACAGCGCGGTGCCTTGAGGTTGCGGCTCAGGCGGCGCGCTCACCGGGCTGCTCACCGGCCCGTTCACCGGCCGGTTCAACGACCCGTAGATCCGCCAATTCACCCGCAAGACCCCACTGTGACCTGAGCGCAGCCGGCCATTCGCCGCAGTCCATCAGCACGTCCAGCGCGTCGCTCTCGGCGCCGCAGTCCAGGCCCTGCGCCTGCAGCCAGGCGTCGTTGTAGTAGCTGTGACGGTAGCGCTCGCCGTCGTCGCAAAGCAGCGTGACGATCGAGCCCGGCTGTTTCGCGTCGCGCAGCGCCTGCGCACAGGCCAGCGCGGCCACCAGGTTGGTGCCGGTGCTGCCGCCCACACGCCGGCCCAGGCGCACGCTCAAGGCATGCATCGCGGCCAGGCTCCACAGGTCGGGCACCTTCACCATCGCGTCCAGCACGCCGGGCACGAACGAGGCTTCCACACGCGGGCGGCCAATTCCTTCGATGCGTGAGCCGTGGTCCAGCGTGAGCGTGGGGTCACCGCTGAGGTAGTGCGCAAAGAACACGCTGCGTTCCGCGTCGACGCCGCACACCCGCGTGGCGTGGCGGCAGTACTGCACGTAGCGGCCGATGGTGGCCAGCGTGCCGCCGGTGCCCGCGCTGGCGACGATCCAGGCCGGGCACGGATGCGGTTCTCGCTGCATCTGGCTGTAGATGCTTTCTGCGATGTTGTTGTTGGCGCGCCAGTCGGTGGCGCGCTCGGCGTAGGTGAACTGGTCCATGTAGTGGCCGTGCCTGTCGACAGCCAACCGTTCTGCTTCGGCGTACACCGCATGCGGGTCGTCCACCAGGTGGCACTGGCCGCCATGGAAGCGGATGGCCGCGATCTTCTGCGGGCTGGTGCCGCGCGGCATCACGGCAATGAAGGGCAGCCCCAGCAGCCGCGCAAAGTAGGCTTCGCTGATGGCCGTGCTGCCGCTGGACGCTTCCACCACCGTGGAGCCTTCCTGCAGCCAGCCGTTGCACAGCGCGTGCAGAAAGAGGCTGCGCGCCAGGCGGTGCTTCAAGCTGCCGGTGGGGTGGCTGGATTCGTCCTTCAAGTACAGGTCGATGCCCGGGAAGCCGGGCAGCGGCAGCGGAATCAGGTGGGTGTCGCTGCTGCGCTGGTAGTCGGCCTCGATGCGGCGGATGGCTTCGTGCGCCCAGGTCCGGCGCTCATTCATGACGATCATTCATGACGCTCATTCATGGCGCTCATTCATGGCGCACTGTGATGGGCTCAGCTCAGGTGCGCGCGGAACCAGTCCGGCAGGGGCGCAGACTTCTTCGCGCTGTAGTCGGTCCAGACCACGCGCGCGCCGCCCTCGGCGTACAGCACGCCGGGCTCGTCAACACGTTCGATGGTGTGGTACGTCTCGAAGCTGCTGCGCCCGGGCTCGGCCACGTGCAGCGTCACGCGCGCTTCACCGGGAAACGTCAACTGGCGCAGAAAATTGCAGAAGGCATTCACGATCACCGGGCCTTCGCCGGACAGGCTGGTGCTGGCGCCCGTCTTGAAGATCCATTCGAGCCGCGCAATTTCCATGTAGCGGAAGTAGAGCGTGTTGTTGATGTGGCCCATGGCGTCCATGTCGCCCCAGCGCAGCGGCACGGTCACCTCGAAGACCAGTTTCTTGTCGGCGGGCAGCTCAAAACGCATCGTGTCAACCTCCGGTGATCCCCAGCTCAGTGGCTATTTTTTGCACCAATTGGCGCAGCTCGGCCACCTCGGCCGCCAGCCGCGTCTGCTCGGCCTTGATCGCGCCGATTTCACCAGCGCTGACACTGTCCTCGGAGGCCAGCGCCCGGGCCGCGGGCTGCGCCGCTTCACCGCACAGCAAATGCGCCCAGCGGGCTTCGCGTTCACCGGCGGCGCGCTGCAGCTTCACCACCATCGGCACCGCCTTGGCCGCCAGTTCTTCAAGGAAACCTTCGACCGACGAGATGTCGGCGAATCGGTGCAGCCGCTCGCTGTTCAAGCGCAATTCGGCCGATGTCTGCGGGCCGCGCAGCATCAGCACCGCCAGCAGCGCCACGGCCGCGCCGGGCACCTGCAGGACGCGTCCCGTGTTGTGTTCGAACTTGACAACGCGGCTGCTGCTGCCTTCAAAGATGAGGCTCAGGCCCTTGAGGCCGTCCAGCGCGCCCAACACGTCAGCGTCGGTGGCTTCGATCACCGGGCTGCGCGCCGTCTTCTGGTTGCAACCGGCCACCAGCGCGTTCAGCGACAGCGGGTAGGTGTCGGGCACGGTGTGCTGTTTCTCGACCAGCACGCCGAGCACCCGCGCTTCCAAAGGGCTGAGCAAACGCAAGGGACTACAGCCCCTGGCCGTCGTCGGCGGAAATCACCGCGCCGTTGACGAAGTGGCTTTCGTTGGCGCACAGCATGACCAGCGCCGCATTCAGGTCCTGCGGTTTGCCCACACGTTTTCGCGGCATGGCCTGCACCATCTTCTGGCCGGCCTCGGTCTGCCAGACGTGGTGGTTGATTTCGGTATCCACATAACCCGGGCAGAGCGCGTTGACGTTGATGCCGTAGCGCCCCCACTCCAGCGCCATCGCGCGGGTCATGTGCACGACAGCCGCCTTGCTCATGCAATAGACGCCGATCTGCGGGAACACGCGCAGCCCCGCCATCGACGCCACGTTGACGATGCGCCCACCGGTGTAGGTGCCCGGCGCCACGCCCTTGCTGCGCGCGATCATGCGTTTGGCGACTTCCTGCGCCATGAAGAAGGCACCCTTGGTGTTGGTGCCCATGACGAAGTCGTAGTCCTCGGGCATCACGTCGGTCAGCTTCTGGGTGTTGCCGACACCCGAGTTGTTGACCAGGATGTCAATACCGCCCATTTCGGTTTCGGCGTGGGCCACCGCGGCCTTGATGCTGTCGTGGTCGGTCACGTCCAGCGCCACGACGTGGGCGACACCGCCATCAGCCTCGATCTCGGCGCGCAGCGCCTTCAACCGCTCCACCCGCCGCGCCGCCAGCACCACACCCGCGCCGGCTGCGGCCAGCGTCTTGGCAAACTGCGCGCCCAAGCCGCTGGATGCGCCGGTGACGAAGGCCACACGGCCCGACAAATCGATGGTGTATGCCATGTGAAAAGACCTCTGCGCTGAATTCGTTGAATGCGCTGAAGCAATGCGCCAAAGACGATAGCACGCAGCCCTGGCGCGGCCGATGCGGCATCATCCACGCCGCCCATGTTGAACCTCACTGACCTGCACAAGCGCTTCGACACCACACCCGTTTTCCAAGGCGTGACGCTCTCTTTGGCGCGCGGCGAATTTGTGGCGCTGCTGGGTGAATCCGGGGTTGGCAAATCCACGCTGCTGAACTGCATCGCAGGGCTCGATGAAGCCGACGGCGGCGAGGTGCTGATCAACGGCGCCGCACTGTCCACGCTGACCGACAACGCGCGCGCCCGGCTGCGGCGCGAAGAGCTGGGGTTCGTCTTCCAGGCTTTTCATGTGCTGCCGCACCTGACGGTGGCGGAAAACGTCAGCCTGCCGTTGCGCCTTTTGCAGCGGCTGGACGAAGCCCGCGTGGCGCAGGTGCTGGACGCCGTGGGCCTGGGTGGCCTGGCCTTGCGGCTGCCGGCGCAGTTGTCGGGCGGGCAGTTGCAGCGGGTGGCCATTGCGCGCGCGGTGGTGCACGCACCGGGGCTGATCCTGGCCGATGAACCCACCGGCAACCTCGACCCCGCCACCGCCGACAAGGTGATGGCGGTGCTGCGCACGCAGGTGCGTGACGCGGGCGCGGCCTGCTTGCTGGTGACGCATTCGGCCGCAGCCGCTGCGGCTGCAGACCGGGTGCTGCGCCTGACGCCACACGGTGTTGAAGACGTGGTTCGATGAAACTGCCGGTGAATTTGCCACTGAACTTTCCACTGAGCTTTCCACTGAACTTCACACTTTGGGGCTTGCTGCTCGCGCGCGAATGGCGCCATCACCCGTGGCGCCACGGTGCGGCGCTGATGGCGGTGGCCCTGGGCGTGGCGTTGGCCTATTCGGTGCACCTCATCAACACCTCGGCACTGGCCGAGTTTTCTTCGGCCGTGCGCGCCGCCAACGGCGAGCCTGACTTGAGCCTGCGCGGCCGCCTCTTCGACGACACCCTCTTCGACCGTGCTGCGGCCGACCCGGGCGTCGCCATCGCCAGCCCCGTCCTGGAGATCGACACCTACGCCCGCAGCGCCGACGGCAAGCGGGTGGCTGTGCGCGTGCTGGGCATCGACGCGCTGCTGGCCGCGCCGCTGGCCCCGGCACTGTTCCCGAAGCCGGCACAGGGCGAAGACCGCCTGGCCTTTCTCGACCCCGATGCCGCGTTCTTGAATGCCGCCGCGCGCGACGCGCTGCAGCCGGCGCAAGGCCGGCCGCTGGACCTGCAGGCCGGCCCTGGCTACACGGCGCTGCGCATCGCCGGCAGCGTGGCCATCGGCGGCACTGCGGTCTTGGTGATGGATCTGGCCGGTGCACAGCAGCGCTTCGACGCCATCGGGAAGCTGTCGCGCATCGACCTGCGCGTGATGCCCGGCACCGACATGCAGGCCTTGACCCAACGATTGCAACTGCCCGCCGGCGTCAACGCGGTGCCGGCCGGCGAAGCCGAGCAGCGCGTCTCCAACGTGTCGCGCGCCTACCGCGTCAACCTCACGGTGCTGGCGCTGGTGGCACTCTTCGTGGGCGCCTTCCTGGTCTTTTCAGTGGTGTCGCTGTCGGTAGCGCAGCGCACGCCAGCTTTCGCGTTGCTGGGCGTGCTGGGGCTGTCTGCGCAAGAGCGCCGGCTCTGGGTGCTGGCGGAGTGCGCGTTGCTGGGGGCAGCGGGCAGTGCGCTCGGCCTGTTGCTGGGTGTGGCGATGGCGGCCGCCGCACTGCGCCTGCTGGCCGGTGATCTGGGCGGGGGCTACTTCCCGGGCATCGTGCCGCCTTTGCAAGTGGGTGCGACGGGCACTGCGGCTTTCGGCTTGCTGGGTGTGCTGTCGGCCGTGGTGGGGGGCTGGTGGCCGGCGCGGCAGGCCGAACAACTGGCGCCGGCACAGGCACTCAAGGGATTGGGCGCGCCGCAATCGCAAGCACCATCAGCCTGGCCCGGCGCTGCGCTCTTGCTGCTGGGCGCGGCGGCGGCTTTTGCGCCGCCCATCGCGGGCTTGCCCTTGGCCGCGTACGCGGCGGTGGCAGCGCTGCTGTTTGGCGGCGTGGCGCTGATTCCGTCGGTGGTGCACGGCCTGCTGGCCGCCGCGCCCGCAGTGCGCAGCGCCCTGCCCTTGCTGGCGCTGCAGCGCGCCCGTTTCCAGCGCCGCACGGCCACCGCCGCAGTGGCCGGCGTGGTCGCCAGCCTGGCGCTGTCGGTGGCGCTGACGGTGATGGTGGCCAGCTTCCGCGAAGGCGTCAGCAGCTGGCTTGGCAGTGTGTTGCCGGCCGACCTGTATGCCCGCAGCGCGGGTTCCAGCAGCGCGGCAGACCAGGCCTGGCTAACGCCTGAATTCGTGGCCTCGGCGGCCAGGGTGCCGGGCGTCCAGCGGCTGGAAGCGTCGCGCTTGCAATCGCTGCAGATGTCCAGCAGCCGGCCCGCCGTCACCTTGATCGCCAGGCCGCTGGCCGACCCTGCGGCGGCGCTGCCGTTGCTGCAGGCGCCGCTCCCGGCCGTGCCGGGCCAAACCGGGGTCTTCGTCACCGAAGCCATGGTCTCGTTGTACGGCGCCACACCGGGCAGCACCCTCAGCCTGCCGCTGCCCGGCGGCGCGCAGCAGGTTCGCGTGCGCGGCGTCTGGCGCGACTACGCGCGCCAGTTCGGCGCGGTGGCCATTGCTGACACCGACTACCGCCGCCTGACCGGCGACACGCGCCTGAACGACCTGGCGCTGTGGCTCGCACCCGGCACCGCGCCGGCCACGGTGCAGCAGGCCTTGCGCGCGCTGCTGCCCGACCCGGCGCTGCTGGAATTTGTGTCCAGCGCCGACTTGCGCCAACTGTCGCTGCGCATCTTTGACCGCAGCTTCGCCGTCACCTATTACCTGCAGGCGGTGGCTATCGTCATCGGCCTGGTCGGCATCGCGGCCAGCCTGTCAGCGCAAGTGCTGGCGCGGCGCAAGGAATTCGGTCTGCTGTCGCATCTGGGGCTGACGCGCGCACAGGTGGTGGGCGTGGTGGCAGGTGAAGCGGCGGCGTGGGTGGCGGCCGGTGTGGTGCTGGGGCTGTTGCTGGGGTTGGCGATCAGCATGGTGCTGGTGTTTGTCGTCAACCCGCAAAGCTTTCACTGGACGATGGACCTGGTGCTGCCGTGGTCGCGGCTCGCTGCGCTGGCAGCGACGGTGCTGGCTGCGGGCGTTGCAACCGCCGCGCTGTGCGCGCGCAATGCAGCGTCCAGGCAGGCAGTGATGTCGGTGAAGGAGGACTGGTGAGCCCGCTGCGGCGCGCCTTCCTGCTGGCCGCCTTGGCCGCACCGGCAGCACCGGCCACAGTGGCCCGCGCTGAAGCCGCTGAAGCCGCTGAATCCAATGCAGCCGATGCAGCCGATGGAACCATCCGCCGTGGCCGCGTTCTGCGCTTTCCGCGTGACCACGGCGCGCACCTGCAAGCGCGCATCGAATGGTGGTACGCCACCGGCTGGCTCGGCACCGAGGCCGCGCCGACAGCGGGCTTCCAGTTGACGTTCTTCCGCAGCCGCACCGGCCTGGCCCAAGACAACCGCAGCCGCTTCGCCGCGCGCCACCTGCTGTTTGCGCATGCAGCGTTGACGCGGCTGGGCCCGAATGCCGCGCACCTGCATGACCAGCGCATCGCCCGCTGGTCGGGCGCCGCGGCCGCCGCGCTGGGCCGCGCGTCGGTGGACGGCGGCGTGGTGCAACTCGGCCCCTGGTCGCTGCGCGACGAAGGCCCCGCTTGGCGCGCCCGCGTACCGGCACGCGGCTTCACGCTGGACCTGACGCTGGCGCGCACCCAGCCGCTGCTGCTGCAAGGCGACGCCGGCTATTCCCGCAAGGGGCCTGATGAAGCGCAGGCCAGCCACTACGTCAGCGAACCGCAGTTGCTGGCCACCGCGGCGGGCGGCAAAGACGGCAAAAACGCCGCCAGCGGCCGCGCCTGGCTCGACCACGAATGGAGCGACCTCGTCCTGCACCCCGAAGCCGTGGGCTGGGACTGGATCGGCATGAACCTCTTCGATGGCAGTGCGCTGACCGCCTTTGTGCTGCGCCGCCGCGACGGCAGCGTGCTGTGGGCCGGCGGCAGTTTCCGCGCTGCAGGCACCGCGGCGCAGATCTTCCCACCGGCGCAGGTGCGCTTCACCCCAGGCCGCCGCTGGCAAAGCCCGGGCAGTGCAGCCAGCTACCCCGTGCAGTGGGAAATCGACACGCCCGCCGGCCGATTCAGCGTGCGCGCGCTGCTGGACGCGCAGGAACTGGACAGCCGCAGCAGCACCGGCACGATTTACTGGGAAGGCTTGAGCGAACTGCGGGATGCGCAAGGCCGGCGCGTCGGCCTGGGATACCTGGAGATGACGGGCTATGCCGCGCCCCTGCGGTTGAACTGAAGCCGGAAAGGCCGTCAGCCGTCAGCCCCTCAGCCCCTCAGCCCAGCTACTTTGGCCTCGCGCGGTGGTCGTCCAGCCAGGAACTGGAAGACCGCAGCCCGCTCAGGTCCACCGGCGCCGCCCGCACGCAGTTGCCACCGGCCTGGCGCGCGGCCAGCACGGCGTCTTGCGCGTCGTCGATCAAGGCCTGCAGGGTCAGGTGCGAGGGGCGCAACTGAGCCACCCCCACGCTCACGGTCACCCGCAAACGGCGCGGGCTGGATTCATGGTGGAACGGCACTTCCATTTGTTCGCTGCGTTCGCGGATGCGCTCGGCCACGTCCAGCGCGCCGGTGGCATCAGCCTGGGCCAGGAAGACCGCCATCTGGGCATCGGACAGGCGCGTGACCAGGTCGGCACCGCGCAGCGTGGGTGATGTCTGGCCCAGCATCTCGGCCAGCCCCGCTTCGGTGGCGGCGCCGCCACGCGATTCAACCAGGCGGGCATAGCGGTCGACGTCCACCAGCAGCAGCGCGGCACCGGTGCCGTAGCGGCGTGAACGGGCCCATTCGCGGCCGGCCAGTTCCAGAAACAGCGCCTTGTGGGTGCCGATGGGGCTGTGCAGGCCGCCTGCCGCCCGCAAGCCACTGGCAGAGCCGCGCGTGAAGCGGTGCAACAGCGCAGCCGCCGGCAGCGCCACCACCACAATCGCCAGCGCTGCGGCCGCTGCGGGGGCCCATGCGGTGTTGCCGACCCAGGCGGTGAAACCGAATGCCAGCGCCGCGGCCAGCGCCGCAGCCAAGGCCATCAGCGCCGCAGTGGCCCAAGGCAACGGCAAACGGCCCACCACGCCCACGGCTGGCGC
>JANMKK010000340.1:0-9462 GCA_031372005.1 Rubrivivax sp.
TCGTCGCGCACCTCCAGCCGCCAGTGTGGCTGCTTGCGCACATCCAGCCACACCTGCCCGGCGCGCGCGTGTTTGCGCACATTCGACAGCGCTTCCTGCACGATGTGCAGCACCTGGATCTGCGTGTCCGGTGTCAGCGGCAAGGCAACGCCCTCCATCTGCAGCGTGGTCTTCAGACCCGTCTGGTGTTCAAACTTGCGCAGCGTGGTGCGCAGCGCCGGTTCGATGTCTTCGGCGTTGGCGCGGGTGCGGAAGTGCATCAGCAGTTCGCGCACATCACCATAACTTTCACGCACGCCCACGTCGATCTCTTCCAGCACGTGCTGCACTTGCGGCGCGTCGCCCTTGGCCAGGGCTTCGCGCATCAGCTGGACCTGGATCTTCAGGAAAGCGAGTGACTGCGCGATCGAGTCGTGCAGTTCGCGCGCCAGGAAGCTGCGCTCCAGCGACACGGCGGCTTCCAGGCCGAGTGCGTTCAGGCGCAGGTTTTACATCGCGCCGGCCAACTGCAGCGTCAGCGCTTCAAGCAGCGCACGTTCGTCGTCGGACAGTTCGACCTGGGCGTGGAAGAACAGGTCCACCTCGCCCATCAGCCGCTCGTGCAGGCGGATCGGCACCGACACCACGGTCTGGAAGCCGGCGCGTGCGCAGTGGTCCTTGCGCGCTGGTTGCATGGCGCGGATCGGGATCACGCGCGCACCCGGCGCTGCCTGCGGTGACCCGCAGTGGCAGTCGCCCGCCGCCAGGCAGTGTTCGGCGTCCAGCATGGCCTGCGGCAGGCCGTGCGAGGCCAGCATCAGGTAGCTCTTGTTCGCCTCGTCCGACCAGCGCAGCGCCACGCCGTCGGCGCGTGCGATGCGGGCCACGCTCTTCGTGAAACCGCTGGCCAGTTCTTCCAGCGTGGCGGCCTTGGTGACACGCGTGGTGACTTCGTACAGGCTCGTCAGCCTTTCGTGTTTTTCTTCCAGCTGGGCTGTCTTCTCTTGCACGCGGCCTTCCAGGTTGCGGTACATCGACTGCAACTGGCCCGCCATGTCATTGAAGCCGGCGGCCAGGGTGCCGAATTCGTCGTTGGTGGTGCGTGCCACGCGCGCGCCCAGGTCGCCGCCCTGGATGCGGTGGATCGCCTGTTTCAGCAGCCCCACGGGCTCCAGCACGAAGAGGTGGCCGGTGTACAGCAACACCGCCGCACCCAGCACGGCGAGCGCCATGAGTGCGATCTGCAGCAGGTGCATCAACGCGGTCCACCGCGCCAGGTGGGCTTCGATGCCGGCGACGAAATGGTCGATGTGCGCGGCGAAGTCGGCTGCGTCCGTGTCCAGGGTGGTGGGCGCAGAGACGGGCGCGGGAACGGGCGCAGAGACGGGCGCAGAGACGGGCGCAACGCTTGCGAGCCGGCTGCGGAAACGTTGCCAGTCTTGTTCCACCGCCGCAAAGCGCTGCCGCACGGTGTCGTCCCAAGGCACGAAGAGCGGCCGCTCGGGGTCGCCTTGGCGCAGCAACTGCAGGCTGCGTTCGAATTCGGCTGTCTGCTGTGTCAGCCCGGCCGTGCCGCTCCTGTCTGCCGACAGCACCATGCGGTAGGCCTGCATGCGCATGCGGCCGGCCTCGTTGACGGCGGCGGCGCCGCCTTCGAGCTGCAGCGACATCCACACCAGCACCGCCATCGCGCACAAGGCCAGCAGCAGGAAGGGCGCCGCCGTCAGCGAGAGCTTGGCGCCCAGGGGCCACTGATGAAGGCTGCGCATGCCCGAATTTACCGCCTGTGACTTGGCACCCAGACACTACCCAAGCCGGCGCAGCAGCGGTAGGATAGCTGTATATATATCCAGTATTCGGAGTTTACCGATGTCCACGCCACCACCCCGCCTGCTCGACCAGGTGCGCCAGCAGATTCGCCTGCTGCACTACAGCCTGCGCACCGAAGACGCCTACGTGCATTGGGTCCGCGCCTTCATCCGTTTCCACAATCTGCGCCACCCTTCAGAACTCGCGCAACCCGAGGTCGAGGCCTTTCTCATGTGGCTGGCGGCAGAGCGCCAGGTCGCCCCTGGCACGCACCGCCAGGCCTTGTCGGCGCTGCTCTTTCTGTACCAGAAAGTGCTGCGCCAGCAACTGCCCTGGATGGCCGAGATCGGCCGCCCGCAGCAAGACCGCCACCTGCCCGCCGTCTTTGCGCACCACGAAGTGCAGGCCGTGCTGGACCAGTTGGACGTGCAGCAGCAAATCAGCGGCAACCCGCATGGCATCGTCGGCCGTCTTCTGTATGGCACCGGCATGCGGCTGCTCGAAGGCCTGCGGCTGCGCGTGAAGGACATTGACTACGACCGCCGCGCCGTCGTCGTGCGTGAAGGCAAGGGCCGCAAGGACCGTGTGGTGATGCTGCCCGTGGCACTGGAGCAGCCCTTGCGTGAACAGCTGGCGCACGCGCAGCGTGTGTGGCAGGCTGACCGGGCCGACGGCCTGCCCGGCGTGCACATGCCGCACGCGCTGGAGCGCAAGTACCCGCGGGCGGCTCAGGCCTGGCCCTGGCAGTGGGTGTTTCCGCAGGCCGTGCCGTCGGTGGACCCGCGCACCGGCTTGCGCCGCCGGCATCATCTGCTGGACGGCAATTTCCAGCGCGCGTTTCGCAGCGCGCTGGCCGCGTCCGGCGTCGCCAAGCCGGCCTCACCGCACACGCTGCGCCACTCCTTTGCCACCCACCTGCTGCAGGCGGGCTATGACATCCGCACCGTGCAGGAATTGCTGGGCCACGCCGACGTGAGCACGACCATGATCTACACGCACGTGCTGCGCCTGGGCGGCGGAGCCGTGCGCAGCCCCTTGGACAACCTGGCCAGCGCCACGGGGGTGCCTGCCCCAGGCGGCGTGACCCCTGCTTCAACCCCTGTTTCAACCCCTGCTTCAACTACCACCCCGCCTGCCAACACCGTCCCCGGCGCAGCCTCCACCCTGCGCTATCCCGCCACCGGCAAACCCGCCACCGTGCGCCCAGCCCGCGAGCCCGAGCCGTGGTATCTGCCACCCCCCTTACCTCCAGCCCGCCCAGCCCACCCCACGTGATGCACCCGGCGCGCCCTGCCCAGCCTGGCCCCCCCCGCAGCCCGCCGCTGCCGGGTTATGCCGAGCTGCACTGCCGCAGCAACTACAGCTTCCTGAGCGGCGCGTCGCAGCCCGAAGAACTGGTCGCCCGCGCGCAGGCGCTGGGCTACTGCGCGCTGGCGCTGGCCGACGAATGTTCGCTGTCGGGCAGCGTGCGCGCGCACGCCGAGGCCGAGCGTCTGCAGATGCGACTCATCGTCGGCGCCGAGATGCAGATCACTGCACCCGCTGCGTCCACGGCGGCCCCGGCACCGTCGTCCACCCGGCCCACCGAGCCGCGTCTTGTGCTGCTGGTGCAGTCCCGCCGTGGCTACAGCAACCTCGTGCAGTGGATCACCCACGCCCGCCGCCGCGCACCCAAGGGCGAGTACCTGGCGCACCGCAGCGACATCGAAGGCCGCATCCCCACCGCGCCCATGCTGGCCGGCTTGCCGGGCTGTTTTGCGCTGCTGCTGCCCGACCCCGCCTCGCCTTTCGAGCTGCTCTTCAACCACGCCATGTGGCTCAAGACCTGGTTCGGTACCGAGCGTGCCGCCATCGCCGTTGAACTGCGCTACCAGCCGCACGACGCATTGCTGGTGAGCCTGCTCAGCCGTTTGTCGGCGGCCACCGGCTTGGCGCTGGTGGCCGCCGGCGGCGTGTGCATGCACACCCGTTCGCGCAAGGCCTTGCTCGACGTGCTGATGGCCACGCGGCTGAAATGCACGGTGGCCGAGGCCGGCCTGGCGCTGCAGCCCAATGCCGAAGCTCACCTGCGGTCTCGCGTGCGTCTGGCGTCGCTGTACCGGGCCGAATGGCTGGCCGCCACCGTGGACATCGCCGGCAGCTGCGCCTTCAGCCTGGCCGAGCTGAAATACGAATACCCGCGCGAGATCACGCCCGACAGCCACACGCCCACGAGCTGGCTGCGGCAGCTGACGGAAGACGGCGTGCGCACGCGTTTCCCGCAGGGCGAGACGCCCGCCGTGCGCGCCATGATCGAACACGAACTCGCGCTCATCGCGCAGCTCAAGTACGAGCCCTACTTCCTGACGGTGGCCGACATCGTGCACTGGGCGCGCAGCCAGGGCATCCTGTGCCAGGGCCGTGGCAGTGCGGCCAATTCGGCGGTCTGTTATTGCCTGGGGGTGACGGCGGTGGACCCGGCGCGCACCACGCTGCTGTTTGAGCGTTTCATCAGCGCCGAACGCAACGAGCCGCCCGACATCGACATCGACTTCGAACACCAGCGCCGCGAAGAAGTCATCCAGTACATCTACCGCAAGTACGGCCGCCACCGCGCGGCGTTGACGGGTGTGGTGATTTCTTACCGGCCGCGCTCTGCGCTGCGCGATGTGGGCCGTGCGCTGGGCATTGATCTTGACCGCATCGAGGCCGTCGCCAAGAGCCAGCAGTGGTGGGACGGCCGCAGTGTGCAGGCCGACAGGCTGCAGGAACAGGGCTTCGACCCCGACGCGCCGATCTGCCGCCTGTGGATGGAGCTGACGGCCCAGTTGATCGGCTTCCCGCGCCACCTGAGCCAGCACCCCGGCGGCTTCGTCATCGCGCGCGACGACCTGGCGCAACTGGTGCCCGTGGAAAACGCTGCGATGGAAGGCCGCAGCGTCATCCAGTGGGACAAGGACGACCTCGACACGCTGGGCCTGTTGAAGGTGGACATCCTGGCCCTGGGCATGCTCAGCGCCATCCGCCGTGCGCTTGACATGGTGGGCAGCAAACTCGGCCACACGCTGGCGCTGCTTGAAGTGCCACCCGAAGACAAGGCCAGCTACGACATGCTGTGCAAGGGCGACAGCGTCGGCACCTTCCAGGTCGAAAGCCGGGCCCAGATGAGCATGTTGCCGCGCCTGCAGCCGCGCTGCTTTTACGACTTGGTGATTGAAGTCGCCATCGTCCGCCCCGGCCCCATCCAGGGGGGCATGGTGCACCCCTACCTGCGCCGCCGCAGCGGCGAAGAGCCGGTGGACTACCCCAGCGACGAAGTGCGCCAGGCGCTGGAGCGCACGCTGGGCGTGCCGATCTTTCAAGAGCAGGTGATGCAGCTGGCCATCCTGGCCGCTGACTTCACACCCGGTGAAGCCGACCAGCTGCGCCGCGCCATGGCGGCCTGGAAGCGCAAGGGCGGCCTCGGTCCTTTCCATGAAAGGCTGGTGGGGCGGATGGTCCAGAAAGGTTATGAACTTGAGTACGCCGAACGCATCTTCAAACAGATTCAAGGCTTTGGCGAATACGGTTTCCCTGAAAGCCATGCCGCCAGTTTTGCGCTGCTGGTGTACGTCAGCGCCTGGCTCAAGTGCCACCACCCGGACGCCTTTCTGGCCGCCTTGCTCAACAGCCAGCCGATGGGTTTTTATGCGCCGGCGCAACTGGTGCGCGACGCGCGCGAACACGGCGTGACGGTGCTGCCAGTGGATGTGAACCAGAGCGTGTGGGACTCTGAACTCGAAGGTGCTGACGAGCCGCTGCGCAACGACGCGACGGCATCGCTACGCTCTGTGCGCCTGGGCTTCGGCCGCATCACCGGCTTTCGGCAGGACGCGGCCGATCGCATCGTCGCAGCGCGCCGTGAAGCGCCGTTCAACAGCCCGGAAGACCTGTCGCGCCGTGCGCTGCTGGACGCGCACCACCTTGAACTGCTGGCCCAGGCCGATGCGCTCAGGCCCCTTACCGGCCACCGCCACCAGGCCGCCTGGGCCGTGGCCGGCGTCGACACCCGCGCCACGCCCATGCTGCGCCAGACACGCACCCATGAAGCGGCGGCAGAACTGCCCGTGCCTGCCGCCGCCGACACCGTGCTGGCCGACTACCGCGCCACGGGCCTGAGCCTGGTGCAACACCCGCTGGCGCTGCTGCGCACGCAGCTGAATGCTTTCAAGGTGCTGCCCGCCGCCGTGCTGCGCCACTTTCCAAACGGCCGCCTGGCGCGCGCCAGCGGCATCGTCACCCACCGCCAGCGGCCCGAGACGGCCAAGGGCGTCGTCTTCGTGACGCTGGAAGACGACACCGGCTCGGTCAACGTCATCGTCTGGCCGACGGTGGCCGAAGCACAGAGGAAGCCGCTCTTGGCCAGCACGCTGATGACGGTGTTTGGCATCTGGCAATGTGAAGGCGAAGTGCGGCACCTGGTGGCACGCAAGCTGGTGGACCATTCCGGCTTGCTGCAGGGGCTGGCCGCCCACAGCCGCAACTTTCGCTAACGAACACGCACCACAGAGCTGTCGCCGCAATTGCAATTCGCCGCCGCAGCTGGCGTTTCGTCGCGAGCGGGCGATCAAAACCGAACCGCGGCCGAATTGCCCGCGCTGCCTGCCGCCTTTGCCGACATCCCATCGACCGCCTGCAACAAGCCCGCGACTGGCTGGCGCAGCAGCCCGACGTCCACGACCCATGAATTCCTGCTGCGCCCGCTGGGCGCGCCTGCTGGGCCGTGACCGCGCGCTGAACACCGGCGGATTGCACACCTGCCGCGGCGACAATCGCCGCCATGCAACTTCCCATTGAATGGCTGCCGGCTGAAGGCCCGCCCGAACAGCTGATCCTGCTGCTGCACGGCTGGGGGTCTGACGCCATGGCGATGGCACCCTTGGCGCAGGCCTTGCGCAGTGCCTTCCCGCAAGCCGCCGTGCTGGCACCCGACGCGCCCACGCCGCATGAGCGCGGCGGCGCATCAGGGCGGCGCCAGTGGTACAGCATCAATGGCCTCACGCTGGAGGTCTGGCAAGAGCGTGTGGCCAGCGTGCTGCCGCCGCTGCAGGCCTGGGTGCGGACACAGCAGCAGCGCCTGGGCGTGGGCCCGGCCGCGACGGCGCTGGGCGGGTTTTCGCAAGGCGCCATCCTGTCGCTGGCACTGGCGCTGCAGGACGACGGCATCGCCGGCCGCGTGCTGGCTTTTGGCGGCCGGCTGGTGGTGGAACCACTCGCCGCACCGCAGCACACCACGGTGCACCTGTTCCACGGTGAAGACGACACCGTGCTGCCGGCCGAAGGTTCGCGCCAGGCGCTGCTGTGGCTGGGTGAACTGCAAGGCGACGCCACGCTGGACACCGCCAGCGGCGTCGGCCATGAATTGCACCCCGCCCTGATCAACTGCGCGCTGCAGCGGCTGAAAAGCCACATTCCGCTGCGCACCTGGCGGGCTGCGATGGGCGCGGCCTCGGCTGATGCGCAAGCGTGATTCGACAGCTGAGCGACGATTGAGCGACGATTGAGCGACGATTGAGCAACAACCGAGCGACCACTGAGCGACGACTGAGCACTCAAACCATGCTGTTCCTGCTGTCCCCCGCCAAGACCCTCGACTACGACACCCAGGTTCCGGCTGCCTTGCGCAAGAGGGCCACCGATCCGCTGTACCCCGCAGCGGCCGCAGATCTCATCAAGGTGCTGCGCCAGAAGACGCCAACGCAAGTGGCTGCGCTGATGGATTTGTCCGACAAGCTGGCTGCCTTGAATGTCGAGCGTTATGCCGCCTGGCAGCCCACTGCCACACCGGCCAACAGCAAGCCCGCCGTGCTGGCCTTCGACGGCGATGTCTACACGGGTCTGGACGCCAGGACGCTGAAGACTGCCGACCTCACCTGGGCCCAGCAGCACCTGGTGATCCTGTCGGGCCTGTACGGCGCGCTGCGCCCGCTGGACCGGCTGCAGCCCTACCGGCTGGAGATGGGCACGGCCTTGCAGACCGCGCGCGGCAAGGACCTCTACGCCTACTGGGGCGACACCGTGGCCGACTACCTCAACACCCGCCAGGCCGATGAAGACAAGCCAGTGGTCATCAACCTGGCGTCGGTCGAATACGCCCGCGTCGCCTTGCGCAAGGCGCTGCGGGCGCGGGTGGTGGACTGTGTGTTTGAAGAAGGCCAGGCCGACGGCAGCCACAAGGTCATCAGCTTCTTTGCCAAGAAGGCACGGGGCTTGATGGCGCGCCATGCGGTGCTGAACCGGGTGCGCAGCGTGCGCGCGCTGCAGGCTTTCAATGCCGGGGGCTACGCGTTGGCGCGCGAGGTTTCAACGCCGTCGCGGCTTGTGTTTCGGCGGCCGATGGCGGCTCAAGTTTGAGCCAGTTCACAGACCCACCGGCTGCGCCAGAATCGCCACTATGATGGACAAGCTCAGCACTGCAAGCACCCAGGCGGTCACGCCAGAACTCCGCCGCTGGATCATCGACCAGGCTGAAGCGGGCTGCCGCCCGCAAGACGTCATCGACGCCATGAAGACCAGCGGCTGGAACGAAGACGTGGCCGTCAAGGCCATGGAAAACACGCTGCGCGAGCACCTGGCCACGCTGCCGGCCGATGCCGATGCAGAAGACTTGCCGCCCGCCACCCCGGTGCCCGGCCCGGCGCTGGATGCCGCGCCGACGCAGCTGGACGTGGCCGGCCACCGCATGCAGGTGCTGACGACGATGAAGCACCCGCGTGTGGTGGTCTTTGGCGGCCTGCTGACCGACGAAGAATGCACCGCGCTGATGGCCCTGGCCGCGCCGCGCCTGGCCCGATCCGAGACCGTGGACAACGCCACCGGCGGCAGCGAAGTCAACGCCGCGCGCACCAGCGACGGCATGTTCTTCGAGCGCGGTGAACACGCGCTCATCCGCACCATCGAACAGCGCATTGCCGACCTGCTGCAGTGGCCGCTGGAAAACGGCGAAGGCCTGCAGATCCTGCGCTACCGCCCGGGTGCCGAATACCGCCCGCACCACGACTACTTCGACCCGGTGCACAGCGGCACGCCGCGCATCCTGGAGCGTGGCGGCCAGCGCGTGGGCACACTGGTGATGTACCTCAACACGCCCGATGGCGGTGGCGCCACCACCTTCCCCGATGTGGGGCTGGAAGTGGCGCCTGTGCGCGGCAACGCGGTGTTCTTCAGCTACGACCGCGCTCACGTCAGCACGAAGACGCTGCACGGCGGCGCGCCGGTGACGGCGGGTGAAAAGTGGGTGGCCACCAAGTGGCTGCGGCAGGGCGTGTTTGTCTGATCCGCGCCGCAAGCAGGGCGCCAGGCGCGCTGGGTCAGGCGCCCAGGTCCTGCAAGGCGGCTGATTCCAGGATCTGCACACCCGCTGCGCCTGCTGAAACCGCACGCAGCAGCGACTGCGCCACGACGGCAGCCTGGACCGGCCGCCAAGCCTTGGGAATGAAGGTGGCCAGCGGGCCGGCCACTGCCAGCGCGATGCGCTCACCGATGCGCTGCGGCTGGTTGAGTGACGCGCGGTCACCGGCCAACAGCGAAGGCCGGGCGATGACGAGCGTGGCGAAGCCAAGGCGCTGCAACTCGTCTTCCGCCTCGCCCTTGACGCGGTTGTAGAAGGTGCTGGACTTCGCGCTGGCGCCCAAAGCCGACACCACGCCGAAGCGC
>JANMKK010000344.1:0-3632 GCA_031372005.1 Rubrivivax sp.
TTGGCACAGACCTTCCGCCACAGTTGCCTGGTGGGCCTGGTGGGCATCCGCCAGGTGGTGCTGGTGGTCAACAAGATGGACCTGGTCGGTTGCAGCCAGGCAGTGTTCAACGGCATTGAAAAAGCCTACCGCAACTTTGCAGCGACCCTGGGCTTCAGCGACATCACCGCTGTTCCTGTGGTCGCGCTGACGGGTGAGCATGTCATGCACCCCGCACCCCGCATGCCCTGGTATGCGGGCCCGACCTTGCTGGCCCGGCTGGAGTCGCTGGCTATTGAAACCACGCGTGAGCAGGCCGCCCCGCTGCGGCTGCCGGTGCAATGGGTCGCGCGCGGCCCGTCTGGCTTCAGAGGCTATTGCGGTCTGATAGCCAGCGGCACGGTGCACACCGGCGACCGCATCCGCGTCTTGCCCTCGGGCCGAGAAAGTCGGGTGGCCCGCCTGGTCACGCTGAACGGCGACCGGCCTCGCGCGGTGGCCGGCGAATCGGTGACGCTGACGCTGCAAGACGACATCGACGTCGGCCGCGGTGATTTGCTGGCGGCAGCCGATGCCGCACCCGAAGTGGCCGACCAGTTTGAATGCACGCTGGTCTGGATGGCCGACGCGCCGATGCTGCCCGGGCGCAGCTTTTTGTTGAAGGTTGGCACTCGCACGGTCCTGGCCACCGTCACCGAGCTCAAGTACCGGCTGGACGTGTCCACGCAGGCCCGGCTGGCAGCCCGCAGGCTGGACCTCAACGACATCGGCGTATGCAACCTGGCGCTGGACCAGGCCGTGGCTTTTGACCCCTATGCCAGCAACCGCGACACCGGCAGCCTGATCCTGATCGACCGCGTCAGCTTCGACACCGTGGCCGCCGGCATGCTGCACTTTGCACTGCGCCGGTCGCACAACATCCAGCCGCAGGCGCAGGACGTGGACCGCGCGGCGCGTGCCGCCATCAAGGGTCAGAAACCCGCGGTGCTGTGGTTCACGGGCCTGTCGGGCGCGGGCAAGTCCACCGTGGCTAACCTGGTTGAGAAGCGGCTGCATGCGATGGGCCGCCACACCGCCATGCTGGACGGCGACAACCTGCGCCACGGCTTGAACCGGGACCTTGGTTTCCGCGCCGAAGACCGCGTGGAAAACGTGCGTCGGGTGGCCGAAGTGGCGCGCTTGATGGCGGACGCGGGCCTGGTGGTGCTGGTGGCGCTGATCTCGCCTTTTCGCGCGGAAAGGGCTTTTGCGCGCAGCCTGCTGCCAGAAGGCGAATTCATCGAAATTTTTGTTGATGCACCGCTGTCGCTGGCGGAAGCGCGGGACCCCAAGGGCCTGTACGCACGCGCGCGGCGTGGCGAACTGTCAAACTTCACCGGCATCGACTCGCCGTATGAATCGCCGATCAGCCCCGAATTGCGCATTGACGGCCAGGTGATGTCGGCGTCAGCAGCCAGCGACCGGGTGGTCGAACTCTTGCTCAGCCGGGACTAGAGTTCGGTGGTGCGCAGCGAATCCCTCAACGCCGCCCGCAGCGGCCCAAGCTGCCTTTCGTAATGCCGCCAGCGACCCGAGGCATGCCGGTACAAGGGCTGCCGCACCTGCCAGACACTGGCCGTGCGCACGGCGTTGTTGACGCGGTCAAAGGCCAGGCAGGCTTCTTCCCAGTCCAGCCCACAAAATTTGAGCAGCCTCTCGACAGCAGGGCGCGGTTCCTGCACGAAGGTGTCGTAATCAAAGTCCAGGATGTCCGCGCCGTACAAGGACTTCCAGTGCGCCATCAGGCGTCGGTACTGCCCGTAGTAGTGGCCGATGTCCGCCAGGTCCAGCGCGTAGGCCATGCTCTGATCCAGGTGCAGGAAGTAGACCGACAGTGCGTTGTCCAGCGGGTTGCGCGTGGTGTGCACGATGCGCGCGTTGGGGAAGAGTGTCTTGATGAGGCCGATGTGCAGAAAGTTGTCGGGCCGCTTGTCGGTGATATGCGCGGCACCCTGCGCCAGCAGCGCCAAGGTGTGCCGGTACTGGTCAGCAATGGTGGCCAGTTCTTGCGGCGGCAACTGCAACAGGCTGCCGGGGTAGGGCGCAAGCCGTGTCTGAACCAGCTGCGGGATGAAGTCGATCTCACCCCCGGCGCGCACACGCGAATGGCTGGCCAGGACTTGTTCTGCCAGCGTCGAGCCCGAGCGAAACATGCCGCAGATGAAGAGGGGGGCCGGCTCCGTCGCGGCCACAGCCCGGGCGCTGCATGCTGAAAACACCTTGATCAAATCGTCGATGCAGCGCACATGGGCAGCCCGGTCGTAACGCAGCTGCCGTTGGGTTGCCATGCTGGCACCGCTGTCTGCATTGGCCGCGCGATAGGCCGCAAAGGCCTCGTCATAAGCGCCGCAGCCGTCCAGCAGCTTGCCCAGCGCAAAGCCCAGGCTTGCGCGGTCTGCAAGGGGTGTGGCGGGGTCATGAAGCGCGCTTCGCAAGCGCATGACGACGGCGTCGCTAGGCCCTGAAGCGCCGCGCAGCGACGCATAGCGCGCCAGCGCTTCGTGGCAGGCCGGGTCCAGCGCCAGCAACCGTTCATACAGCGCCAGCGCGCTGTCCCGCCGGGCCTGGTCTTCATGCAGGTTGGCCAGATTCAGCAGCGCCGGCACGTAGTGCGGATTGAGCTGCAGCGCGGCCGTCAACTCGCGTTCGGCATCCGCACTGCGGCGCAGGCCGTCGGAATAGATGGCACCGCGGTTGAGATGCACCTCTTCGGGCTGCGTGACACCACGGTCCAGCGCCTGCTGGTACGACGCCAGCGCGGCCTCCAGCTGCCCGGCCCGGCGCTGCAGCAGCGCGAGGTTGTACCAACTGTCGGGCAGCGCAGGCCACCGTTGCAACAAGCGTTCATAGGCCGCGATGGCTTCAGGCAAGCGGCCGCTGCGGTCGTGCAGCGTCGCCTGCTGCAACAGGGTGCGTGGATCGTCGCTGACGGTCATCGCCGGCGGATGTTTCCCAACCCGCCCCGCATGGGGTGCAGCGGCTACTTCGGCGCCAACCGAATCGCTCCGTCAAGGCGGATCACCTCACCATTGAGCATGTCGTTCTCGATGATGTGCTTGACCAGCTTGGCGTAGTCGTCGGGCGTGCCCAGGCGGCTGGGGAAGGGCACGCCGGCGGCCAGTGCGTCCTGCACTTCCTTGGGCATGCCAAAGAGCATCGGCGTGCCGAAGATGCCGGGGGCGATGGTCATGTTGCGGATGCCGTTGCGCGCCAGGTCGCGGGCGATGGGCAGCGTCATGCCGACGATGCCGCCCTTGCTGGCGGCGTAGGCGGCCTGGCCGATCTGGCCGTCGTAGGCCGCCACGCTGGCCGTGCTGATGAGCACGCCGCGTTCACCGGTGGCTTCGGGTGTGTTCTTGGCCATCGCCTCGGCGGCGAGGCGGATCATGTTGAAGCTGCCGATGAGGTTGACGGTGATCGTCTTCGTGTACACGGCCAAAGGGTGCGCGCCGTCCTTGCCCACCGTCTTCACGGCCGGTGCAATGCCGGCGCAGTTGACCAGGCCCATCAGCTTGCCCAGTGCGACGGCCGCAGCGACCACGGCCTGACCGTCGGCCTCCTGGCTGACATCGCACTTGACGAACTGGCCGCCAATGTCAGTGGCAACCTGCAGG
>JANMKK010000355.1:0-8015 GCA_031372005.1 Rubrivivax sp.
CCGAGCGCCGCACCCAGGGCCATCTGGTCGTTGGCAGCAAAGATGGCGGTGAAGGGCTCTCGGCTGTCGATCAGCTGCTCCAGTGCCATGCGGCCGCTTTCTTCGGTGTACTGGCCCGGCACCACCAGCGCGGGGTTGAAAGGCAGGCCTGCGGCTTGCAGCGCAGCGCGGTAGCCGCGCTGGCGGTCCTTGCCGTCGGGGTGACGCGGGTCACCGGTGATGAAGGCGATGCGCCGGTGCCCCAGTTGCAGCAGGTGGTGGGTGGCCAGGCGGCCGCCCTCGAAGTTGTCAAAGGGCAGCGACACGAGGCCCGGCGCCTTCATGTTGCGCCCGGTCACCACCACCGGCAGCGCTTGCGCAAGCAGGGCCAACGCGGCCTCGCTCAAGCGCCCGGTGAGCACGATGATGCCGTCCACGCGGCGTGAACGCAGCACGTCGATGGCACGCGATTCGGCCGCAGCGTTCCAGTGGCCGCTGACAAAAAGCGGGCTGTAGCCGGCCTTGCTGAGCGCGTCTTCAATGCCGCGCAACGCGCCGCCGTAGAACGGGCTGTCGATGGACTGCGTGACCACGCCCACGCTCAAGGTGCGCCCGCCGGCCAGGCCGCGCGCCACCGGGTTGGGCACGAAGCCCAGCGTGGCTATTGCCAGGTCGACCGCTTCGCGCTTGTCGTCGCTGACCACGGCCGTGCCATTGAGGATGCGCGACACCGTGCTGGGCGACACCCCCGCGGCCTGGGCCACCATTTCAAGGGTGACCTTGGCTTCACCGCGGGCTGCAGCCGCAGCGGCTTTGCCCCCCCGCGTGGCCACCTTCGCTGCCATCTTGTTTTTCATGCCCGAAAGCCTTGCTGTTGCGCGACGAGTCTAAGGCCTGGGTGACGAGATGACAGCGCGGCAGACAGTGCGACAGACAGCGCGGCGGAAGACTCTTTGGCGCCGGCCAGAGGCCCTGCACTCAGGCCAGATCGAGAGCCCGCGACGCGCCCATGAAGGCCGGCGATTCGGCGGCGTCGATGACCCAGGTGGGGATGGCAGCCAGGTAGCCCTGGAACCGCCCCTTGCCTTCAAAACGCTGCCGAAAGCGCGAGCCTTCCAGCTCGGGCAGCAGGCGCGGCACGATGCCTCCGCCGATGTACACACCGCCGCGCGCACCCAGGGTCAGGGCCAGGTTGCCCGCCACGCTGCCCAGGAAACTGCAGAACAGATCGACGGCGCTGCGGCTGGCCGCGCAAGTGCCCGCGCGAGCACTGTCGATCACTTCCCACGGCTCCAGCGGCGGTGCAGGCTGGCCGCCCAAGTGAGCGGCAGCCCGGTAGAGATTCACCAGACCCGGCCCCGACAGCGCGCGTTCGGCCGAGGCATGGCCGAAGCGGTTGTGCAGCCACGCCAAGACGGCCGCTTCGGCGTCGTCCGCCGCCGCCAACGTCACATGGCCGCCTTCGCCGGCAATGGCCACGCAGCCACCGGTAGGTGATGGCAGCAAGCCCGACACGCCCAGGCCCGTACCCGGCCCGATCAGCGCCTGCGGCGCGCCGGCCACCGCCTGCCCCGGGCCGATGCGCCGCAAGTCCGGGCCTGCCAGAGTCGGCAGCGACAGTGCCAGCGCCGTGAAGTCGTTGATGACCGCCAGGCGCTGCACGCCCAGGTCCTGCTCCAGCTGGGCGATGGAGAAGCTCCAGTGGTGGTTGGTCATTTGCACGCGGTCGCCCGTCACCGGGTTGGCGATGCCGATGGCCACACTGCCCGGCACCGGCAGGTTGTTCGCCTGCCGATAGCGATGGATCGACGCCAGCAGCGTGGGCTCGTCCTGGCAGCGCTGCCCGGCGACCGACGTCAGCGGTGAGCCGGCCTGCGCCTGCCAGGCAAAGCGGGCGTTGGTGCCGCCGACGTCGCCCAGCAGGCGCGGGTACGGTGCCTGCGCCATCGGCGTCGTCCGCTTCATCGGCGGCAGTGCCTGCACGCCAGCATCAAGGCACGAAGTTCAGGTCGTCGAAGTACCAGGTGCCACCACCACCCGCCGCGCCAGTGGTGCCGAAATTGAAGAAGATTGAAGCCTTGTTGTAGGTGGTGCTGAGGTTGATGGCCGCCGTGCCCGCCGCCTGGTTGGCGAAGTTGAACGTCAGCGTCTGCCAGGCACCGGCCGCAGTGGTCAGGGCTTCGGTTTCCACGCTCTTGGTCGGGTCGGCCGCGTCTTCCACTTTCAGGCGCACCGGCTTGCCGGCGGCCGGGGCATAGACACGCACGGTCATCGTCCTGGCGGTGGCTGTGAACGGGATCGTGGCGATGGACTGGTTCGCGCCCGTGGACACCGTGGTGCCAGCCCACAACTCGGCCGTGGCGCTCTTGATGACCTTGGCCACCTTGTTGGTGCCGCCCGCAGGATCTGCCACCACCGTGGCGTCTTCGGCGCCGCCGAAGCCCGTGAGGGTGTAGGTGACGGCGCTGCTGTCAAAGGTCACTGGCAGGCCGGCCGTGGTGCCGCCGCCACCACCGCCCGCGGCGGCTGCCGTGGGGTAGCTCAGGTCTTCGAAGTAATAGGTCCTGGCGCCGCCGGCCACGGTGGTGGTGGCTTCGGTTTCCACGCTCTTGGTCGGGTCGGCCGCGTCTTCCACCTTCAGCCGCACGGGCGTGCCAGCGGTGGGGGACCAGACCCGCACGGTGATGGTCTTGTTGGTGGCGGTAAAGCCGATGGTGGCTATGGCGTTGTTGGCACGGTTCGACACCGTGGTGCCGGCCCAGAGTTCGGCAGTCGCGCTCTTGATGACGCGGGCCACCTTGTTGGCGGCATTGCTGGGGTCGGCCACGACGCTGGAGTCCTCGGCGCCGCCAAAGCCCGTGAGCGCGGGTGCGGTGGCCTCGTCCATCGTGATCGTGGTGGTCGTCGCGGTACCGCCGCCGCCGCCACCTGCGCTGGGGCAGGCGACCACGAAGCTGCTGCCGCTGAAGGCAAGGTCGTCCAGGTAGTAGGTCCTGGCACCGCCTGAAGCAACGCCGGTGGTGCCGAAGTTGAAGAAGACCGAGGCCTTGTTGTAGGTGGTGGCCAGGTTCAGCGCGGCGGTGCCTGCAGCCTGGTTGGCGAAGTTGAAGATCAGCGTCTGCCAGGCGTTGGCGACGGTGGTGGTGGCTTCGGTTTCGACCGACTTCGTGCCGTCGGCCGCGTCTTCCACTTTCAGACGCACGGGGATGCCGGCGGTGGGCGACCAGACACGCGCCGTCACCGTGGTGCGCGTGGCCGTGAAGGGCAGCGTCACGATGGCGTTGTTGGGGCAGATCGACACCGTGGTGCCGGCCCACAGCTCAGCGGTGCCCGACTTGACGATCTTGGCCACGCGGTTGGCGGCGTTGGTGGGGTCCACCACCACCGTGGCGTCTTCGGCGCCACCAAAGCCGGTCAGCAATGGTGCGGTGGTCTCGTCGAAGCTGACGACACGTGTTTCCACCACGGGGATGACGGTGTTGTAGGCCTGCTGCGAACTGGTGGCGACGTTGACGTTGCCGGCCGCATCGTTGAAGCGGCCCGCCGCCACGCTGAGCTGAATCATGCCCGCGCTGTTGGCCGTGGGCGTGACCACCAGCGTGGCGCCTGTGCCGCCGGTGCGCGTGAAGGTGCCCTTGGTGCCACCGACGACCGTGATGTCGTCTACCGTGAAGCTGGTGCCGACGTCTTCGTTGAAGGCGAAGGTGAAGGTCACGTCGCCGGTGGCTGTGGCGGCGGCGACGTTGTCGGTAATGGTCAGCACCGGGGCCGTGGTGTCGCTGGGTGTGACCACCGAGGCTGGCGGTGCTTCTGCATCACCGCCGCCGCAGGCGGCCAGCACAAGAGTGGACACCGCCAGCGCAAGGGCGGTGAGCGGGCGGCTGGGAAGGAAGGCAAGCGTGCGGTTGGACGGACGTGAGGTCATGGTCGTTGATCCTGGTGGTGCGCCCTGCCCTGCTCGTTGCAGGGTGGGGGCTGGGCTTTGGCAGGCCGCGAAACAGCGGGAGGCGATGTGTTCTTGAAAGCGCTTTCACAAGTATGCGTGGCAGGAGCGAGGCTTGGCAAGGGCAGCAGCCCCCTGGCTTACCCGTAGCTGCGGCGGCGGCGCTGCGCAGCGCTCATGGCACGCTCGCTCAAGGCCCGCTCGCTCAAGGCACGATCGCTCAAGGCCCGGTGGCTCGCGCCAGCGTGCCGGGAGCCACGCTCAGCCGCTGGCCACTGCTGAACAGCACGTTCAGCGGCGCCTTGCCGGCGTTGAAGGCCAGGTAGGAGCGGCGTCCGTCAGCGCGCTTGAACACCTGGTACAGCGGCGTGTCGGCGTGCACCGACAGGTCGGGCGCGCCCATCTCCGCCAAACTCAACAGGTAGTGCAGCGTGTGCGTGCGCGAGTCGCCCAGTTCCACCGCGCCCCAGCGGTTCCATGCAGCCAGCGCGGCGGCGGGGTCGGCCAGCGCCAGGTACTTGGCGAAGATGTCCTGCCAGATGTCCGGCGGGTCCACCTTCTTGCCGCGTGCGGCCCAGACTTCCTGCTCGCCCTTGAGCGCGTCGAGGTTGCGTTTCACATAGGCCGGATCGCGCGCAAAGTAGGTGGATACCGTGGTCATCGGCAGCAGGTTGATGCCGGTGATCTGCCGCGGGTCGTCGATCCACCAGGTGTTGTGCGCGTACTTGGCGCCAAACACCATGCTCACGTCCGGGTTCTTGTATTCGGGCGCGAAGACTAGGCTGTAGATGTCGAACCAGTAGTGCTGCACCGATTCGGTTTCGGTCGCCAGCAGCCAGATGCCCAGGTCACGCAAAGCCGCGTCGCCATTCACTTCGCCCCAAAGGATGAGGCCGGTCCAGGCGTTGAGCGCTTCAGACGACGATTCCTGGTTGTTGCCCTCGGCACCCAGGCCAATGCCCGAAGCCCAGGAGTGCCCCTCGTAGGCGTCGAAGTTGCGCAGGAAGGGAAAGTCGGCACGGCCACGCTCTGCCGTGGCGATGTCCTTGACCAGCAGGTCCACCATGGCGCCCCACTGCGCCTTGGCGGCCCAGGCCGGGTCGCGCAGCGCGATCTCGGCCACAGCGCGGATCCAGTAGCCGTAATGGAAGTGGTGGTCGTTCATCTGCACCACGCTGAAGTACTCTTCGGGGTACGAGGCCACGGTGCCTAACTTCTGATTCCAGTGGAAGTAGGTCTTGCGGTCGTCACCCGAAAACCAGGTCTCGATGCGCGTCTTCAGCAGCTTCAGCAACTGGTCACGCGCTTCCATGTCGCCCTGCTGCTCAAAAACATCCAGCATCTTCACGATGCGCAGCAGGCCCTTGCCTTGCCAGTACGGGCCCTGGCCGATCTCCAGCATCATGCGGCGCGCGTTGCGCAACTCAGACTTCATGACGTCGCGCAATTCGCCCAGGCGCGGCGACTCGGTGACAGCCGGCCAATACGGCACAAAGCCGGTGTAGCGCGTGGTGGTCTTGAACTGCGCGGCGGCCAGCAGGCGCAGCTTGCCGCGCACGGTGTCGTACGCCGGGCCCAGCTTGCCCTGCACGCTGTCGTTGCCATACCAGTGGTGCGGGTACAGACCCAACAGCGGGCCCGGGTCTTCGCCTTCCAGCGCGCGGGTGGTGGCCGTGAAGGTGGTTTCCACGGCACCGTTGCCGGCATCGACCTTCCAGGCCACACGGGTGTCGGTGACGGCGCTGTAGGCGTGGCGTGTCAAAAGTGCCAGCGTGGCGGGGGTTTCGTCGGGCAGCGCAGCGGCTGAGAAGTAGCCTTTGCCGGCAGGCAATCTGCCGATCCATTCAGTGGCGGAGGACTGTTCCCAGCGCACGCCGGTGGGTCCGAAGAGCGCATAGGCGGTGCCCGCCACACGCAGCACCAGCGCCCGCGCGTCGGCAGCCGTGATGCGCTCACCGGCAGCCGGCAGGCGCAGCTTGACGTCGCCTCGGCTCAACTGGAACCAGGCGTAGGGGCTGCCGTGGGCGATGGTGACTTGCCAGACATCGGATCCGCGGTTGGCAGCGGGCGACATCGCAATGTCGATGGCCCAGTCGCTGGCGCGCGCCAACTGCGCCGGGCCGGGCTCGAATGCCATGGGCGTGAGCACCATGGCGTCCTTGTGGGCGTAGTGGATCTCGACGTCGCGCCGCTCCGTCGGCACCACTTGCTTGCGCGGCAACGCCATCTCGAAGGCCGCTGGCGTGGCGCGAAAGCTAAGCGGCTGCGCGTAGATGTTCTCGGGCTTGTCGCTGAAGATCAGCGACGAATACCACTGGTTGGTGGGCGCGGCCAGCTTGCGCGCGGCGTCGGTGCGGTGCAGTGCGTCGGGCACGGCGGCGTCGCTGCCCTTGGGTTGCAGCACGACAGCGCCAGCGCCGATCTTGATGGACTGCGGCTGTGCCTGCGCGCCGAGTGCCAGGCCTGCAATCAGCGCCAGAGTGATGCGGTGCACGGTGTTCATGGACAGCCCTCAGCGCCAACCTGCGGCGCACTGCTGATTGTTGTTGAAAGCGCTTTCACAGCCTGCTGGCGTTTTCCCCAAGATCAAGCAGCGATCTGCGCCGGCCGAGGACGCAGCAGGTCGTCCACGCCCCCATCACCGCCCCCATCACCGCCGCCATCACCGCCGCCAAACCACGCCGAGGGAAAACACGGGGCCGGATGCGTTGACGGCAACTGCCAGTGGCGACTATTCTATGAAAGCGCTTTCACGAGACCTGTCATGCCCCATCCTGAACTCCATTCGTCCCCCCGCCGTCGAGCCCTGCCTGCCGGCGTGCTGCTGGCCTGCATGGCCGCCGCCTGGCCGGCTGCCGCCATCGACTTCGGCCCTTTTTCCTTGAACGGCTTTGCCAAGGCAGAAGTGCAGCGCGGCACCAACATCTGCAAAGACTGCCAGCGCGATGCGGGTGAAAACCGCCAGCGCCTGTGGGCTGACGACATCGTCTACGGCAAGCACTTTGGCGCTGAAACCACCCACGTCACGCTGGTGCAGCCCTACATCGGCGTCAAGCAGGACGTGGGCGCGGGCTTCAAGGTCTTTGGCTTGTGGAGCCAGCGCTGGCGCGACGGCAAGGTGGACCTGCCGGGCTGGCTGTACGAGCGCAACGTGGGCATCAGCCATGAAGACTACGGCCGCCTCACGGTGGGCAGCATGACCACGCGCGGCTGGAGCGTGGCCGACTACCCCTACGGCACCAACGTCGGTGTCTCTGACGCCTGGGGCAGCAGCGGCGCCGCTTACGGTTTGCTGGCGAATGCGGTGCGCTATCAAAGCCGCAAGCTCGACGTGCTGGAGGCCGACCTGGTGCTGGAAGTCACCTACGACAAAGGCAAGAGCGGCTGGAACAAGAACAAGCCCATGTTCTGGGAAATCTACGGCCAGTTCGTCAAGGGCGACCTGGTACTGGACGCGATGGCGCAGGTCACGCGCAACGGCGAACCGGTGGGCTGGGGCCACGCGCCCTTTGGCGGCCTGACGCCCTTCCCGGCCGACGACAGCAAGCTCGGCAGCTCAGGCCAGAGCATGGCAATGGCGATGGCGCGCTACCAGATCGACGCCAAGATCGAAGTCTCCGGCGGCATCCGCTTCAACCGCTGGAGCGGCGCCTACGCCGTGCAGACCACCACCGGTCCGCTGGGCCAGTGGAACAACATGTTCAACGTCGATTGGGGCGGCTCGCGCAATGGCGTGGCCAACCCGGGCTATGCCGCACGCTCGATGGACCTGATGCTGGGCCTGCGCTACCGCATGGGCGCCTGGACCGGCTCCACCGGCATGGTGCACCTGGGCAAGGCCAGCACCGACAACCCCAGCGAACGCGGCCAAGGCAACACGCTCACCATCAACACGCTGGGCCTGAACTACGACTTCGGCAACGGCCTGCAGGCATACGGCCTGGCCGGCCTGCTGCACTATGGCCGCAAGGGCCTGGCACCGCTGTCCATGCCCGCCCACAACGCGTTTACCAACGTCGATTCGCGTGTCGCAACACGGGGCAACTGGTTCGGCGCAGGCGCCGTGTACACGTTTTGAAGGCAACGCACCCAT
>JANMKK010000373.1:0-7528 GCA_031372005.1 Rubrivivax sp.
GTGTCGATGGTGATGCCGGTGCCGGTGGTCTTGAGGTAGGCCACCATGTCGTCGTGTGCTTCAAACATTGCCACCGGGAAGCTGATGGCGTTGTTCAGGTCGGTCAGCAGCGGCATGCTGACGTCGACCACGGTCACGCCCGCAGCCTTCAGCTTGCCGAGTGCGGCGTTGAAGGCGGCCTGCGTGTCGTCGTCCAGATGCGCCAGGAAGTCCCTCGCCACGCCCAGCCGCACGCGCTTCAGCGACGCCGGCTTGACCGCCTTGGCGCCGGTGATGATGCGGTCCAGCAGTTCCACATCAGCCATCGCCTGCGCCATCGGCCCCGCCGTGTCGCGCGTGTGGCTGATCGGCGCGATGCCGGCGCCAGGGTAGCGCCCCACCGTGGGCCGCAGCGACGCGCAGCCGTTGAAGGCGCAGGGCACGCGCACCGACCCGCCGGTGTCCGTGCCCAGGCCCGCCAGCACCACGCGCGCGCCAAGCGCCGCACCGGTGCCGGACGACGAGCCGCCCGCGCTCTTGGTGGCGTCGTAGGCATTGCGCACGCCAACACCCGGCCCGGTCTGGAACGTGGGGTTGTAGCCCGAGATGCCAAAGGCCAGTTCGTGCATGTTCGTCTTGGCCAGCACGATGGCGCCGGCCTTGCGCAGGCGCGCCACCACCGGCGCGTCGGCCTTGGGCACATAACCCTTGAGCGCAGGGGTTCCCGCCGTGCTGGGCAGGCCCGCAACTTCGATGTTGTCCTTGACGACGATGGGCACGCCCGTCAGCGGCGCGCAGGCCTTGGGGTGCGCCGCATGCGCCAGATCCACGTCGCGCGCATGTGCAAGCGCACCGGCTTCGTCGATGGTGATGAAGGCGTTGAGCGCTGATGCGGCCTTGGCGCGGGCCAGCGCTTCGGTCACCAGCGCCACGCTCGTGACCTGGCCCTTGCAGACCTGCTGCGCCGCTTCGCTGGCTGTGGTGGGCGGGGCAGCGTGGGTGGCGGCCCATGCCAGGCACAAGGGGACACACGACAACACGGTCAGTCGCGGGGATCGAGGCTGGGTCATGAAGTCTCCGGATGGATGCGGGCTGTGAAATTGCACTGGACAGCAATGCTGCGTTGGCACAGCCGGCCTGTCTGTTGTCGTTTGTGCCGAGAGCGCCAAGCTCGCCAGCTTTCAGCACGCGTCAGAACGGGCCTTGTGCCAGCCAGCGCTCGACCTGCGGCTTGCGGTCATTGCCCCAGAAGGGCTCGCCGTCGATGACGAAGAAGGGCGCGCCGAAAACACCGGCCGCAATGGCTTCGTCATTGGCGCGCTTCAGCCGCGCCTTCCAGGTGGCGTCGTTCCATGCCGCTTCGGCGGCCGTGCCGTCCAGGCCGTGCTGCGTGGCCAGGGACTTGAGCGCGGCCGGCTCGTGCAGTGCCACACCATCCGAGAACAGTGCAGCCATGCCGGCCGTGGCCCAGGCCGCCGCGGCCTCTTCGCCACGCGTCTCCTGCAGCCACCAGAACACCCGGGCGGCGTTTTGTGTGGGGATGGGAAACGCCGTCGGCAGCGCCAGCGCCAGGCCTTCAAAACGCGCCGATCGCTCAAAGTCGCGCAGCGAGTATTCGCGTTTGAGCGGGTAAGCCACCGGCGGCTTGAGTTCAGCCGCCTGAAAGGTGGCGCCCAGCAGGATTGCGTGGCGGCGCACATCGCGGCCATGGCGCGCCGCCATCGGGCCGATCCAGGCGTTGGCGATGTATGAATAGGGCGACGAGAAGTCGAAGTAGAAATCGATGGGTGCAGGCATGGCGTTGGGCATGGCTGCACGATAAGCGGCGGCGCTGCGGGCGTCCAGCCCGCAGCGTGCTGCCCGCAGGACATCGAATGGTGAGCCACCGGCAGGTGCGGGCCACTACGCCGGCCCCGATGCCGGCGAAGCCGACCCGCCGGCCCGCACCGCCAGCGTGAAGTGAACACGGCCAGCACTTGAATGCGCAGGGGCAGCAGGCGGCAAGACCTGCGCCCTTGCGTTCTTCAAGGTGCTGCTGAATCCAGGTCGGCACCGTCGGCCTGCAGGCATCTCTGCAGGCCCTGCACGCTGAAGCGCCCGGCCACGCGCAGCGCCGCTGCAGTGCCCGCCGCCTGCCCCATCACAAAACACGCGCCGCTGGCACGCGCCGCGCTTTGGCCGAGGTGCTCCATGCCGGCACAACGGCCAGCGACCAGCAGGTTGCTGACCTTCTGCGGCACCACCATTCGCCACGGCAGCTGGTTGAAGCTGTTGTCAGCGTCACGCGGAAAGGCCCATTCGATGCGGCCTGCCAGGTGCATTTCCACCGGCCAGGCGTTGCTGCCGATGCAGTCTTCGAAGCGCGCACCGCCGAGCACGTCTTCACCGCTGAGCATGTATTCGCAGTGCACACGCCGCGTCTCCCGCACGCCCACCTGCGCCGCAATTTCTGCGATGTCGGCGTTCTCGAAGCCCGGCACTTCGGCGCGCAGGAAGCGCATGTATTCGACGATCTGGCGCCGGCCTTCCACCTCGGCCGCGCTGAGCTGCCGGGCGTCGGTGGCGTCCACCGCCCGGCCGTCCTGGTTGCGCAGCTGCGTGACGTTGGCGCGCCAATCGCTGGCATTCTTTTGCGGCCGCAGGATGGCACCGCGGCGCGGGAAGTCGTAGCGGCCGGCAGCCTGCTCCATCAAGGCGTCGATGGCCTTGAATTCGCCAATCGCCGCCAGCGCGCGCGGCGCATCGACGTGGCTGACGCGAAACATCGTGCTCGGGTACAGCATGTCGCCCGCACCGTCGCCCAGCGTAAAGGGCACGCCGGCGAAGTGCGCGATGTCGGCGTCGCCGCTGGCGTCGATGACCTCGCGTGCGCGGATCGCACGACGGCCGGACTTGGTTTCAATCAGCACGGCGGAAATGCGTCCTTCCTCCCGCCCTTCCTGCCGCCCTTCCGTCATCACCACACCCGCAGCCCAGGCGTGAAACAGCAGCTCAACGCCGGCGTCCAGCAGCAACCCGTCGGCCGCGCACTTGTAGGCCGCCACGTCGTAGGCACGGACGCGGATGCGGCCCTGCAGACCGTCCTGCGGCGCGTTCAGGCCCCCCAGCGCGTCGATGCGCGCCAGCAGCTCATCCGCCACGCCGTGCACCAGCTGTTGCATGACGCCGCCGCGCTTGCCATGCAGGCCCGCGAAGTTGGTGACGCCGCCCGCCGTGCCCATGCCACCGAGGAAGCCATAACGTTCCACCAGCAGGGTGCGCGCGCCGTGCCATGCAGCGCTGACGGCAGCCGCAATGCCGGCCGGCCCGCCGCCCACCACCAGCACGTCGAATTCGCCGTAGACCGGCGTGTCGCGTGGTGGTTCATGCACGCTGTCACGTGAATGCCCAGGCACGCTGCCCGGCGTGTTCACTCCAGCTTGATGCCGCGGCTGACGATGATGTCGCCCAGGATGCGGGTTTCGTCCTTGACCCGCGCGGCCAACCCTTCGGCGCTGCCGCCCACCGCTTCCCAGCCGCCGGTGAACAACCGCTGCCTGGTGTCGGCCTCTCGCACCGCGGCGGGCACGTCGCGCGCCAAGCGGTCCAGCGCGGCCTTGCTCATGCCGGCCGGGCCGACGAGCGCGGTCCACACTTCAAGCGGGATCAGCTTCACGCCGACATCCGCCAACGGCGCCACATCGGGTGCCAGCGCGCTGCGCGGGCCGGTCAGGCCGATGGCGTGCAGCTTGCCTGCCTTCACCTGCGCCAGCGCAAGGCCGGGCGGCACCAGCGCCATCTGGATCTGGCCGCCGAGCAGGGCCGTCACCACCGCCGGGTTGCCGTTGTAGGGCACATGCACGGCCTGCGGGTTGCCGATGGCGGCCTTCACCACTTCCATGCCCAGGTGACCTACCGAGCCAATGCCCACCGAGCCATAACTCCATTTGTCAGCGGAAGCACGCGCCGCTGCCAGCCAGGCCGCGCCGGTGGGCTGGTCGGCCGGTGTCACCAGCACCAGCGGCGCGGTGGCCACCAGGCTGATCAGGCTGAAGTCCTTGGCCGGGTCGTAGGGCAGCTTCGGGTTCAACAGCCTGGCCGAAGTCAAGTTGCCGTTGATGACGACGCCCAGCGTGTGGTCGTCACTGCTCTTGGCCACCGCGTCGGCGGCGACGTTGCCGGACGCACCGGGTCGGTTGTCCACCACTACCGGCTGGCCCCAGGTCCTGGCCAGCGTGTCGGCCAGCGCCCGCGCGGCGATGTCAGGCGTGCTGCCACCGGGGAAGCCGACCAGGATCCTCACGGGCTTGGTGGGCCAGACCTGGGTCTGTGGATGGGTCTGCGAATGTGCCTGCGGATGTGCCTGCGGATGGGTCTGTGCCGTGGCCCAAAACGCCACGGTTGTCAGGGTGGCGACCAGACATTGCCGGGTCTGGCGGGTGAGCGTGTTCATGGCGTTCGTTCGATGCTTGCGCGGGGCGCGCAGTATCGCAGGGCCCTGCAGAACAGTGCTGCCCGCCATGGCCTTGGCGGTTTCAACAAGAAAAGCGCACGGCCCCGCTCAAGCCGGGCCGCCGCCTGAGCCCTTGCTCTTGTCCTTGTCGGTGTCGAAAGTTTCGGTTGGCGTCGGGCCGGTGCCGTCGGGTTCGACGCTCACCACCTTCTCGGTCAGCGCGTCTTCCTTGAAGCTGTCAGGCTGGTTGCGGTGCGCCTTGCGTTGCGCGTCCAGCAGCGCTTCGGTTTGCGGGTCAGGGGTTGGGGTCATGGTGCGGCCTGCAGCGGTCACTTGAACACGAGATACAGCAGCACGAGCACGATGCCCGGTACGCCCAGAAGCCAGGCCAATGCGTATTTGCCCATGGTGTCGCTCTCCAGATGGATTGATTGGATCGACACGGTAGGCTGCGGCGCTTGGGCCGCGCGTCAGACGATTGCGCCCGTGGGTGTAGGACGGGCCTTTGGCCCACCCAGTGCCGTCAACACCGCCTGGCTCAGCAGCGGCTGCAACACGCGTGCAAGACTTTCCGCTTCGCCGACGTTGTTGAAGCGTCGCTCGCGGCCGCGCCACAGTGTGGACAGCGGGCCCTGCTGCAAGGCCAGCGCAGGGGTCAGCCGCTGCAGCGCTGCGTCGGGCAGCAGGCCGTGCGCCAGCACCAGGTAGCGCTGGAGGAGCGCTTGCGTGATGGGCGCCAGCGCTGCGTCGTCCCAGGCCGCAAAACTGCGGTCGGTGCCGCGCACCACGTTCAGCCCCTTGGCCATGCCGGCCGCGCCCAGCGCACCGATCAGGCCGCCAGCGACGAGGCCGGCGCCCATCGTCATGCCGCCGCTCAACACGTCGGCCTTCAGACCCGCCAGTGCGCCGGTCACCACACCACCCATCAGCGCAGCGCGGCCTTCACCCAGGCGGCTGCGCAGTTGGGCGGCGGGGTTGGGTGCGGACGACGTGGAATCGACCGCACTGCTGGCGTGCCCCAGCAGCGCGGCCAACCGGTCTTCGCAAAGCCGCCATTCGGCGTCCAGCACGGTTGCCAGCGCGGCGCGTGCGCCGTCGGCTTCTGCACGGCGCGCCAGGAAGCCTTCATCGGCCACCGCCTGGTGCGTGGCGGCGATGCGCGCCAGGCTGTCGGCCAGCACCTGCGTGCCGGCGTCCAGCCGCGCCCGCTGCTGCGCCACCCAGGCCTGGCGCAGGCGCGGCAGGCGCGGGTCGCCCGGCAGCGCAGCTTCCAGCGCGCTCAAGAGCCGCCCCTCGGCCAGCCAGCCGTCGGCGCGGGCTGAGCGGTGCGTGCTCAGGCGCGGCGGCTCGGCCTCCAGCATGTCCACCAGCGTCAGCTGCGGGCGGCCCAGCGCGGCCAGCCACGACGGCTCGACGGCGCCGGGGCGCGTCAGCAGCAGCACGGCGTCGGTGTCTTCGCGCAGACGGGTCAGCGGCGGTTTGAGCGTTGCGCCAGCGGGCCACCACGTTTGCCATGCGGCTTGCCACCAAGGCACGGCAGCAGTTGGCACCAAGGCACCGTCCACACCCGCCGGCACCGGGTGCAGCTGCAACGTGTCGCCTTCTTCGCTGCGCAGAAGGATCTGCACGGCGCGGTTGTGGTTTTCATTGGCCTTGTCGACCAGCGTGTCGAAGAGCGTGTCGAAGAGCTTAAGCGCCGGGCCTTCCGCAGTCGATTCCACCAGGTTCACCCACAGCAGCCGCACGGTCGGCGGCAGGCCCGGGCGCATCAGCGGGTGCAGGGCTTCAAAGTACGGCGTGTCCAGCGGCAGCGGAAAACGCTGCGTCAGCCGCGCCGCGCGCACACCCGCGCGCCAGGCCAGCAGGCTGCGTGGCAGCACCACGGCCAGCAGCAAGGTGGCGGCCAGCAGGTGGATCCAGGGCGCCGCGGTGGCTGTGGCGTCGGCGCCGGGGCCGACGCGCAGCGGCGCGACGTCGGGCACGGCGATGCCGGTGACGGCGCTGGCAGGCGCCAGCAGCCAGCGCAGCGCCGTCTGCACCTGGTCCGCCGTGGCAAAAGTGCTCTGCCAGCCGGCACGGTAGTCCAGCACCAGGCCGCGCAGGTACAGCCCCGCCACCAGGCCCAGCGCCAGCGTCGCGGCGGCCCCGTGCAGCACCAGCGCCAGGCGGGCGCCGGTCAAGGGCGCGGCGTGCCGGGCCCATGCAACAGCCACGTGTTCATGGCCGCGCAGCGCCCAGCGCGACAGCCAGCCGCGCACGCCCTGCAGCTTCAGCGGCAGCAGCAAAGCGGCGTAAACAAGCAGGTTCCAGCCCACCACGGCCCACACCGCCGGGGCCAGCAGGTTGACGCGTTGTGGCGGGCCCAGCTGGTCCACCGCCAGCCCGGCCACCAAGCCCAGCAACAGGGCCAGCGCCACCCACGCGGGGTGCCAGGCACGGCGGCCCAGCCAGCGCTGGGCCGTGGGGTCGCGCGGCAGCAGGCGCTGCAATGCCAGCGCACTACGCGCGACGACAAAGGTCTCAGGCGCGGCCTGTTCGCCGACCGTGGCCACAGCCTGGCGCGTAGCCCAGCTGCGGTCAGCGGGCTGCCACAGCGGCGTGTCGCCCGCGCCTTCTTGCGCCTGCAGCAGCAGCACCTGGCGGGCCTGATCTTCGGTCATCGGCGCAATGTAGCTTGGCGCCGAAACGGCAAGGCTGTGTGGTCGGCGCAGGACGTGCACGGCCTGACGCACGACCTGACGCAATACCTGACGCAATACCTGACGTACCTCCTGCGCACCCTGGGCGACAGCTTCGTGCCGAGGCATCGGCAAGCCCGGGCCGGGCCGGGCGGGGCTCAAGCCTGGTGCAACAAGGCCACCAGTTGCGCCTGGCTGTGGGTGCCGGTTTTTTCGTACATCTGGCCGACGTGCGTGCGCACGGTGGATATCTTGACGCCCAGCATCGCGGCTGCGTGGGTGGGACGCATGCCGTCGCACAGCATCTCGGCCAGCCGAGCCTGGGTGCGCGTGAAGCGGAAGCGGCGGCGCATGGCGTCGGTGCGGGTGAGCGTGACGCGTTCGATGGTGGCCAGCACCCAGCCGAAGCTGCCCGGGATGCCGTCACCCTGGCTCATGC
>JANMKK010000374.1:0-6637 GCA_031372005.1 Rubrivivax sp.
AGCCTGTTCTGACGCGTGGTGGGTCGTGCGTGACTCGAACACGCGACCAACGGATTAAAAGTCCGCTGCTCTACCGACTGAGCTAACGACCCATCCGAAGAGCCTCAGAGTATAGCTGGCTTTGCCGGCCTTTCTGGGTGAGTCCGGACGGCCGTGGACGCCTGCAGCAGAGCCAACACTTCACCCGCGGCCACCATGCCAAAAGTGGCGGTGACGGTGACGCTGGAGCCGTAGCCGTGGCAGTTCAGCGTGCCGTCGTTGCCGTTCTCAACGGGGCTTGCATTGCCGCTGTCAGCCGGCGCCGCCACGTTCTCACGCGAGAACACGCAGCGCAAACCGATGCGGCCCTGGCGCGGCGCGGCGCCGTCCTTGCGCAGGCGTTGCCGCAGGCCGGCCAGCAGCGGGTCATGCGTGGTGTCGGCCAGGTCTTCAACCTCCACGCCCTGCGCCAGCCGCTTGCCGCCGGCCGCGCCCACGCACACCAGCGGCACGCCGCTCTTCAGGCTCCAGGCCGCCAGCGCGGTCTTGGCGGATGACTGGTCGCAGGCGTCGATGACCGCGTCCACGTCTGCGGGCAGCAGCGCGGGCCAGTTGGCGGGGCTGACGAACTCTTCCACGACGATCACTTCGCATCCTGGGTGGATGTCGGCCACGCGCTCGCGCAGCGCCTGCACCTTGGCCATGCCCAGCGTCTGGCCCACGGCCTGCACCTGGCGATTGATGTTGGACTCAGCGACGTGGTCCAGATCCACCAGCACCAACCGTGATACACCGCTGCGGGCCAGCGCTTCCACGGCCCAGGACCCGACGCCACCCAGGCCGATGACCGCCACGCGTGCTGCGCGCACGCGGGCATAGCCGGTGTTGCCGTACAAGCGGCGCAGACCGCCAAAGCGGCGCTCCAGATCGGCGTCCTCCAGCGGCAGCAGGGGGTCGGTCTTCAATCGCCCTGGTCCAGCCGCCAGACCTGGTAGCGCAACGCCAGCACCGCGCCGCCGATGATGCCGGCCAGTGCAATGAAGCTGCCGACGGCCAGTGTGGACACACCGCTGAGGCCCTGGCCGATGGTGCAGCCCATGGCGGTGACGCCACCCACGCCCATCAGCAGCGCGCCGACGATATGGTTGGCGGTGTCTTCGCTGCCGCCAAAACCTTCCCAGCGGAAGCTGCGGTTCAGCACCGCCACCAGTGCCGAGCCCACCACCACGCCCAGCGTGGTGACGATGCCGATGGTCAGCACCTTGCTCTTGTCGCTGAAAAGAATCAGCCAGTCCACCGTGTAGGCCATGGGCGCCACGAAGGTCAGCGATTCCATGCGTTGCGTGTTGGTGGCCAGGAACACATCTTCCAGCGTCACCGGGTGCTCAGTCAGGTGCCCCAGACGCCCCGACACCCACCACACGGCCACGATCACTGCACCCAAGCCCAGGCCGGCCAACAGCACGTCGGCGCTGCGGCCTTCGGGTTTGGCGATGGCAAAGACGATGAAGGCGCCGCCGATGACGCCACCCAACAGCAGCGCCAAGGTGCCACGGGGCGCGCCGGTGAGAGTGGCCAGCAACGACGGCAAGTCCTGCCCGCTGGGCAGCGTGAGCGCCACCGTGTCCACCGTCGCTGTTCGGGCCACAGCCGTGATGCCCCGCAACGTGGCGTAGGCCGCCATCGCAAGCACGAAGAACACCACCAGGCTCTTCAGGCTGCCGCCGCCAATGCGCACCAGCGTCTTGCTGCCGCAGCCCGACGCCAGCACCATGCCAACGCCAAAGAGCAGGCCGCCCAGCAGGTTGCTGAGCCAGATCAGCCGCGGCCCGGCATAAACACTTTGCCCGGCCTGCACCCAGCCCAGCGCCACCATGGCGTTGAAGCCGATCATCGCCATGCCCATGGCCAATAACCACATGCGCATCCGCGTCCAGTCGCCCATGTTGACGATGTCGGCGACGGCACCCATGGTGCAGAAGTGCGTGCGCTGTGCGATGGCGCCAAAAGCCACGGCCAACGCGAAGCTGGCCCACAGCACCTGGGTCACAAGGGCGGGGAGATCGGATTCCTGCATGCCGCGATTGTGCCGGCAGCGTCGGTGCCGACCAGCCCGGCCCGGCTACTTCAGCGAAGCCAGCCTTTCCTTGCCCGCCTGCGCCGCTTCAGACTGCGGGTAGGCCTTCATCAGGTCTTCAATGGTCTTGCGCGCGCCGCGTGGGTCTTTCATCTCGGCCTGGCTGTTGGCCACGGCCAGCAACGCTTCGGGCGCGCGGGGGTGGTCGGGTGACCCCGTGACGAAGGCGCGGAAGGTGCTGATGGCTTCCTTGTAGTCGCGCCGCCCGTACTGCGAATTGCCCAGCCAGAAGCGGGCTGCGTCGGTGTAGCCGCTGGCGGGGTAGCGGCGCTGGAAGCTGGACAAAAGCGCCACCGATTTGTCGAAATCGCCATTGCGGATGGCGGCAAAGGCTTCATCGAATGCGCGCCTCTCTTCGGGGTCGGCCATGAAGTCGCGCCCGTCCATCGACACCTTGGTGGGTTCGACCTTGCGCAGCCGGTCGTCCAGCGCCTGGCCCACGTCGCGCTGGCGGCGCTGCAACTCGGCCACCTCGCGCATCACCTGTTCGTCGTTGCCGCGCAGTTTGGCGACTTCACCCCGCATCGATTCCAGCTGGTTGTTCAGGTCCAGCAGGCTGCGCCGCAGCGCTGCGAGCTGTTCCGTCAACTGCGTGCTCTGCGCGTTGGCGGCGGCCGCTTCCGTGGCGCGCGCCTTGCCCTGGTCTTCCATGGTGACCAGGCGCGCGCGCAGGTCCACGATGGCCTTGCGGGCTTCCTCGTCGTCAAAAAGTCCGGCGTGGGCGGCGCTGCTGCACAGCAGTGCAGCAGCCATGAACACGCCGGCCAGGATGGGCCTTGGGCAAAAGTGCATCTCAACGGTCCTTCAGTTCAGCACGGCGGTTGCGTGACCACGCGCTTTCGTCGGCGCCGGAAACCGCCGGGCGTTCTTCGCCAAAGCTCACCGCCTCGATGCGGCTTTCGGGCACGCCCAGGAGTGCAAGCGACTTGGCCACCGCCTCGGCCCGCTTCTGGCCCAGCGCCAGGTTGTATTCACGGCCACCGCGCTCGTCGGTGTGGCCTTCAACGACCATGCGCTTGGCCGCTTCACGCGACAGTACTTTGGCGTGGCCGTCCAGCAGACCCTTGAATTCGTCCTTGATGACGAAGCTGTCGTAGTCGAAGTAAACGATGCGCTGCGCCGGTGCGGCCATCATCGCGGTGCCGGCTGCGGCACCACCGGTGACGGACCGCGGGCTGATATCGACCGTTGCCACACCCGACTGTGGTGTGCCGCTGGCGGTGGCACCCGTGCCGGCGCCGGCCGAGCCCGCAGATACCGGCGTGCGTGTTTCCACCGGTGCCAGGCTGGCACCGCCCGCCACCTTGCTGGGCGATTCACAGCCCGCAACCAGCACCAGCGTGGCGGCAGCGGCCAGCATGACGGCAATCAGGTTTTTCTTCATGGACATCTCCTTGGGTGGTTGAACTGACCTGCGGTCAGGACGTGCTTCGATGCGTCGGTTGCGCTGCGGTTCCCACATGAATTTTCTGCACAAGCGCCTCACCGCGCAAACGGCCCCCAGGCCGGTTCGCGCATGTCCGCGCCGCTGCTCAGCAGGCGTGTCTTGATCTTGCCATCAAGGGTGGTGGTCATCAACACATCGACGCCCTGCGCCCGGGTGGCATAGACAATCATTCGACCATTGGGCGCAAAGCTCGGGCTTTCGTCGTCCTGCGTGTCGGTGATGGCGGTGGCCGCACTGCTGGCGCTGCCCGAGCTTCCATTCCCCAGGTCTTGCACCATCAGACGAAACCCACCGCTGCGGCGAGTGACGAAGGCCAGCGTCTTGCTGTCGGGGCTGATTGCGGGGCTGATGTTGTAGTCGCCGCTGAAGGTGACGCGTTCCGGGTTGCCACCGTCAATGCCCACGCGGTAGATCTGCGGGCCGCCGCCGCGGTCGCTGACGAAATAGACCAGTTTGCCGTCGGGGCTGAAAGTGGCTTCGGTGTCGATGGCGCTGCTGCGTGTCAGCCGCGTTGGCGTGCCGCCTTGGGCCGGCATCAGATACAGCTGCGCCGGACCGTCCTGCGACAGCGTCACCGCCAGGCGCTGACCGTCAGGCGACCAGGCGGGTGCGCTGTTGGAGCCCTTGAAATTGGCCACCATGCGCCGTTCACCCGTGGTCAGGTCCTGAACCCAGACCACGGCCTTCTGCGTTTCAAACGACACGTAGGCCAGGCGCCGGCCGTCCGGTGCCCAGGCCGGCGAGATGATGGGCTCGGCACTGGCCAGCGCCACCTGCCCGCCTTCGCCGTCGGGGTCGGTGATGTGCAGCGAGAAGCGTTTGCCGGTGCGCAGCACGTAGGCGATGCGCGTCGCGAAGACGCCGCGTTCACCGGTGAGTTTTTCGTGGATCTCATCGGCCACGCGGTGTGCGGCCAGGCGCAGGTCGGCCTGCAGCACGACCTTGCTCTGGCCCAGCAGCGGTTCGCCCCGCACGGCGTCCCAGAGCTTGTAGCGCACGTCAAAGCGGCCGTCGGCCAGCCGCGCTACCGACCCCGCCACCAGCGCGTCCGCACCGCGGCTGCGAAAGGCCGGCAGGTCTACGGTGCTGCGTTCGTCCAGGCCCGGCGCGGTGTCGATGATGCGAAAGGCACCACTGCGTTCGAGGTCGGCCTTGATGATGGCTGCCAGCGCCACCCCGCCGGGGCCTTCGTCCCTGAAGCGCCCCAGGGCAACGGGGATCTGTGTCGCACCCACGCCGCTGATTTCAACCCGCAACTGGCCCAGCGCCGGCAGTGAAGGCAGGGCGACCACGGCGGTGGCCGCAGCCAGCCAGCGGCGTCGCGGCCAGCAACTTGTTCGGTCTTCGGGCAGAGGCTCTGTGGGCATCGTGCAAACCATCAAAAGCTCATTGTAGGCAGCGGCTCTGGCGCGACAGCCTGCCAGCGCAGGCGGGTGGGCGCGGAAAGACAGGACGCGCTGCACACCGATAATCGCCAGCGCATTGCGCTGCTTGGAAAAACTCCTGCCCTCCTACATGCCCACTTTCCTGCAGCGCCTGGCGCGGCTGCTGCCCACCATCCGCCACAGCCGCGCGGGGCTCTATGCGGCGCTGCTGGGGGCGTTGGTGACGGCGGCCACCGAGCCGATGATTCCGGCACTGATGAACCGCCTGCTCGACCAGGGCTTCAGCAAGGGCCAGTTGCCGCTGTGGATGGTGCCGGTGGCCATCATCGGCCTCTTTGCGCTGCGCAGCATCTCCGGCTTCATCGCCCAGTACGGCCTGGCGTGGACGGCCAACCGCGCGGTGTTGCACCTGCGTGAAGGCATGTTTGCGCGCCTGCTGGCCAGTGCGCCCGCGCTCTTCTCGCAGCAAACGGCCAGTGGCATGACCAACACGCTGGTGTACGAAGCGCAGGGCGGCGTCGTCACGCTCGTGGGGTCGCTGCTGACGCTGATCCGCGACACGCTCACGTTGCTGGCGCTGCTGGGCTACCTGCTGTGGTTGAACTGGCAGTTGACGCTGGTGGTGGCACTGCTGTTCCCGGCCGTGGGCCTGGTGATGCGGGTGCTGGGCAAGCGCCTGCACCGCGTCACCGTGGAGGGACAGGAGGCCACCGACAAACTCGCGTATGTGGTGGAAGAAAACATGCTGGCCTGGCGCATCGTGCGGCTGCATGGGGCCGAAGAACAGCAGGCTTTGCGCTTCCGCGAAAAGGCAGACAACGTGCGCCGGCTGATGATGAAAGCCGTGGTGGCCGGCGCCACGATGACGCCGGTGACGCAAATGCTGGCGGCCTGCGCACTGTCGGGCGTGATCACGGTGGCGCTGTGGCAAAGCAGCAGCGGTGGCGCCACGGTGGGCGGCTTCGTGGCATTTGTGATGGCCATGCTCCAGCTGATTGCGCCGGTCAAGCACCTGTCGGACGTGGTGGCACCGCTGACCCGCGGGCTGGCGGCGGTGGAGCGGGGTCTCGACCTCATCGAACGCAGCCCGGTGGAAGTGGGCGGCACGCACATGCAAGGCAACAGCGCCGCCAGGGCGCGTGGCGAAATCACTTTCAGCCACGTCAGCCTGCGCTACCGCGAGGACACCCCCGCTGCCGTGGATGACATCACCTTGCAAGTTCGCGCCGGCGAAACCGTGGCGCTGGTCGGCCCTTCGGGTGCCGGCAAGACCACGCTGGCCAACCTGCTGCCGCGCTTCATCGACCCCACGGCCGGAGAAATCGCGCTTGACGGCGTGCCGCTGGCGCAGTGGGACATGCACGCGCTGCGCCGGCAATTTGCACTGGTCAGTCAGGACGTGGTGCTGTTCAACGACAGCGTTGCCGCCAACGTGGCACTTGGCGCCGCCATGCCGCGCGAGGCCGTGCGTGAGGCCCTGAAAGCGGCGCACCTGCTGGACTTTGTGGATGCGATGCCGCAGGGCCTGGACACGCTGATCGGCCACAACGGCAACCAGCTTTCGGGCGGCCAGCGTCAGCGGCTGGCGATTGCCCGCGCCATCGCGAAGGACGCGCCGGTGCTGATCCTGGACGAAGCGACATCGGCGCTGGACAGCGAATCCGAACGCGCCGTGCAAGCCGCGCTGGA
>JANMKK010000421.1:0-9813 GCA_031372005.1 Rubrivivax sp.
GAGATCGTCGCCTTCGTGCAGAAGCTGCGCACGCTGGAGCTGTACAAACTGCCCGGCATCGCCGAGACCATCGAATGGACACGCGCACTGATGGAATTGGACTCGGTGGTGCTGGACCCCGAGACCATCAACCACACGCTGGGTGTGCTGCTGAAGTACCAGGACGACATTGCCAAGGTGCAGGGCTCCGAAGCAGCGCGGCTGCTGGACCAGGTGCGGCGTGAATCGGAAGCAGTGCGTTAGCCGGGCATCGGCATCGGCATCGGCATCGGCTCAAAGCGCCAGGGCGGCGGCAGTCTCAGGTGCGCCCAACCAACCAGGAGCGGCACCGCCACCGGCACCGACCAGCCAGCGCGTCGCCTCGCTGCCTGGCATCGGGCGGGCGTACAGATAGCCCTGGCCCTTGTCGCAGGCCAGCGCTTTCAGCACCGCAGCCTGCCCGGGCGTTTCCACGCCCTCCGCCACCGTGATCATGGCCAGGCTGCGGGCCACCCGCACAGTGGCTTCCACCAGCACCCGGTGGTGGGCACTGGACTCGACCTGGGTGACAAAAGAGCGGTCGATCTTGACCACGTCGATGGGCAGCAGGTGCAGGCTGGACAGCGATGAATAGCCAGTGCCGAAGTCGTCCAGCGCCAGCGTCACGCCCAGCGCCTTGAGTTCACGCAGCCGGGCCTGGATCAGCTGGTCCTGCGCCGCCAGGCTTTCGGTCACTTCAAGCTGCAGGCAGGCTGCCAGCAGGCCGCTTGACTGCAGCGCCTGCTGCACCTGCGCCGCAATGCCCGGGTCCGTGAGCTGCGCTCGCGAGACGTTCACCGACATCATGCGCGGCGCCAAGTCACCCAGTGTCCGCTGCCAGGCCGCGCTTTGAAGGCAAGCCTGGTTCAGCACAAATTCACCCAAGGCACCGATGAGCCCGCAGGACTCGGCAATTTCAATGAATTCCGCCGGGGGCACCGTGCCGCGTTCAGGGTGGCGCCAGCGCACCAGCGCCTCCATGCCCACAGCCCTACCGTGCACCAGGTCGACGATGGGTTGGTACACCACGAACAGTTGCCCGGCCGACAGGGCATGGCGCAACTCGGCTTCCAGGCTGCCCCGGCGCCAGGCGCGCTCTTTCAGGACCGGGTCGAAGACGCGAAAACAGGCCCCGCCTGCGCGCTTGGCTTCCCGCATGGCCAGGCTGGCGTCTTGCAGAAGGGCGTCGGCATCGCCGTGGGACACGGTGGCCGTATCGCCATGGAGCATGGTGTCGGCATCACCTTGCAGCGGCGCGTCCGCATCCCCCTGGCTGCGCGCCTGCAGCACCACGCCGATGCTGGCGCTGCTGTGCAACGCCTGTCCGCCCAGTTCATAAGGCTTGCGCAGTGAATCGCACACCCGCTGTGCCACCAGGGTGGCGTGGTCCGCACTGCGCAGGCCCTGCAGCAGGACTACGAATTCGTCTCCGCCCAGCCGCGCTGCGGTGTTTTCGGGCTCGGTGGGCGGGACGGCGCCAGACCCGTCGTGCAGAGTCACGGTCGGACCGGCCCTGCCCACTGCATCGCAGGTGCGCACGGCGGTGTTCAGCCGCCCAGCCACCAGCCGCAACAGCTCATCACCCGCGCCCTGGCCGCGCGTGACGTTGATGCTGTCGAAGCGGTCCACATTGATGAACAGCACTGCAAAGGCGTGATCCGGGTCATGCCGCGCGGTGCGCAGCGCGGCGGCGATGCGCTCCAGCACCACCGTGCGGTTGGGCAACAAAGTCAGGTTGTCGATGCGCGTGGCGTCGCGCCAGTGGTCCGCCAGACGCTGCTGCTGCTGCCGCACCGACTGCGTGATGTCGCTCAGGCTGGCCACCAACGTGTGTTCGTCGAGCCTCAGCAGGCGAATGGCCAAGGTCGTGGTTGCACTGCCGGGCGCCACGGCGCTGCGCAGCACGGCATGCAGGCCGTCGCAGATCAAGTCACCGGGTTTCGACGGTGCTGCTGCCAGCGCACGCAGTTGCGGCGCCACGGGTGCCAGCACGTTGAACAGGTTGTCGAGGTTGCCGTTTGCCACCAGCGGCATCAGCAGTTGCGCCGACATCGGGTTGATCATCGTGATCTCACCGTCCAGCGTCGTCTGCACCAGGCCGATCGGGGCCTGGTGCAGGAGCCGCATCAGGGCCTCGTGGGCGGCCGGTGAACCGTCTGTCATGGGGCGGTGGATGCGCGTCAGGCGGCCATGGCGGCGGGCTGGCCCTGCCCGGCCTGCCAGCACAGCACACGGTTGCGGCCTGCTTTCTTGGACGCGTACAGGGCGGCGTCAGCGCGTTGCAGCAGCGCGTCGATGTCGTCCACGCCGGGCTCCATGGCGGCCACGCCAATGCTCACCGTGCAGCCGATGGCCTTGCCATCGACATGCACCGCTTGGCCGCGCAACAGCTCGCACACCCGAAGCGCCACGGCTTCTGCACCCATCAAGCCGGTGCCAGGCAGCAGCACCGCAAACTCTTCGCCACCCACGCGGGCCACCACGTCCATCGCGCGGAAGGTGGCGCTCAGGCACGCGGCCAGGTGCCGCAGCACCGCGTCGCCGGCAGCATGGCCATGGCTGTCGTTGATGCGCTTGAAGTGGTCGGCGTCGATCATCAGCACCGACATCGGGCGCGGCTGGCGCTGCCACCGCTTGATCTCCAGTTCTGCCGCATCGTGGAAGGCGCGCCGATTGGCCAGCCCCGTGAGGTGGTCGCACGACACCGTCTGCCAAAGCGCCTGCGTGGACTCGCGCCTTTCTGACACGTCACGCAGGATCAAGCTGTAGGCGCGGCTTTCCGGGTCGGTGTCTTCCGGTGCGTGCAGCGGCGCAATCAGGCAACTGCCCCAGAAGCGGGAGCCGTCGGCGCGCGTGCGCCAGCCTTCTTCGAGGCTCCAGCCGCTGCTGTCGGCGTCGTGCAGGCGGTCCAGCACGCGCTCAGTCGGCAGGCTTTCGGGCGGGTGGAACAGCGCGTAACTCTTTCCCTCCACGGCGTCGCTCTCAAAGCCGGTGAGGCGGCCGATGCTCGCATTCCAGGTCTGCATCTGGCCCCTGTCGTCCAACTGCACGAGCGCGTAATCGGTCAGATTGGAGACCAGCGCGTTCAACCAGGCCTGGCTCTGGCGCAGTTCACGGTCGCGCTTGAAGGACTGCGTGACGTCGCTGAGCACCACCATCAGGCGCTCGCTGTCGAGCTTCATCAACGTCAGCGACAAGACCTGCACGTCCTTGCGCCGCGCCTGCGTCCGGCCCACCTGCAATTGCAGCGCGTCGCACACCATGCCGTGGGCTGCGTCGAAGGCCTGCACGCGGTGCCGCAGGTCGGGCGCCAGGCTTTCAAATGCGGTGTACAGGTTGACGAGTTCGCCGTCGCGCGACAGCGGCATCAGCAACTGCGCACACAGCGGGTTGACCATCACGATCTCGCCGTCGTGCCGAGCCTGCAGCAGGCCGATAGGGGCGATGTACAAGAACTGGATCAGCGCCTCGTACTCTTCGTCCACAGAAGAACTCATGCTGCGGGCCGGGTCAAGCAGGGCGCAGAACCACCACGTAACGCCGTGCGGCGCCCACGCCAGCCAGCAGGCGCAACTTGACCTTGACCGGCCGCATGCGCAGCGTCAGCACGTAGTCGATGGTGGCGTCCAGCGTGGTGCCGTTGGCCAGCGCGTCTTCAAAGCGCTGCGCCACCAGGAAGTTGTTCATGCAGGGCGCCACCACCGTGAACAGCGCGTTGCCCAGCACACGCTCCTTCGACAGCCCGGCAAGCCTGGATTCGACCGCGTTGTAGCAGCGCACGACACCGGCCGCGTCGATGCCGATCACACCGAAATCCAGCGCGTCGAGTTCATCGTCGCCGGCTTCGTCGAGGTGCTGCTGCAGGTGGGGGTCGGCAAAGGCGAGCGCTTGTGCGGTGGTCATGGTGGGGTTCCGGGTGATCAAGAATGTGATGCCAGGGCGGAAGGGGAGAAAGGGCGGAAGGAGCGGCGCATCAACGCGGCAGGCCCGAGTTCCCTGGTATTCGGCCGCACCGGCAAGGACTTGAGGGAACTTGAGGCCTTCGCCCCGCTGGCCGGCTGCCGCCTGCACCGCAGGCCAGAATCGCGTCATGTCTGCCACCACTCTGCCCAGCCACCTGGCCCACAACGTCATGCACTTCGGCCGCGTGTTGCGCCAGGCCGGCATGCCCGTGCCCACCGAGCGCATCGCGCTGGCACTCACGGCACTGCAAATCGCGGGCCTGGAGAGCAGGCGCGACTTCCACGACACCTTGGCGGCCTGTTTCATCGACCGCGTGGAACACCGCGAACTCTTCGAGCAAGCCTTCTACCTGTTCTGGCGCGACCCCGACTTGGCGGGCCGCATGATGGCCTTGCTGCTGCCCAAGGTGCAGGCCAAGACCGAAGCGCCACCGGTGCCCGAAAACCGGCGCCTCGGTGACGCGCTGTTCCCGCACCAGCCGAATTTGCGAAACCCGGCGCCGCAGCCACCGCCGCCCGAGAAGATCGACGTCGATGCGACGCTGACCTGGAACGAACGCGAACTGCTGCAAAAGGCCGACTTCGACACCATGACGGCCGATGAGTGGCGCGCCGCGCAGCGCCTGCTGCTGCAGATGGCGCCGCTGTTTGAACCCATCACCACACGCCGAAGCGCCCGCGCACCGCAGCCGGGACGGCTGGACGGCCGCGCCACATTGCAGGCGCTGGCGCGCAGCGGCGGTGAACTGTGGCAACTGCGCTGGAAGAAGCCGCGCGAACAGCCGGCACCACTGGTGGTGCTGGCCGACATCTCCGGCAGCATGAGCCGCTATTCGCGCATGCTGCTGCACTTCACACACGCGTTAGGCCATGCAGACGCGCGGGTGGAGAGCTTCGTTTTTGGCACGCGCCTGACGCGCACGACGCGCGCCTTGCGCATGAAAGACCCCGACATCGCCGTGGCGCAAGTGGTGCGCGACGTGCAGGACTGGTCGGGCGGCACGCGCATCACCGCCTGCCTGCATGAATTCAACCAGCGCTGGGCGCGGCGTGTGCTGTCCGGCCGCGCCACCGTGCTGCTGATCTCTGACGGTCTTGAACATGGCACCCCGGACGACCCGCGCTGCGAACTGCTGCGCTTCGAGATGGAGCGGCTGCACAAGAGCTGCCGCAGGCTGGTGTGGTTGAACCCGCTCTTGCGCTTCGACGCCTTCGAGCCGCGCGCGGCCGGCATCAAGGCCATGCTGCCGCATGTGGATCAATTTCTGCCGGCGCACAACCTGCAGAGCCTGCAGGACCTGGCGGCCGTGCTGGCCGGTCGGCAAGCTGGCGCGGGGATGGACGCCACTCGCTAAAGTGGTGTGCGAGGCTCGACACGCAGCGGGCCCATCTCTGACTCAAGATCATTCGGTCAAGGACCGATACCAGCATGACTGAGCGCGGACGATGCCAGGCACAGCGGTGGCGGCGGCCAGGTGCGCATCGACACCGTGGTGCGTGGGTCCACCTTGAACAGCGCGTGAAGGCGGTCGATCTGCTGCAGCGCCGCCGTCGCACCGGCCTGCGCCAGAGCCTGCCGGTTGGCCAGCGTCACCTCGGGCACCGGTGGCAGCGCCGGCGTGAGCACCAGATCGGCAGCCGCGCGGTCAGCCACGGCAAGGTTGCGCGCCATCACCATGCCGGCGTGGAACACCGAGTCCACGATGCCGTCGGGCACGACCGGCTCGGCGTGAAAGGTGGTGTCCACGGCGATCACGATCTGCGCACCCAGGGCGCGCGCCACCCGCACCGGCAGCGGCGCGCTCAGACCGCCGTCCACAAAGGCCGTTGCGCCGATGAGCACCGGGGCCAGCGCACCTGGCAGCGCCGACGACGCGACGATGGCGCGCGCCGCGTCACCGCTGCCAAACAGCATCACACAGCCCGACTGGCGGGCCGTGGCCACGGCCACGAAGCGCAGCGGAAAGTCCTGCAGCCGACGCTGCGCCAGGCGCGCCGTCACAAAGGCTTCAAGCCCCGCACTGCGCTGTGCCGGTGACACGAAGAGGCTGCCCCACGGATCAAGCTCGGCAGGCAGGGGCAGCGTCTCGAGCGCTTCAATGGTCGCCCCCGATGCATAGGCGCCGCCGACGATGGCGCCCACGCTGGTGCCCACCACCAGATCGGGCCGCAGGCCGTGCGCCTGCAGCACCCGCAGCACACCCAGGTGCGCCAGGCCGCGCAAGCCGCCGCCAGAAAGCACCAGCGCCACGCGCACCGGGCCTTGCAGCGCGGACGGCTGCGGCTCGTCGTGCGGCGCCAGCGCGCGCGGCGGTGCTGCCAGGCAGCCGCTGAGCAAGGACAGCATCAGTCCCCAGGCCCAGGCCCAGCCCCCACCCAGGCCGCAGGCGGCGGCCGCTTTCATCAACGCACCTCTGGCCTGGCGGCCGCGTGCGGCGGCGTCACCAGAAAGACGCGGCTCATGCCGCCTTCGGCCAGCCGGTTGACCACGCTGGCGGCCAGCCGCAGGTCGGCCCCGGAGACGAAGACAGGTGCGCTGGCGGGCAGGTTGTGCGCCGCCTGCACGCCGTAGGCGATGTACACCGCCAAGTCGGCGCCTTCGGTACCGCAGCACTCCACGGGCACCCAGACCACGTCGCCGCGCAGTTGCCGCTCCAGCTGCAGGGCTTGGTCGCGCTGGGCATACAGACCGCTTTGTGTGTGGGCGCCGTGGTCCGCCGGCACGCTGCTGGGCTCGGCCGCCAGAACCGTACCGTTGTCGGCCAGCAGGGGCCGCATCGCGCTGGCCTGCATGCGGCTGCCGGACGTGGCAACGGTGTCATCGCTGCTGCCACCGCAGGCAACAAGCGTCAGCAGCATCAACAGAGCCTGCACACTGGTGCGGCCGGGCAGGTGGGACATGCGTGCGAGTTTCATCTTGAGGCTCCTGGGATGTTTGAAAGGCCGTGAGCCGAAGCGTCAGCACGCTCGCCGTGCACTGGCCGTGCACCGCATGCCTTGGCTGGCCACCGGGCCAACCAACAGTAGGCTTTGCCTGGCGGCGGCACATCCGCCAGAGGTGCTGTGCATCTCCTACCTGCGGCTCGCACTGAAGTCGGATGCGCCAGGCGCTTGAACGGCCTACAGTGACAGCCATGCACCCCAAAGCCCCGATGCAAGTCCTGATGGTCGATGACCACATGATGTTTCTGCAGGGGCTGAAGAACCTGCTCAGTGTGCTGGCGCCTGCTTTGTGTGTGGACACCAGCACCGACCTGGCACAGGCGGTGCAGCTGGTGAAGTTGTCGGCCTACGAACTGGTGCTGCTTGACTGGCACCTGGCCGACTGCGACGGCCAGGCTTCGATCCGCCGCTTGCGTGACGCCGGCTGCGCGGCACGCATCGTGGTGCTTTCGGGTGAAACCAGCGGTGCGCTGATTCGCAGCACCGTGGAGCTGGGCGCGGCGGGTTTCATCCCCAAGACCTACAGCTCGGAGATGATGCTCGTAGCCTTGGGCAAAGTTCTGGCTGGGCAACTCTTCTTGCCCGCAGAGGCCTTGCACGGGTCGGGCACGAACGCCGGTGAGGCCAGCACGGTGGCAGGCGAGCAGCGGTTCGCCGGCCTCACACCCCGCCAGGTCGATGCCTACCGCGCGGCGGTGCGGGGCCTGCCCAACAAGCTGATTGGGCGCGAACTTGGCATTGCGGAATCCACCGTCAAGAGCCACCTGACGGCGGTGTTTGCGGCACTCGGTGTACGCAACCGGACCGAGGCGGCCTATCAGGCTTCACGCGATGGCATCCACATCGGCTGAGGCCACGATGCCGCAAGAACCGGCAGCGCATGATGCGCGTGAGGCGCGAATTGCGCAGCGGGCCGACACGATGGGCTTGCAGCAGATGCTGCGCATGGGACGTCAAAGTTACCTGCTTCTGCCCCACGCGCTTTTAATGGCCTACCTGGCCGCCCAGGCCGGCGCGCAGATTTGGGCCGCCGTCTGGTTGTTAGCCTGGATCGCACGAGAGGTTTACGCCCACAGGTTGAAGCAGCGGTTGCAATCGGCGGGCTCCGTGCTGGCCGCGACCGCGTTCGACGCGGTCGCGCGGGGTTATTTCGTTGCGGGCCTGATATCAGCTGGGTTGCTGCCCGTGTTCTTCACCCAATCGAACGATCTGGTGCTGGGTACGGTCATGGTGCTCGTGGCGGTTCATGGCGCTGCTGCGCTGGTGGCTGCCAGCGGGGCGATGCGCGCCTGGTTGGGTTTTTCAATCCCGCTGCATGGCGCGCTGATCATCGGTTTTGTCGCGCGCGGCGGTGTCGTGGGGTGGGTGTCGGCCGGATTCGCGGCCATTTCATTTCTACTCGGTGTCGTGGTCGTAAAAGCGCAACGCCAGTCCATGACGGCCTTGGCAGGCCTGATCGACGACAACGAGGCCTTGTCCACGGCTTTGGCTCTTGAACGCGACCGTGCAGATGCCGCCAGCGCATCCAAGACCCGCTTCTTCGCCGCCGCCAGCCACGACCTGCGCCAGCCCCTGCATGCACTGTCGATCAATGCCACCACGCTCGGCCTCGTGGCGCAACGGTCGGGCGACCCGCTGCTGAAGGAACTGAGCCAGGGCATCGGCAGCGCCTTGCGCCAAAGCCGCAGCTTGCTCGATGGCCTGCTAGACATCTCGCGCCTGGACGCCCACGCCGTTCAGACGCATTCATTGCCACACGACATCGGCACCGTGCTCGAGGCCGTGCGCGACGAATACGCCGCGCTGGCCGCGCAACGGAGGTTGTCGCTGGAGGTCGACGTTCCCGCACCGCCGCCCTGGGTGCTGACCGACGCCGATCAGTTGCTGCGCATCCTGGGCAACCTGGTCGACAACGCACTGAAGTTCACGCGCGAAGGCGGTGTCGTGTTGTCGGCGCGCGGCGTGGCGGGGGGCCGCGTGTGTGTCTGCGTCAGCGACACCGGGCCGGGCATTGCGCCGGCCGACCGCGAGCGTGTGTTCGAGGAGTTCTACCAGGCCGGCAATGCCTCACGCAACCGCTCGCAGGGCCTGGGCCTGGGTCTGGCAATCGTCAAGCGCACGGCTGCGCTGCTGGACATCCCCATCCAGCTAATCTGTGAACCCGGGCGTGGCGCCCGCTTCGAGTTGAGCCTTGCCGCTGAGGCACCGGCGGTGCACCCGCCGTCACCGCCCAGTGACCTCTACGCTGGCAAAGCGCTGTCGGTCCTGCTGGTGGATGACGAGCCCGAAGTGCTGCAATCGCTGTGCACCTACCTGCGCCAGATCGGCTGGTCTGTCCGTGGCGTGGCCAATGGCGCACAGGCCGAACAGGCGCTGGCGCAAGGCTTTGCGGCCGACGTGCTGGTGCTCGACTACCGCTTGCGCGACGAGACCGGCGCCGACGTCATTGCCAGACTGCGCGGGGGCCAACGTGACGGCGCCAACCTGCCGGTGGTCATCGTGACGGGCGACACCGGGGCGCAGCGATTGCGTGAGTTGTCGGGGTTCGCCGTCACGGTGCTGCACAAGCCGGTCGATGGCGAAAGGCTCGCGCGCGCGCTGGTTGACGCGGTGGCGCGATGACTGAAACGCACTGAAGAAAGTGCCGGTGATGAAACACGCCGTGGTGATCGGCGCCGGCATGGCCGGCTTGACGGCTGCGCGGGCGCTTGCCGCGCACTTCGAGCAGGTCACCGTGCTCGAACGTGACCACCTGGCCGACGCAGCGGCACAGCGAGCCGGCACGCCGCAGGCGCTCCATGTGCACGGGCTGCTGGCGGGTGGGCTGAACGCGCTGGCCGAGTTGTTCCCGGGCTTTGAAGACGACCTCGTGCGCGCCGGTGCCGTGCCG
>JANMKK010000198.1:0-4111 GCA_031372005.1 Rubrivivax sp.
TGAGCTTCGTCGTGCCCTTCGTCGATCGTGTGGCCTACCGCCATTCCTTGAAGGAAGTGCCGCTGGACGTGCCCAGCCAGGTCTGCATCACCAAGGACAACACACAGTTGCAGGTGGACGGCATCTTGTACTTCCAGATCACCGACCCGATGCGGGCCAGCTACGGCAGCAGCAACTACATCGTCGCCATCACGCAACTCGCGCAGACCACGCTGCGCAGCGTGGTGGGCAAGATGGAACTCGACAAGACCTTCGAGGAACGCGCCCACATCAACGCCAGCGTGGTGAATTCACTCGACGAAGCGGCGCTGAACTGGGGCGTGAAGGTGCTGCGCTACGAGATCAAGGACCTGACGCCGCCAGCCGCGATCCTGCATTCAATGCAGGCGCAGATCACGGCAGAGCGTGAGAAGCGCGCGCTGATCGCGGCGTCTGAAGGCCGCCGCCAAGAGCAGATCAACATCGCCACCGGCGAACGCGAAGCCTTCATCGCCCGCAGCGAAGGCGAAAAGCAAGCCGAAATCAACCGGGCCCAGGGCGCCGCCACAGCGATCACTGCCGTGGCAGACGCCACGGCAGACGCCATCCGCAAGATCGCAGCCGCCATCCAGCAACCCGGCGGCGAACAGGCCGTGCAGCTGAAGGTGGCCGAAAAAGCCGTCGATGCCTACGGCCAGCTGGCCAAGACCAACAACACGATGATCGTGCCCGGCCACATGGGCGAAGTGGCGGGCCTGATCGGCACGGCGATGGCGCTCTTCAAGGGCGGCAAGGCGGGGTCGTGAAAGACGAGGCGGCGCTCAATGTGCTGGGCACCGCGCTCGTGCCTTGCTCCTACGACCCGCTGACCGGCTTTTACCGCGACGGCTGCTGCCACACCGACGCGCAAGATGCCGGCAGCCACGTCATCTGCGCGCGCGTCAGCGTGGAGTTCTTGAACTTCCAGATGGAGCGCGGCAACGACCTCATCACGCCGCGCCCAGAGCACCGCTTCCGGGGGCTGAAACCCGGTGACCGCTGGTGCGTCTGCGCGCTGCGCTGGCGCGAGGCCTACGAGAACGACTGCGCGCCGCCAGTCGTGCTGGAAAGCACCCACCAGCGCGCGCTGGAATACGTGCTGATGGAGTGGCTGCGCCAGCACGCCACGGCGCCTGCGGCGCAGGGCTAGAATCGCGCCCGGTTGATGGCACTGGCGCGTCTGGCGCGCCCTGCTACGGAAGGGTGGATGAGCGGTTTAAGTCGCATGCCTGGAAAGCATGTGGGGGTTAACAGCCCCCCGCGGGTTCGAATCCCGCCCCTTCCGCCAGGACTCTTCCGACCCAGGTGCGTTGCTGTACGCCAAGCGCTCCGGACGATGCCTTAGCGCACTCCGTCGCTCTGAGTTTCTGACTACTTCCCCGCCTCGTCAGCGGCACTGGCCGCACGTGCAGCCGCTGCGTCCTGCCCCTGTTTCACACCTTCCACGATCCTTGCCTGCTGGGCTTTTGCCTGGCTGGCTTGGGCTGCCTGCGTGGCCGCCACAGCCGCAGCCGTTCCCGCGACTTCTGCGCCGCAACCAGCCAGGCCGCCCAGCGGCGCGCCGACGGCGGCCACGAAAGCGAGTGGAACGAGGCGATCGAATCGGTGCATGGAGGGTGGCCTCTCTGTGTCCAGTCCATGGAGTGTGCACCTGCGCGCGGTTGTGGCTGACGGCTCGCGGGCCGGCGAGGGCCAGTGCTTTGGTCAAACCCTGCTCTTGCGGCCCGTCATCATCAGTCCGGCCAACGCCAGCCCGGCCAATGCCAGCGAGCCTGGCTCTGGCACGTGGTTGTCAAGCACGCGGATTGAACTGGCGGCCACTTCACCGTTGTTGCCGACCTCGCCGATGTAGAGAAATAGCCGCCGTGGACACTGCGGCAGTGAGGTTGAAGGTGATCGCGCCGTTGTCACCCATGCTCAAGAAGCCGAAGTGAAATTTCATGGCAAGTCCTCGCAGTTGGAAAGTTGGCTGCGGGACCCGGCCCCACCGCCGAAGTAAGGGTGGGGCGACCCTGAAAGAGGCGCGTCCCCAGGGCTAGGGGCGACACCCATAGGCGTGTGCGGGTGGGCCGGGGCTCAAGCGCCGTTGCTGCGGTGGCCCAGCCGGTCGTACAAGGCCAGGTAGGCTTGTGCTGGCGCCTCCCACGACAAGGGCTCCGCCATCGCCGTGGCCATGCGCGCGCGCCAGCGCTTGCCATCGGCCTTCAACACGGCTGCACGCATGACGGCACGCTCCAGCGCTTGCGGCGTGGCGGCGTCGAAAAGGAAGCCGGTGGCCTGGCCGCCGGCAGCGTCCGCGCCATCATCTCGCACGGTGTCGGCCAACCCGCCCACGCGCCGCACGATGGGCAGCGTGCCGTAGCGCAGGCCGTACATCTGCGTCAGGCCGCAAGGCTCAAAGCGCGACGGCACCCCGATGACGTCGGCGCCGGCCAGCAAGCGATGCGCCCGCGCTTCGTCGTAGCCGATGTGCACGTGCACCAAACCCGGGTGTGCCTGCTGCGCCATGCGAAAGCCCGCCTCCAGCGCAGGGTCGCCAGTGCCTTGCAGGGCCAGCTGCACGCCCGCTTGCAAGAGCTGCGGCAGGGCAGCCAGCAGCAGGTCCAGCCCCTTCTGCGCAGTGAGGCGGCTGACGACAGTCAGCAGCAGCGTGCCATCGCGCGCCTCCAGGCCCAGTTCGTTCAGCAATGCCAGCCTGCAGGCGGCCTTGCCCTGCAGCCGCTCGGCGTCGTAGCGCATGGCGATGGCCGGGTCGTTGGCTGGGTTCCAGATGTCGGTGTCGATGCCGTTCAAGATGCCGCAGACGTGGTCGCCGCGGCTGCGCACGACGCCGTCCAGGCCGCAGCCAAATTCGTGGGTCGCGATCTCGCGGGCGTAGCTGGGGCTGACGGTGGTGACCTGGTGCGCGTACTGCAGGCCGGCCTTCATGAAGCTGAGCCGGCCATGGAATTCCAGTCCCGCAGCCGACAGCAATTCAGAGGGCAGCCCCAGCATCGGCCCGTCGCCCATCGGAAACAGGCCTTGAAAGGCCAGGTTGTGCACCGTGAAGACCGAGCGTGCGCGCGTTGGCGGGTGGTGCGCCATGTAGGCGCAGGCCAGCGCGGCGTGCCAGTCGTGCGCATGCACGATGTCGGGCGTCCAGGCGGGGTCGGCGTCGTCGGCGGCCAGGTGCGCGGCCACCCAGCCCAGCAGCGCAAAACGCTGCAGGTTGTCGGGCCACTCTTCGCCCTGGTTGTCTTGGTACGGGCTGCCGTCGCGCCGATAAAGATACGGGGCGTCGATGACGTACACCGGCAAATGCGTCTGCGGCATGCGCGCCAGCAGCAGGCGCACGCGCACGGCGCCGAAGCAGGAGCCGATATCGACCACCACGCGCGCCGCCTGCACGGCGTCCAGCACCGCCGGCAGGCCCGGCAGCAGCAAGCGCACATCGGCGCCCTGCTCGGCCAAGGCCACTGGCAAGGCGGCCATGACATCGGCCAGGCCGCCGGTTTTCACCAGCGGAAAGACTTCCGCTGCCACATGCAGAACTTTCATCAGCAAGTCTCCGCTTGGCCCGCCTCAAGCCAGGTTGCGCAACATCTCGCGCGTCACCAGCGTGATGCCGGATTCGGTGCGGTGGAAGCGCGCCGCGTCGGCCACCGCGTCTTCGCCAATCACCAGATGGTCGGGGACGATGCAATCGCGGTCGATCACCGCCTTGGTGATGCGCGCGTGGCGCCCCACCTGCACACCGGGCAGCAGCACGCTCCAGTGCACCTGCGAATACGAATGCACCCGCACTTGCGAAAACAGCACCGACCGCAACACCGCACCCGACACGATGCAGCCGCCCGACACCATCGACTCGATGGCCATGCCGCGGCGCTCGTCCGTGTTGTGCACAAACTTGGCCGGCGGCAGCTGCATCTGGTAAGTCCAGATGGGCCAGTCGGTGTCGTACAGGTTCAGCAGCGGGTCGGTGGCAGTGAGGTCGATGTTGGCGTCCCAGTACGCGTCGATCGTGCCCACGTCGCGCCAGTACGGTGGCAGGCCCGGCTTGCCGCCGACGCAGCTCAGCTCAAAGGGGTGCGCTGCAGCGTCGCCAGCCTTG
>JANMKK010000052.1:0-25979 GCA_031372005.1 Rubrivivax sp.
ACGTTGCCCTACTGCGGCGTCAACGCCGGCTTCGAGGCCACACGCTGGCTGGAAGACGCGGGCACCGTGATGTCGCTGGCGATGCTGCCGCTGCGCCAGGGCGACAGCTGCTTTGGCCTTTTGGTGCTGGGCTCGCCCGACCCCACCCGCTATTCGGCCGACATGGGCACGGACTTCCTGATGCGCATGGCCGAAGTCGCCAGCGCCGCGCTGTCGCGGTTGCGGGTTGCTGCTTGATGGCGGCTTGACGAACGGCAGACACACCATGACCGAGCTGGGCGCCGACATCCAGCCATTCCTGCAGCACTTGACGGTGGAACGCCGCCTGGCCGCACGCACGGTGGCGATGTACGGTGAAGCGCTGTTGCGGCTTCAGGCGTCGGCGCACGCCGCTGGCGTCGCGTTGCTGGCCGCGCAGACGCACCACATCCGCAGCTGGGTGGCGCAGCTGCGCGGGCGCGGGCTGGCGCCGCGCAGCATTGCCATTGCACTCGCGGCCTGGCGTGGCCTGTACCGCTGGTGGGGCCGGCAGGGCCTGGTGCAGGCCAACCCGGTGGAAGGCATCCGCCCGCCCAAGGCGCCCAAGCCCTTGCCGAAGGCGTTGTCGGTGCAGCAGGCGGTGGCGCTGGCTGAACACCGCACCGAACACAGCAGCCCGTCGCTGGCCGCGCGCGACCATGCCATCGCAGAGCTGCTGTACGGCTGCGGCATGCGCATCGGCGAACTGATGGGGCTGGATGTGCTGGCCACGGCCACGTCGCGCGGATGGATCGATGCACCCGACGCCACCGCGCACGTGCTGGGAAAAGGCAGCAAGCGCCGCAGCCTGCCAGTGGGCGCGCCGGCCTTGGCGGCGTTGCAGGCCTGGCTGGCAGCGCGCCCCTCGCTGGCCAACGCGGACGAGACGGCACTCTTCGTCAGCCAGCGTGGCACGCGCCTGTCGCCCAACCAGTTGCGTCTGCGCTTGCAGGCCATGGCGCAGCAGTCGGGCCTGCCCACCCGTGTGCACCCGCACATGCTGCGCCACAGCTATGCCAGCCACCTGCTGCAAAGCAGCGGCGACCTGCGCGCGGTGCAAGAACTGCTGGGCCACGCCAGCATCAGCACGACGCAGGTCTATACCAAGCTGGACCATCAACACCTGAGCAAGATCTACGACGCGGCGCACCCGCGCGCCAAGCGCAAACCGGGCGCCTGACAGGCGCCGGCGGCTGCGCCGCGCGCGCGAGCGGTGACGGTGACGTCACGTCACGGCCACGGCCAAGGCGCCGCCAAGGTGCTGCAGCGTCCAGCGAGAATCGCCGCCATGAAATCGATCCGCCTCATGCCCGGCAAAGAACGCTCGCTGCACCGCCGCCACCCCTGGGTCTTTGCGGGCAGCGTGGCCGGTGGCAAGGCCGACCCCGGCGAGACGGTGCGCGTGGAAGCGGCCGACGGCAGCTTCCTGGCCTGGGGCGCCTACAGCGGCAGCAGCCGCATCCGCGTGCGGGTGTGGAGCTTTGACGAAGCCGAGCGCATCGACGCCGCCTTTTTCCAGCGCCGCATCGCACGCGCCGTGGCGCTGCGGGCGCGCCTGCCCATTGCCAGCAGCGGCATGCGCCTGGTGCACGGCGAAGCCGACGGCCTGCCGGGCCTGGTGGTGGACCGCTACGGTGAGCTGCTGAGTGTGCAGTTCCTGTCTGTCGGCAGTGAACGCTGGAAGGACACCCTGACTGAGCAGTTGCTGGCCGCCACGGGCGCTGCACGGCTGTACGAACGATCGGACGTGGGCGTGCGCGAGCTTGAAGGTCTGCCGCTGCAGAGTGGCTGGCTGCGCGGCGACGGCAACACCGAAGTGCAGATCCGCGAACACGACTGGCAGCTGACGCTGGACGTGGCCCAAGGCCACAAGACCGGCTTCTACCTGGACCAGCGCGACAACCGCGCCGCCTTTGCGCGCTGGGTGCGGCAGTTTGGCTGCAAACAGGTGCTCAACGCCTATTGCTACACAGGCGGCTTCACGGTGGCGGCGTTGGCGGCGGGCGCGCAGCACGTGACCAGTGTCGATTCATCCGCGCCCGCACTGGAACGGGTGCAGGCCCACGTGCAGCTGAATGGTTTTGACGTTGCCGCCAGCAGCTGTGAAGACGCCGATGTCAACCAATACCTGCGCGCCAGCCTGGAGGCCGGCCGCTGCTTCGACGCCATCGTGCTTGACCCGCCCAAGTTCGCGCCCACCGCAGCGCATGCCGAACGCGCGGCACGCGCCTACAAGGACATCAACCGGCTGGCGCTGAAGCTGCTGGCACCCGGAGGCCTGTTGCTAACCTTCAGTTGCAGCGGTGGCATCAACGCCGACCTGTTCCACAAGATCGTTGCCGGTTCCGCTGCCGACGCAGGGGTTGACGGCGCGATCCTGCAGCGGCTGGAAGGCGCGTGTGATCACCCGACGACCATGGAATTTCCCGAAGGCGAGTACCTCAAAGGCCTGGCGATCCTGAAGCAAACCTGATCAGACAGCCCGCGGCGTCAGCACCATGCGCGGGTCGAACTTGGCGCGCTTGACGCTGAAGAAGGCCTTCACGTTGCGCACGTTGGCGTCCTGCGTGAAGAGGCGCTGCACCAGCGCGTTGTAAGCCGGAATGCCGGCCACCCGCAGCACCAGCACAAAATCTGGTCCGGGCGACACGCGGTAGCACTGCTGAACCGCAAGTTCGGCCACGGCGCGGGCCTCGAAGGCGTCCAGATGCTCGGCGCCCTGGCGGTCGAGTGAAACCTCCACCAGCGCTGTCAGGCCTTCAGCCACACGGTCGGGGTTCAGCAAAGCCACTCGGCGTTCGATAACCCCTTCATCCACGAGACGCCGGACGCGTCGCAACGCGGTGGCGGGCGACGTGTGCGCACGCTCTGCCAAGTCTTGGTTGGACAGCGAGGCGTCACTTTGTAGCAGGTCAAGCAGGCGGATGTCGGTGGCGTCAAACTGCATGTAGAAATTATGAGCTGATAAGTGCCAAGTTTTAGCCTGAAACTTGCACTCCAAAACGATTGCGATATTTTCATTCATCAGGACGGCATAAGTTGACGTAAAGCGTCAAGCTGTCTGGCCTAGCATCCGCCACCCGTCAAATCACAAAACCCAGGACATCAACACCATGTGTGGAATCGTCGGCGCCGTCAGCAACCGCAACATCGTTCCCATCTTGCTCGAAGGCCTGAAGCGCCTGGAATACCGCGGCTACGACTCTTGCGGCGTGGCCGTGCACCAGGGCGGTGAACTGCGGCGCGCGCGCAGCACATCGCGCGTCGCCGAACTCGAACTGAGCGTGGCTGCCGACGGCATCCATGCCACGACGGGCATCGCGCACACGCGCTGGGCCACGCACGGCGCGCCCGCAGTGCACAACGCGCACCCGCACTTCTCCAGCGGGCCTGGCGCCGCACCCTCGGGCAAAGAGGCGGTGTCGGGCCGCATCGCGCTGGTCCACAACGGCATCATCGAAAACCACGACGAGCTGCGCGCTGAACTGCGCCAGCGCGGCTACGTCTTCACCAGCCAGACCGACACCGAAGTCATCGCCCACCTGGTGCACAGCCAGTACGACGGCGACCTGCTGGACGCCGTGCAGCGCAGCCTGCCGCGCCTGCGCGGTGCCTACGCCATCGCCGTCTTCTGCCGCGACGAACCGCTGCGCGTGGTGGGCGCCAGGCAAGGCTCGCCGCTGGTGCTGGGCGTGGGTGAACAGGGCGCGGGCGAAAACTTCTTGGCGTCCGACGCCATGGCGCTGGCCGGTGTGACGAGCCAGATCGTCTACCTCGAAGAAGGCGATGTGGTGGACCTGCAATTGGGCCGCTACTGGATCAGCACGGTTGACGCGAACGGCCGCTACAGCCCCGCAGACCGCCCGGTGCGCACCGTGCACGCGCACAGCGGCGCGGCGGAACTGGGCCCCTACCGCCACTACATGCAGAAGGAAATCTTCGAGCAGCCGCGCGCGCTGGCCGACACGCTCGAAGGCGTCGAAGGGATCAGCCCCAAACTCTTCGGCGACGGCGCACACCGCATCTTCAAGGACATCGACCGCGTGCTGATCCTGGCCTGCGGCACCAGCTTCTATTCAGGCAGCACCGCGCGCTACTGGCTGGAAAGCATCGCTGGCATCCCCACCACCGTGGAAGTGGCCAGCGAATACCGCTACCGCGACAGCGTGCCTGACCCGCGCACGCTGGTCGTCACCATCAGCCAGAGCGGCGAAACGGCCGACACGCTGGCGGCGCTGAAGCACGCGCGCAGCCTGGGCATGAAGCACACGCTGACGATCTGCAACGTGGCCACCAGCGCCATGGTGCGCGAATGCGAGCTGGCCTACATCACCCGTGCTGGCGTTGAGATTGGCGTGGCCAGCACGAAAGCATTCACCACGCAATTGGCTGGCCTGTACCTGCTGACGCTGGCGCTGGCGCAAGTGCGCGGCCGCCTGAGCGACGCGCAAGAAGCGGCAGAGCTGAAAGCCCTGCGCCACCTGCCCGTGGCGCTGCAGAGCGTGCTGGCACTGGAGCCGCAGATCATTGCCTGGAGCGAAGATTTCGCGCGCAAGGAAAACGCACTCTTTCTGGGCCGCGGCCTGCACTACCCGATTGCGATGGAGGGCGCGCTGAAGTTGAAAGAGATCAGCTACATCCACGCCGAGGCCTACCCGGCGGGTGAACTGAAACACGGCCCGCTGGCGCTGGTCACCGACCAGATGCCGGTGGTCACCGTGGCGCCCAACGATGCACTGCTGGAGAAGCTGAAAAGCAACCTGCAGGAAGTGCGCGCCCGGGGTGGCCAGCTGTATGTGTTTGCCGACGGCGACACGCGCATTGAAAGCGACACCGGCATCCATGTGATCCGCATGCCAGAACACTACGGCGCGCTCTCACCCATCCTGCATGTGGTGCCGCTGCAATTGCTGGCGTATCACACCGCCTGCGCACGCGGCACGGATGTGGACAAGCCGCGCAACCTGGCCAAGAGCGTGACGGTGGAGTGAGAGGCTGAGCCTGAGAGGCGCCTGATCCGGCGGAAGCCTTTGAGACCCGGCGCATGCGTGCAGCCGATGTTCACGCCTGCCGTCGGTGCAGCGCGCTTCGTGGGCCCGGCGGGTCAGCCGCCGATGAGCTTGCGGACGCCTTGGCGCAGAACGGGCAGGAGTTCATCGTCGAACCAGGGGTTGGCCTTGAACCAGGCAATGTTGCGCGGTGAAGGGTGCGGCAGCGGGATCACGCGGGGTGCATGCGCACGCCAGTTGAGCATCGTTCGCGTCACCGACACGTGGCCGGTGTGTCGCAGGTGGTGGGCCTGCGCGTAAGCGCCGACGAGCAAGGTGAGTTCGATCCCAGGCAGTTGCGCGATCAAACGGGCCTGCCACAGCGGCGCGCACTCGCGCCGCGGGGGCAGGTCTCCGCCGGGTCCGCGCCCTGGATAACAGAACCCCATCGGCACGATCGCCACACGGGCCGGATCGTAGAAGTGCCCGGCATCAATGCCCATCCATTCGCGCAGTCGGGCACCACTGCGGTCGTCCCACGGAATGCCACTCGCATGCACCCGCGCGCCCGGGGCTTGGCCGACGATGAGGATCCGCGCTGCCGCCCCTGCCTGCACCACGGGGCGCGGGCCTGGTGGCAGATGCGGCAGATGGGGCAGATGCGGCAGATGCTGCAGGTGCGCCTCGCACGCGCGGCAGGCACGCACTTGCACAAGCAAGTCGTCCAGCGAACAACCGGTTTCATCGTGTGCCATGAAAACCGTTCGCCCTACTTTCATACGACCGGCCCGATGCCGCGTCGCTCGCGCATGGCACGGCCAATCTGCTGCAGCGCTTCGTCGCTCAACAGCCGTGCGGCCATCGGCAGCAGGTCGCGCTCTTCGCGCTTGATGTGTTGTTCATGCATGCCAACCAGGGCAAGGACATCCGAAGCGGGCAGTGACGCGCCATCCCCGGTGACTATGCGTTCAAGTGCGCTGCGCACGCGCTGCCAGTGCGCGTCGAGTTTGCGGTGGTCGGCCGTCAACCCGTCGATCAACGCGCGCAGGCACACTGCGTCCGAGCCGGCAGTCGACTCGATCAGCGCCGGGAAGAGGTTTTCTTCCTCGTCGCTGTGATGCTGCTGCGCTGCGGTATCGAAGTAGCGCAACACACCGGCGGCCGCAGTGCGTGCCTCAACGTCTGCACCCCGGGCGGCCAGGTGCGGTACGAGGCGGCGCAAAGTGGCGCATTGGCGCTCGATGCGGTGGTGGCACGCCGACAGCATCTCAAGCGGGGCCTCAAACCCGGCGGTGGGTGCCGAGTGGCCTGGCAGGTCGATGCTCATGACGCCTTCCTTTTCAAATCCGGGAGTCGATCGCACAGCGCCGCAGTTCCACACCCGGATCAATCCATTGCGGGTGCGGAAGATGATCGCATCAAAGTCCATGCGGGTCGCCCAGCAGTTGGGTTTCTATCTGACACCCGGTCCGTTGACCCAAAGCCCTTAGCGGGTGTGACAGCGCACAGACGCGCATCGACATTCGTCAGACGCTTTCCGTGTTGCCACCGTTTTGCCGCTGAGTTGCCACCGAGTGGCAGCAGCCGCCAACCAGGAGACGCGCATGAGATACGCCCACCCACCGAGAAAACCCGCCAACGGAATGTTCACGGCGGCAGCGCACCGGGCGCACGAGCAGCCCCGACGCAGTGCCTCGCGCAGCGTGATCGTGTGGGGTGCCGTGGCCGTGGTCGCTGTGCTGGCCGGTGCTTGCAGTGGCATCGCCGACAACTCGGCGGCCGAACAAGCCGCGCTCGTCGCCCAGGGCAAGCAAGTCTTCCGCTTCGACACCTTTGGCGACGAGACGCAGTGGACCGACACCCTGCGCATGCATGAAGTGATCCGCACGGCGGTCGACCCGACAACCGCCTTGTCGGTCGGCCTCAAGGTCGACGCAGAAGCCTTGCCGGCAGCGGTGGTGGCGGGTATCCAGAACGGCTCGGTCGATCTGAGGAGCCCCGCGACCACCGTGGCATTGCTCAAGCTCGATGCGGTGGTTGGCCTCAAGGGCAAGGTCGAGACCGTCAACGGAGCGGACGTTCTGACCCGCATCGGTGTCACCTGTGCCTTGTGCCATTCGACGGTCGACAATTCCTTCGCGCCAGGCATCGGCAAGCGGCTTGATGGCTGGCCCAATCGCGACCTGAACCCCGGCGCGATCATTGCCTTGTCCCCCGCGCTGAGCGCCGCAACCAAGGCGGTCTACAACTCCTGGGGCCCCGGCAAGTACGACCCCCGCTTCAACCTGGACGGCAAGAACGGCCCGCAAGTCATCCCGCCCGCCTACGGCCTGGCGGGCATCAACAAGGCCACCTCGACGGGCGATGGCAACGACCTGGCCTACTGGAACCGCTATGTGGGCGTGACGCAGATGGGCGGCCACGGCACGTTTGTCGAGCCGCGCACCGGGGTCAATGTCACCAACGGAACCCGCGACCTGATCACGCCGAAGCTGCCCGCGCTGCAGGCGTATCAGCTGTCGCTGGCAGCACCATCACCACCAAGCGGGAGCTTCAATGCCGCCGCAGCGGATCGGGGCAAGTTCGTCTTCAACAACGCCGGCAAATGTGTGACCTGCCACAGCGGGCCCGAGTTCACGGACGCCAACACGCGTTTGCACCCGCCGGGCGACGCAGTCAGCGAACCGGAGCCGAACGGCGCGCCAAGCTACGCGTCGCGCAGTGCCACGAAGCAGTACCGCACCGCACCCCTGAAGGGTGTATGGCAGCACCCGCCGTACTTTCACAACGGCACGGCAGCCACGCTGGACGCGGTGGTTCAGACCTACAACACAAAGCAGTCGCTGGGTCTGACGCCAAGCCAGATGTCTGATCTGGCGCAGTACCTCAAGTCACTCTAGCCGCATCGCGCAGGGGCACCCCATGGAACCAGCACTCGTACTTCTCACATCAACCGTGTTGCTGGCCGTCGCTGCGGCGGGCGGTTTGGTCATGGCGGGCATTCGCTTCGTCGGTGACCGGTCGCCGCCCCCCGCGCTGGCCATGTTGCACGGGTTCCTGGCGGCGGCGGCTGTCACCCTGCTGCTGTACGCCGCCGCGACGGTTGGACTGCCCAAGCTGGCGCTGATCGCGCTCTTGCTCTTTCTCGCCGCCGCGGGCGGCGGCGCGGTCCTGAACCTCAACTATCACTGGAAGCAATTGCCATTGCCCAAGTGGCTGGTCGTCACCCACGCCAGTGCAGCGGTGCTCGGTTTCGTCCTGCTGGTGGCGGCGACCTGGACGGCGCGCGCACCTTAAGCAAGATCGCCGCGCAACAAGTTTCACCGCGCCTCCACCGGCGGTCATCTGTCCGCAAAAATCCTGACGCCCACCGCCACGGCTTTCCGTCCAGCGGCGCGACATGTCGGGTTCTGCAGTCGCTGTCGTCGCCACCGGTTTCGCCGTTCATGCCGAACGCATTCCACGGTTGCCGCTGCTGATGCGGGCCACCAGCGCGCCCAGCGCCAATGCGGCCAACACGGCCACCAGCGGGTGGCTGCGCACAGTGCCACGCAGACTTTCTGTCCATTGCTCGCCGGTCGCACGCCACTGTTCGGTCTTGGCATGCAACGCGCCTTCGGCGCCGGCCACGCCGTCGCTCCACTGCTGAACGGTCGGCGCTGCGCTTGCTGCCAGGCGGTCGATGGTTTCGTGCGCGCCCTTGACCATCTGCGTCATCAGCTGGACCGCAGGGGCGGGCGCTTTCTCGGAACCGGGCAGCATCGACGTGTCGGGCACTGGCGTGTGCATGTCGATGTTGACCCAGGCGCCATCGGAAGGGGGGGAAGAAGCGGTGGTACCGGTCGAGTCGGTCTGGTTGCTCATGGTGTGTTGCTCCGGGTTCAAGTCTTTTGCGCCAGCAACTCGGCCTTGCGCGCGGCCAGTTGGTCGCCGAGTTCGGTCATGCTGAGCGACGACGCCTTGGCGGGCGGGAACATCTCGTTCTGCTCTTCCTTGACGTGGTGCTTCACGTATTCGGACAGCACCTTGACTTTGGCGTCGTACATCTCGCCATCGGCTTGCGCACCTTCAAGCTGGGCGATCAAGTCCTTGATGCCGGCGTGTTCAACCGTGGCTTCAGGCACCAGCACCTTGTCCTTCAGCGCCGCCTTCACAGCCGGGTAAAAAATCTCTTCTTCAATCTGCGCATGCACAGTCAGCGCCGTGCAAATTTCTGCCACCAACGCCTTCTTGTTGCTGACCGACCGTGTCTTTTCGTATTCGGCAAACAGCTGGCTCACGGCCTCATGGTCGGCCTTGAGCAAGGCAATGGCGTCCTTGGCTGCGGCGGGTGCCTTGGTGGAATGCGTAGTCTTGGATGCAGTCATGAAAACTCCTTCAACAGTGTGCAGGGGTGAGGTCGGAAATCGCCCTCTTGAAGCCCGGCACCGTAGGCCTCTGCACGGGCAGGGTCTGTGCGTTTGCACACCCATCCCGACCGGGGCGCAAGGCAGTCCGCAGCACACCGTCCATGAAGCGATAAAAGTACGCTGACGCACAGACGCAGACCGTCCGTCAGCCGAACCTTGGCGTTTTGGTCAGGCTCGTCCGGCCGATTGGAGACAGTGCAATGAGACAGTTCAAAAGCCCGGCCCCCTGGCTCAGAAACCCGGGCCCCCAATGGCTGCGCATGTTGCAGCGGGTGTTCCAGGACGATGTGTCGGAGCCCCCCAGCTGGGAAACCCCGACGCTGCCCGCAGCCTCCGGCGCAGGCCCGCAAGGGCGCTGCGTGATGGTGGTGGACGACAACCCCGTCAACATCCTGCTCGCTTGCGAACTGTTGTCATCCTTCAGCCTGCTGCCGGTGGTGGCGGCAGACGGCGCCGAGGCGGTGTCGATGGCGTCTGAATTGCGGCTGGACGTGATCCTGATGGACCTGCAGATGCCGGTGCTGGACGGCGCTGCCGCCACGCTGCAGATCCGCCACTTCGAGCGCGAACACCACCGGGGGCGCGTGCCCGTGGTGGCCTACTCGTCCAGCGCGCCACCCTTGCACCTGTTGCAGCGTTATGGCATTGACGACGTGCTGGACAAGCCCTGTGGCCGCGACGCGCTGCAAGGCTGTCTGCAACGCTGGTGCCCGCACGTGCTGCCGGCCGACGCTGCTTCGCTGTCAACCTGGCAAAGACACGGGCATTGAGTCAAACGCTCAGCCGCCAGATGCAGGCGGCTTGCCGCCAGGCCCGGGCACAAGCTTGGCGCGCAGCTTGGCGTCCAGGCCCGGCGTGGCCCGCATGTCGGTGTCGACCAGGCCCGCGTCGATGTCGCGTTTGGCTTGCGCAATGACGGGGTCGGGCTCGGTTGCCGTGGCAGCGGTCGACTGGTCGCGCTCATGCGGCAGTGCCAGGTCACGGCCCAGGTCCGGCGGCGCCAGTCCTGGCGCTGCAGATGCCTTGCCCACACGCATCGGTGTGGCCGCCTGCTTGCCGACCGGGCGGCGCATCTTTGGTTTCAGTGGCGGCATGGGGTGGGGGCTCAGTCTTCGGGGTTGACCACGCGGTCGAGTTCAGGGTCGTCCGGTATGTGTGTGGGCATCGGCCCTTTGTCAGGTTCGACGGGCAGTGAATCGGGCTCGATCTCGTCGGGCGCGTCGTTGGGCGTGTGCGGGTGGTGGGGCTTGCGGGGGTTGGTGTTCGGCATGACGGCTCCTCGGGGCATCAACGACGGTAGGTAGCCGTGGCGTGCAGGTCTGTGCGTTGGCGAACGTTGAAACGTCCCGCGCGCCGCATACTCGGGCATGAACACCCCCGACAGCGTGGCGCTCGCCTCCACATCGGCCTCCGGCTTGCGCATTGTTGGCCTGGGTGCATCTGCCGGCGGCCTGGAACCGCTGCAGCAATTCATGTCAGGCGTCCCGGCCGGCAGTAGCCTGGCATACATCGTGGTGCAGCACATGGACCCGACGCACAAGGCGCAACTGGTTGAACTGCTGCAGCGGGCAACCGCCATGCCGGTGCGCGAGGCCGTTGACTTGGAGCGCATCGAACCCGACACGGTGTACGTGATACCGCCCAATGCCGAGTTGAGTGTGCTCGGGGGCCTGCTGCGTCTGACAGTCCCGTCAAAGCCGCGGGGCCAGCGGTTGCCCATTGACGTGCTCTTCAGTTCGCTGGCGCGGGCGCTGGGCGAAAGGGCCGTTGGCGTGGTGCTGTCGGGCATGGGTTCGGACGGCACGCTGGGCCTGCAGGCGATCAAGTCGCAAGGCGGCCTGACGGTGGTGCAGCAGCCCGACTCTGCGCAGTTTGACTCGATGCCACAAAGTGCGATCAGCACAGGTTGTGCCGACCTCATCGCGCTGCCGGGCGACATGCCTGGGCGCATCCTGAAGGTGGCCCGTGTGCAGTTGCCGGCAATGTTGCCCGCCCCTGCCGGACCGCAGCCCGCTGCGCTGGCGCTCATCCTGGACCAACTGCGTCGCCAGACCCGGCACGACCTGTCGCAGTACAAGCCCAGCACGCTGATGCGGCGCATTGCACGCCGCATGGCCGTCCATGACCAGGGCACGATAGAGGCCTACGCCGAATTCCTGCGTCAGAACGCGCAGGAACGCGAACTGCTGTTCAAGGAACTGCTGATCGGCGTCACATCGTTCTTCCGCGACGCCGCCGTCTGGCAGGAGGTGAAGGACGCTGTGTTGCCAGCCCTGGTGGCCCGCCACCATGCGGACGCCACGCGGATGCGCGCCTGGGTCGTCGGGTGCTCGACGGGGGAAGAGGCTTTCACGCTCGCGATGGTTTTCACCGAAGTCTGCGAAGCGGCGCCAGAAGGCGCAGCCTGCGCGGTCCAGATCTTTGCCACCGACCTCAGCGCCGATGCCATTGCGATGGCGCGCCGCGGGCACTATCCGGCGTCGATTGCGCGCGACCTGACGCCAGAGCGCCTGGCCCGCTTCTTCACTGCGCAAGCGGGCGGCTTCCAGATCGATAAACGCCTGCGCGAGATGGTGCTTTTTGCGCAGCACGACGCCATCCTCGACCCGCCTTTCACGCGGCTGGACTTCTTGTCCTGCCGCAACCTGATGATCTACTTCGACGCCAACCTGCAAAGGCGCCTGGTGCCGCTGTTTCACTACAGCCTGCGCACCGGGGGCGCTTTGCTGCTGGGCAGTTCAGAGACAGCCGGCCGCACGCAGTCGCTGTTCACGCCCTTGCACGGCAAGTCCCGGTTGTATTGGCGGCTGGACAATGACAACGTCGGCAGCAGCGCGTTCTTTCCAACCCCGCGACGCCCCTCGTCGCTCAAGGCAGTGCAGGAGAACTTTTTGGCCCACCCCTTGACGCCCCCCGACAACCTGCAAGCGCTGGCCGACCACCTGCTGCTGCAGGCCTTTTCACCGCCGGCTGTGCTGGTCAATGAGGCCGGCGACATCGTCTACATCAGCGGCCGCACCGGGGCCTTCCTGGAGCCTGCTGCCGGCAAGGCCAACTGGAACATCCACGTCATGGCGCGGCCGGGCATCCGGGCGCAACTGGGGCTGGCGCTGCGAACTGCGCTGCAAGAAAAGTCGTCAATTGAACTGCGCGGCCTGTGCGTGACTGACGGCGCAGCTGCCACCGTGGACATCACGGTGCGGGCGGTCGTGCAGCCCAAGGCGATTGAAGGCATGGCGATGGTCGTTTTTCGGGAGGTGCCCGGAACGGTGAAGCCGCGTCGGCGGCGGGGGGTGGCGGAAGGGGCTGCAGGCGCGGCGGAGGTTGCCGTCAGTGAAGAGATGCTGAGTTCGCTGGAAGAAATCCGCGCCCTGCGGCAGGAGATGGAGGCCTCCAAGGAAGAGCTGCAGGCGGCCAATGAAGAACTGCAATCCACCAACGAAGAGCTGCAGTCAGCCAACGAAGAGCTGACCACCTCCAAGGAAGAAGCGCAGTCGATGAACGAAGAATTGCAGACCATCAACGTCGAACTGCAGTCCAAGCTTGACGACCTGGCGCTGGCGCAAAGCGACATGCAGAACCTGCTCAACAGCACCGACATCGCCACCCTGTTTCTGGACAACCAGCTCAACGTGCGCCGCTTCACCGACCAGATTGCCCGCGTGGTGCATCTGCGTGAAGGCGACATCGGTCGGCCGCTGAGCGAACTGGCCAGCACGCTGATCTACCCGGCGCTGCACACCGACGTCAAAGAGACGCTGCGCACCCTGGTCTTCAGCCAGAAAGAAATCGCCACCACCGACGGCTTGTGGTTTTCGGTGCGCATCATGCCGTACCGCACGCTGGCCAACGTCATCCGGGGCGCGGTGATCACGTTTGTCGACATCACGGCGGCCAAGCACCTCGAATCCAAGCTGCGGCTGGCTTAGAGTCAACGGGTCGCTACAACCTTGCTGGAGGCTCCCATGCTCCATTCCGCCGGAGGACTGCAACAACTTGCCGACCTGCGCAGCCGGGCCTCCATGCGCCTTGCCAGCCCCGGCAACGCCAGGAGCCCGGCGGCACGGGCCACGGACGCGTTGATGGTGCTGCACGACATGGCGTCGTCCCAGGACAAGGCGGGCGATGCGCTGGCCTTGCTGCACGAACTGCAGGTCCACCAGGTGGAAGTGGAGTTGCAGGCCGAAGAACTGCGCGATTCGCGCATTGAACTGGAAGCCGCGCTGCGGCGCCAGACCGCGCTCTACGACGCCCAGCCGGTGGCCTGTTTCACGGTCAACCGCGACCTCTTGATTCTTGAACTCAACTTCGCCGGCGCCAGCCTGCTTGAGCTTGCGCGCGAAGAAGCCTGCGGGCTGCCGCTGGGCGCGTTGCTTGCCCCCACCAGCGCCATGGCGCTGCAGCAGATTTTGCTGGCCATGGCGCCGGGCGCGGGGGGGCGTGCCCAAGCGGTGTTGCAGTGGCAGCCGCAGAACAAACCGCCGCGCAACCTGCGCGCCGACATCGGCTGCGATCCGGCGGCGGTGGGCTACCTGCTGGTGCTGAGCGAGATGACCGGGCTGGGCTGAGTCGGGCCCATCCAGGCGCCAAGCCCGCATTCAGTGCCCGGTGCGCGCGGCCTGGCTGAAAAAGAAGCGCAGCATCTCCCGGCTGGCATCGGGCCCCTGGGTGTCGACGTAAGAACCCGCCGGCTGGCCACCTGACCACGCGTGGCCCGCGCCATGCAACACCCATTGCTCGGCCAGTGCCGGGCCGCCTTCCCCGCCGTGCACCGTGCGCGTGTAGCGCTGACCTTGCCGCGAGACGCCTTCTTGCACCACCGCTGGGCCGGCACGATCGGCCTTGGAGGGCCACGCGCTGGCCAACACCGCAGCAACCACCTGGTCGCCATTCTTCGGGTTCACGGTGGCGTCGCGGTCACCATGGAAGACGATGGCCGGCACGGGCAAGCCAGGCCCGCTGCGCCCAGGGGCACCCGCAGCGCCCGCAGCACCCTCAGCACCCGCACGCATCGCTGCCAGGGCTTCGGGCAGGCTCTGCGCCGCGCCCGGTGCCAGGCCCGAATGCACACCCACGGCGGCAAAGAGTTGGGGGTAGGCAGCGGCCACGATGGCGGCCATCGCACCGCCAGCGGACAGGCCGGCGATGTACACGCGCGCCGGGTTGACGCCGCGCTCTTGCATCACCGCCTGCGCCATGGTGGCAATGACGCCGGCTTCGCCGCGGCCCCGGCCCTGGTGGCTGTGTTTGAACCAGTTCCAGCAGCGGGAAGGGTTCGCGCTTTTGGCCTGTGCCGGGTAAAGCACCAGAAAGCCTTGCTCGCGGGCCAGTTCGTTCATGCCGGTGCCGGCGGCAAAGTCGTCCGGGTCTTGTGTGCAACCGTGCAGCATCACCACCAGCGGCGGCTGGCGGCCGACGGCTGGCGGGACGAAGAGTTTGTAGTCGCGGGTCAGGCCGGCGTGGGTGTGCGAGCCGTGCAGGAATGCGCCAGGGCCTGCCGGTGTGGTGTGGGGTGCGGTCTGCGGTGTGGATGTGGATGTGGGTGTGGGTGTGGGTGTGGGTGCGTGACGGTCGTTTGGTTGTTCGGCGACATAACCATCCAAAACGATGGCATCTTGATCGGCACGAACAGGCGCAGCGGGCCCGGCCGCGCTGCGGCCCAGTGCGCGCTGGATGGCGGCGGTGGCGGCTTTGAGGTTGCCGGCTGATGTCAGCTGGGTGGCTTCATGCATCAGGCGCTGGAAGGTGGGGTTCATGGAGTCCTTGGGGTGAAGTGGTGAAGTGGTGAATGCCCGTCAGCGTTGCAGCGCAGCCTTGACGGCCGGGCTGGCATGCAGCGCACCCAGCACGTCGATGGATTCAATGGTGGCCAGCGCCAGTTCGGGGCTGACGTCGTGGGCAATGGTTGCCAGGCCCAGCACACGGATGCGCAGCTTCTGCTTGGCCGCCTTCACGGCGCGCAAGTCAGCGGCGCTGAAGTGCTGCAGTCCCAACACCAGGGTCTTGCGCGCCACCGCCTGTTTCACCGCGTCGCCATGGCTGGCCAACTGGTTGCGGACAGCCGTTCGGATGAGGTCGGTGCGGTTGCCGTAGAAGCCTTCAGCCACCAGCAGATCGATCTGACCCAGATCGATGAAGCCGAGGTTGATGGTGATCTTTTCGGAGTCAGGCGGCTTGGCGGCAGCGGCCGCCGTGAGAGGCTTGGTTTTCATGGCGCCATCCTACAACCATCCATGTGGATGGTGAGCAGATGGTTTTTTTCCATCCTTCAAACCAGGGCTTTCACTTCAGCTTCTCGCGCTCACTGCCGTGTCTGCCGCAGCGCCACACGATCACGGGATGCTTTTCTCCTGCGGCCAGCGGTAATATCTGTGTCCATAACGGGGCGCCGGCTTGATTCCGCAGCCGTCAGTCCTGTGCACCGCCTCGTCGGCCCAAGTCGGCATCACCCCATGCAGCAGGTCATTCCCTGGATCCTCGCTTCGCTCTCGCTGGCCCTGTTGCTGGGCGCAGCGGGGCTCAGCCTGGTGCAGTTGCGCAAGCCCAGAAGCCGGTCGCTGCCCACTGAATGGACCTTGACCGCGCGCCCGGTGTTCAGCAGCGACGAACGGCGCGTCTACCGCCAACTTCGCGAAGCGCTGCCGCACCACATCGTGTTGTCCAAGCTGCCGCTGGTGCGCTTCTGCCAGCCCACCGACCCCGGCGAGGTGCGCTACTGGTATGAGCTGCTGGGCAGCAACCACGTCAGCTTTGCCATCTGCAGCACCAACGGCCGCGTGTTGGCCGCCATCGACCTCGAGACCGACCGCAGCACGGCGCGGCGCAGCCTGCAGATCAAGCAGGCCGTGCTGGCGGCGTGCAAGGTGCGCCACCTGCAGTGCAGCCCCGACCGCCTGCCTTCGCTGCCTGAACTGCAACTGCTGGTGCCGCAAGTGGGCACTGCAGCGCGTGGCCCGCAGGCAGCCCCCGCCACGCCGGCCATGAACAACGCCCGCGAGCACCTGGCCAGCACGCTGGCCAGCAAGCGACGTGAACGCAGCACGCTGTGGGCCGATTCCGGTTTTCTGCAAGATTCGTTCTTTGGCGTCGACGCGCGCATGGAAGGCGGCCACGTCAGCGGCTTCGGGTCGCTCAGCAGCGGGCTCGTGGTGCGTGAAGTGCCGGCAAGCGGCAGCGAAGCGGCCGGCATCGTCATCGAGTCCGCGCCATCGGCGCTGCGGCACTGAAACTGCACGCGCACACCCGCGCATGCTGCAATCGGCGGCATGAATTTCAGCAACCTTGACCCGCAGCAGGTGCTGGCGTCGCTGGACGCCGTGGGCCTGCGCGGCGACGGCCGCATCCTGCAGCTCAACTCGTACGAAAACCGCGTCTTCCAGGTCTTCCTGGAAGACGGGCGGGTGGTCGTGGCCAAGTTCTACCGTCCGGGGCGCTGGAGCGATGCGCAGATCGTCGAAGAGCACGCCTTCGCACTGGAACTGGCGGACGCCGAAGTGCCGGTGGTGCCGCCGCTTCAACTGCACATTGCCAGCCGTGCCACCGACGAGCCAGGCCTGCAATTGCACGGCAACCCGCCCACGCTGGCCTGCCGCCAGACGCCCGTTGGCCTGCACCGCTACACCGCCGCGCTGCGCTGCGCGGGGCGTGAACCTGAGCTGGAAGACCCGGCCGCGCTGCGCCAGCTGGGCCGCTTCATCGGCCGTCTGCACAGCGTGGGCAAGCGCCAGCCTTTTGTGCACCGCCACCACCTCAACGCGCAGGTGGACGGCCGCCAGGCGCTGCAATCGCTGCTGGACGGCGGCTTCGTGCCCGACACCGAGCGGCCGGCCTGGCAGCAGGCGTGCAAGCAGGCGCTGGATGCCGTCGAGGCCGCCTTCGACACTGTCAAGCCACTGCCCACTTTGCGCCTGCACGGCGACTGCCACCTGGGCAACGTGCTGTGGCGCCGAACGCCGCAAGAAAACGCGCCGCACGTTGTTGATCTGGACGACGCCATGCAAGGCCCGGCCGTGCAGGACCTGTGGATGCTGGTTTCGGGCGACCACGCCACCATGGCGCAGCAGCTCAACCATCTGCTGGAAGGCTACGAACAGTTCAGCGACTTTGACGACCGCGAACGCGCGCTGATCGAACCGCTGCGCACCCTGCGCATGGTGCGCCACAGCGCCTGGCTGGCCGCGCGCTGGGGTGACCCCACCTTCCCGCTGAATTTTTCGTTCTTTGGCACGGCGGCTTACTGGAACCAGCAGACGATGCAGCTGCGTGAACAGCTCGAGGCGATGCGGGGCTGAACCAAGGATCGATGGCTTCCGGGCGATGACAATCACGTCGGTAACTGCCGGAAGAGTCACCTTGACACACATACCTTCAGCGCCACGCTTTTACCGCGGCGATCTTCCTGCCCGTCCCGCAGATCTGGATCGAATTCGTCGCGCTTTGCGGTCCGGGCCGCTCACAAGGCAGCTACTCATTGAACGGGCAAGGCTTTCCCAGACGCAGACTTTGTGCGCCGTCGATGCCCTGATCGCTAGCGGCGAGATCGCGTATCACGCGACCAAGCGCCAGTTTTCTCTACGCGATCAGGCAGAGGGCTAAGGCGCTCGTAGATTGGCTGGAGCCACCCCAATCCACTTGGCGCTGCAGGTAGGCAAGACACACATGATGGAGGCGCGCAAGCAGGCCGCCGATGTTGGGTGGCGGTCGGCTCGTGGTTTGGCAGGCCAACAGGAAGAGCAGTCTGCCGTTGACAAGGAAGCTTGGTGTTTTCTCGGCTCACTGCCGATTGCCGATCAACAACTCGATCACTTTCGCGTACGCTTAAACAAAGCCAGAACAACCGAAGTGAAGGACGCGGGAAGACCATGACAAGGCCGATCGGGATTGATCTATTCGCAGGGGCAGGCGGACTAAGTTTGGGGTTCGAGCAGGCCGGGTTCGACATCGTGGCCGCCGTTGAGCTCGACCCGATCCACTCCGCTGCTCACAAATTCAACTTTCCCAACTGCGCTACGGTCTGCAGGAACGTCGTCGACGTGACTGGTGAAGAGCTGCGAAGGCGCGCCGGTATCGGCAAACGCGACATCGATGTCGTTGTCGGCGGTGCGCCGTGTCAAGGTTTCTCGTTGATCGGGAAGCGGGCTCTTGACGACGCCCGCAACCAACTCGTTTATCACTTCGTGCGAATCGTTGTCGAGCTGCAACCGAAGTACTTCGTCTTCGAGAACGTCAAAGGCCTCACCCTCGGCAAGCATCGCCGCTTTCTGCAGGAAGTGATCGAGGCCTTCCAGGAAGCCGGATACGTCGTTGAAGCCGACTACAGAGTTTTGAACGCCGCTGATTTTGGCGTCCCCCAGGATCGCCGACGCCTATTCCTCATGGGGGCGAGGGCAGGGCTGCAGGTCCCGACTTACCCCGAGCCCACGGGCCGCACGACGGTTCACGACGCGATGGGCGATGTTCCTGATGCAGAGACGTTCCCGGCGCTGTGGAAGCGCGACTGGACCAAAGTGACATTCGGGAAGCCCTCGGCCTATTCCGCCATGCTCCGAGGTGAGAGGGACGACCCGACCGACTTTGGCTATCGCCGTCGTTTCGATCCATCGCTGCTGACCTCGTCCATGCTGACCCAGCACACGGCTTTGTCACGTGAGCGCTTCGCTGCCACTCTTCCCGGCGCGGTCGAGCCAATCAGCAGGTTCAAGAGACTCGCACGCGATGGAATTTGTAACACCCTGCGCGCCGGGACCGCCAGTGACCGAGGCGCATTCACCTCGCCCCGCCCGATCCACCCGACCATTCCACGGGTCATCACAGTTCGTGAAGCGGCCCGGCTTCACTCCTACCCCGACTGGTTCCGGTTCCATGCAACCAAGTGGCACGGATTCCGTCAGATCGGCAACAGCGTCCCACCGCTGCTAGGACGTGCCGTCGGTGGACAGATCATCAAGGCCCTGCGGGTGAAGCCTGAGAAGCCATCCGCAGTGCTGGACTTGGGCGACGCGTGGCTGGTCTGCATTTCCATGGTTGAAGCCGCAGCCATGTTCGGTGTGTCGCGGCATGTGATCGCGCAGCGAAACCGCCCGGAACGCAGCCCCGGGCTCTTCGATGAAGAGAGAGAAGCAGTCGCAGCATGACCAAGAAGAAGGACGACGGTCCGAAGCCGGCCGCGCAGAACCGCTACGCGACCTTGATCGAGAAGATATTTTTTGACCACTACACCAAAGGCGCGAAGGAATTTGCCTTCGTGAGGCCGGAGCTGAAGCAAGCCGCCAAGGACCTCGATATCGTGCTGCCCGACAACCTCGGGGACGTGCTCTATTCGTTGCGGTTCAGAACACCGATGCCGTCAAAGATCCTCGACACGCAACCAGCAGGCTACGAATGGATCATCGAGCTCGCGGGACGGGCGAAGTACCTCTTCCGCCTGGCCAAGAAGAGCCGCATCGTCCCGAATCCAAGCTTGGCCACGATCCGTATCCCCGACAGCACGCCGGAAATCATCGCGGCCTACGCCCTCGACGACGAGCAGGCCCTGCTGGCGAAGGTTCGCTACAACCGGCTGATCGACATTTTCCTTGGCCTCACCACCTTCTCTTTGCAGAACCATCTGCGCACGACGGTCAAGTCCATCGGGCAGATCGAGATCGATGAGCTCTATGTGGGGATCGACAAGTTCGGGTGCCACTACGTGATTCCCGTTCAAGCGAAGGGGGGCACCGATCAAATCTCAATCGTGCAGACGACCCAGGATATGCGGTGGTGCGCCGGCAAGTTCCCGACGCTGCGCTGCAGGCCGATTTCGGCTCAGTTCGTCACCAGCGAACAGATAGCGCTGTTCGAGCTCACTGTTGAGGATGGCGAGATCCGCGTCGTTGAGGAGCGGCACTACAAGCTGGTCCCAGCCGCAGAGCTGGATAGGAAGGAAGTCACCGCTTATCGCTGACCCGGTGTGCGCGCGACGGTCAATCGATGTCGCCGGTCCGTTTGCCGAGAAGCGACTCGGTCCGGTAGCCGTTCTGCTGGATCGCGGACACCCACGGCACCCACCCACCCCCCCAAAAGGAACCCGCACATGAACAAAGTCTTCAACGGTGAAGTCGCCCTCATCACCGGCGGCAGCTCCGGCATCGGCCGCGCCACCGCGCTGCTCTTTGCGGCCGAAGGCGCGCGCGTGGTGGTGGCCAGCCGGCGCGCTGAAGAGTCAGAAGAAACCGTGCGCCTGATCCAGGCTGCAGGCGGCGACGCGATGTTCGTCAAGACCGACGTCTCGCAGGCCGCCGACGCCCAGGCGATGGTGGCCGCCACGGTGCAGCGTTATGGCGCGCTGCACTTTGCCTTCAACAACGCCGGCATCGAAGGCGCACCTTTCGTGCCGGTGGCCCAGTACGAAGAGTCGATTTGGGACGACGTCATCGCCATCAATCTGAAGGGCGTGTTCCTGAGCATGAAATACGAGCTGCCGCACATCGTGCAAAGCAAGGGCGCGATCGTGAACATGGCGTCGGTGGCGGGCCTCGTCGGCGGGCGCCTGGGTGCTGCCTACTACGCCAGCAAACACGGCGTGGTCGGCCTGACCAAGGCAGCGGCGCTGGAATACGCCGACAAGGGTGTGCGCATCAACGCGGTGGCGCCGGCCGTCATCCACACGCCGCTGGCAGAACGCGCCGGCTTGGCGATGGGCGACCCGCAGACGGCGGCGCGTGTGTTGAGCCTGCACCCGATGGGCCGCATCGGCCAGCCCGAAGAGGTTGCGCAGGCAGTGCTGTGGCTGTGCTCCAAAGGTGCGTCCTTCACCACCGGCCATACGCTGCCGGTGGACGGTGGGTTCCTGACGCCTTGAGGCTCTGACGTCCTCCGTTTGCGGCGTCTCGGCGTCTCGGCCGCTCAGCCCACCAGCAGCCGGTTCACCCTTTGAACATAGGCCGCCGGGTCTTCCAGGTTGCCGCCTTCAGCCAGCACGGCCTGGTCGAAGAGGATGTGCGCCAGGTCGTCGAAACGCTCGCTGCCTTCGGCTGAATCAAGGCGCTTGACGAGCGCATGTTCGGGGTTGACTTCCAGCGTTGGCAGGCTCTTCGGCGCGGTCTGGCCGGCCTGCTTCAGCATGCGCGCCAGGTGGCCGCTCATGTCGCCTTCGTCCACCACCACGCAGGCTGGTGAATCGACCAGCCGTGTCGTCGTGCGCACGTCCTTGGCGCGGTCCTTGAGCGTCGACTTCAGCTTGTCCAGCAGCGGCTTGAAGGCCTCTGCGGTGGCTTCTGCCGCCTTCTTCTCGTCCTCGTCCTGCAGCTTGCCCAGATCGACGCCGCCCTTGGCGACGCTGGTCAATGCATGGCCGTCGAATTCATACAGGTGCGACAGCATCCACTCGTCCACGCGGTCCACCAACAGCAGCACCTCGATGCCCTTCTTGCGAAAGATCTCCAGCTGCGGGCTGCTCTTGGCCGTGGCCAGCGTGTCGGCGGTGACGTAGTAGACGGCGTCCTGGCCTTCTTTCATGCGCGCCACGTAGTCCACCAGACTTACGCCCGTGTCGGCATGCGTGGACGCAAAACGCAGCAGCTTGGCCAGGCGCTCCTGGTTGGCGTGGTCTTCTCCCACGCCTTCCTTCAGCACCACGCCAAACTGGTCCCAGAACTCGGCGAATTTCTCTTTCTGGTTTTCAGCCACGTCTTCCAGCATCGACAGCACCTTCTTCGTGCTGCCTTCGCGGATGGCCTTCACGTCGCGGCTTTCCTGCAGCAGTTCGCGGCTCACGTTCAGCGGCAAATCCGCGCTGTCGATCACGCCCTTGACGAAGCGCAGGTACACCGGCATCAGCGCCTCGGCGTCGTCCATGATGAACACGCGTTTCACATACAACTTGACGCCACCGCGCTTGTCGCGGTTCCACAAGTCGAAGGGCGCCTTCGCCGGCACGTACAGCAGCTGCGTGTATTCGGTGCGGCCTTCGACGCGGTTGTGCGTGTACGCCAGGGGTGCCTCCTGGTCGTAGCTGATCTGCTTGTAGAAGTCTTGGTACTGCTGGTCGGTGATGTCGCTCTTGCTGCGCGTCCACAGCGCGGCGGCCTTGTTCACCGGCTCCCAGTCCTCAGAAGTCACCTGTTCGCTCTTCTCGGCGTCCCAGGTCTGCTTCTGCATCAGCACGGGCAGGCTGATGTGGTCGCTGTACTTGCTGATGATCGACTTCAGCTTCCAGGTGCTCAAGAATTCCTCTTCACCATCGCGCAGGTGCAGGATGACGTCGGTGCCGCGCTGCGGGCGGTCAATCGTTTCGACTTCGAACTCGCCCGTGCCTTCGCTGCTCCAGCGCACGCCCTCAGTCGGCGCGGTGCCCGCACGGCGTGTCTCCACCGTCATGCGGTCGGCGACGATGAAGCCGCTGTAAAAGCCCACGCCAAACTGACCGATGAGGTTGGCGTCCTTTTTCTTGTCGCCTTCCAGCTTGGCCATGAATTCACGCGTGCCGCTCTTGGCGATGGTGCCCAGGTGTGCGACGGCTTCGTCGGCGCTCATGCCGATGCCGTTGTCGCGGATGGTCACGGTCTTGGCTTTCTCGTCGTACCAGACCCGCACGTCCAGGTTGGGCGCATCTTCAAAAAGCGCACTGTTGTCCAGCGCCTCGAAGCGCAGCTTGTCGCAGGCGTCGGATGCGTTGGACACCAGTTCACGCAGGAAGATTTCCTTGTTGCTGTACAGGCTGTGGGTGACGAGGTGCAGGATCTGCTTGACCTCGGCCTGGAATGACAGGGTTTGTTTGTCCATGATCGGGTGGATTTCTGTGAAGGTGCGAAAGGTGGGATGTGGCTCTCGCCGGCGGCCGATATGGCACGGTGGGGCTGTCAGGCTGGATTTCAAGGTCCGTGCCGGGCAAGCTGTTCGGGATTCTGCCCGCCAACCTCGGGCTCAGTCAGACCCCAGTTTCAGCCTTGTCGGCTGGCGCCTTTCAACTGCCCACTTCAGCAGCGCCGCGCAGCGGTACACGCCGTGCGCAAACTTGCCGTAGGGCATGGTCGCAAAAAACGCCAGCACCGCGCCCAGGTGCAGGCACAGCAACAGTGGCAGCGCGGGCGTGGCCTTGAAGACAGCCAGAACCAGGCCCGTCAGGCTGACCCCGAACAGCAGCGCGATGAACCCCAGGTCCATGGGCTTCTGAGCCGCGTCGCCGTGTGCGGGGTGGCGGCGGCGGTTCAGCAGCCACAAGGCGGCGGGGCCGACCAGCAGGCCGACGCCGCCCAGCGTGCCCAGCACCTTCGGCAGGCTGGTCCACGCGTACGGTGCCACCCAGCCGAAGGCGTAGTGGTACAGCGTGGCCATGCTGGTGGCCGCGAAGCACAGTGCAAAGCCGTAGAAGGTGATGTGGTGAAAGCGGCGGCGGTGGTGGGCAAAGGCATCGTCTTCGTTGTTGCAGCCTTCGCCGTGGCCACCGTCCAGGTACTTGAGCGTTAGCACATTGCGCGTGGCTTCGCCCACCGCTGCGGCCGACGACAGCGCGCCGTCACCGGGCGAGACGCTGCGCCAGAAGTTGGCCACGCCAATGGCCAGCGCCAGCACCACAAAAGCGAAGACGGGCAGGAAGATGCTGACCATCAAACTGTGCGGGAAGATGGCGTAGAAGTTGCCACCCTGCGGCGCGCCCCACAGGCTGCCGTTCAACCGCGCGCCCAGCATCAGGAAGAGCGCCAGCCCCGCCGCCAGGGCCAGCGCCAGCGTCAGGCCGTTGCGCTGGTACAGCGCGCCAAGCTGCGGCGGCCACGCAAAGTCTGCGTAGGTCCGGCCGCGCACGCGGGCCAGTGCCTGCGGCACGTTGACGGCAAATTCATGCGGCGGCGCGTACTGGCAGGCGTGCAGGCAGGCACCGCAGTTGTGGCACAGGTTGGCCAGATAGTGGATATCGGCGCTGCCAAATGCCAGCCGCCGCGTCATGGCCGGGAAGACAGCGCAGAAACCTTCGCAGTAGCGGCAGGCATTGCAGATCTGCATCTGCCGCGCGACTTCGATTTCGGCGCTGCCGCCAGGTGTCAACGCCACCGCCGACGCCAGCGCCGACGCGTCGCGCACCAGGGCTTCAAGCTGTTGCACGACGAATCTCCTGCTTTGGCAACGACGCTGCGGCGCACTTCTGGGCATTCATTCCCGCGATGCGGCCAAACACGGTGCCGATCGTCATGCCCACCCCCGCCGTGTAGCCCTGGCCCAGCACGTTGCCGGCCATCATCTCGCCGGCCGCAAAAAGGTTGGCACTGGGCTTACCGTCAAAGTGGACGGCAGCCTGTTCATCCACCCTCAAGCCCAAATAGGTGAAGGTGATACCCGGTTTGAGCGTGTAGCCGTGGAAAGGCGGTGTGTCGATGGGCCGCGCCCAGTGCGTCTTGGCCGGCAGCAGGCCTTCGGTGTGGCAGTCGTCCAGCACCGTGTGGTCGAAGCTGCCGACGCGGCAGGCTGCGTTGTAGTCGCGGATGGTCTGAAGGAAGCTGGTCTCTGCCAGACCCAGCTGCCGCGCCAGCGCCTTCAGCGTGTCGGCCTGTTCGCCCTTGAACACCGGCGGCATGAAACGGCCCACGGCCTTGGCGTCGATGATGCAGTGGCCCACCTGGCCCGGCTGTTGCGCCACCAACCGGCCCCAGATGGCGTAGCGTTTGGGCCAGAAGTCTTCGCCTTCGTCGTAGAAACGTTGGCCTTCACGGTTGACCATGACGCCCAGACTCACCGCATCAACCCGGGTGCAGATGCCACCGTCGTACAGCGGCGCGCGCGCGTCGATGGCCACCATGTGCGCCTGCGTCGCGTCGCCCACGGCGTCGGCGCCTTGCGCCAGCAGGTCTTTCAACAGCGCGCCCTGGTTGAAGCGGGTGCCGCGCACCGCAAACTGGTCGGCCGGCCATTCGCCGCGCGCGTTCTGGCCCCAGGCTTGGCGCAGCCATTCCCGGTTGGATTCAAAGCCGCCGCTGGCGACCACGCAGGCGCGGGCTTCAATGCGCTCAACGTTGCCGTTATTTGAAAGGTGCGCGGCAACAAAAAAGCCGCCTTGCAGTTCAAGCCGCTGCACCGGCGCGTTGTAGCGCACCTGCACCCCCAGCCTCTGCGCGCTGCGGTAGTACGCGTTGACCAGCGCCTTGCCGCCGCCCATGAAAAACGCGTTGGTGCGGCTCAAGTGCAGCGTGCCCGACAGCGACGGCTGAAAGTGCACGCCGTGCTGGCGCATCCAGCCGCGCACGTGGTGCGACTCGCGGATGACCTGCCGCGCCAGCGTTTCGTTCGTCTGGCCACCGGTCACTTTCAGCAGGTCCTGCCAGAACTCTTCTTCGCCATAGGCGTCCGTCAGCACGTCCTGCGGCGCGTCGTGCATGCAGCGGATGTTGCGCGTGTGCATGCTGTTGCCACCGCGCCAGGCAAAAGGCGCAGCTTCCAGCAGCAGCACCGAAGCACCCGCCTCACGCGCAGTAAGGGCGGCGCACAGCGCGGCGTTGCCGCCGCCGATGACCAGCACGTCCCACGGTGTCGCTGGGCTGGGCATTCAACGGGCCCTGGCAGCCATGCCGGCTGCGGCCAGCACAGCCAGGCTGGC
>JANMKK010000097.1:0-1743 GCA_031372005.1 Rubrivivax sp.
CTTGCGGATGCCGTCATTGCCGCTTGGGGGCCCGCTGCCAAAGCGTGCGTACTCGGGGCAGACCTCCAGCACATGGTCGCGAAAGCAGTGGCCAGTGCCCAGCAGCAGCATGGTCTCGCTCTTGAGCTGCTCGGCGGTCACGCTCTTGCGCTTGGCCATGGGGTGGTTGGCCGGCACAGCGGCCAGGAAGGGCTCGTCGTAGAGCGGCGCCATCGCCAAGCCGGTGTCGGGGAAGGGCTCGGCCAGGATCGCGCAATCGAGTTCACCCAGGCGCAGCATGTCCAGGAGCTTGGCGGTGAAGTTCTCCTGCAGCATCAGCGGCATCTGCGGCACGCGCTGGATGGTCTGGCGCACCAGGTCCGGCAGCAGGTAGGGGCCGATGGTGTAGATCACGCCCAGCCGCAGCGGGCCCGACACGGGGTCCTTGCCGAGCTTGGCGATCTCCTTGATGGCGGCGGCCTGCTCGATCACCTGCTGCGCCTGGCGCACGATCTGCTCACCCAACGGCGTGACGCTCACCTCATTGGCGCCGCGCTCGAAGAGCTTCATGTCGAGTTCATCTTCAAGCTTCTTCACTGCCACCGACAGCGTCGGCTGCGACACGAAGCAGGCCTCTGCGGCGCGGCCGAAATGCCGTTCACGCGCCACGGCCACGATGTACTTGAGCTCGGTCAGGGTCATGGTGCGATTGTGGCGAATCGCGCCGCATCCCGGTCCGGGGCTCGCCGGGCGGTTTTGGCGGCAAGGGCGTCAACGCGCGGTGTGAATGCCCAATCACCGGGCCGGGCCGGGCCGGGCCGGGCATCGGCACCAGCGTCTGCCTTTTTGTCGGACGGGGCCAGGCACCCGATGCACTTCGGCAGTTGGCCTGCACTTCAAGTGCGCTGATCAAGCCTTCAGGAATTCCGCCTTGCCGCCCAGCCAGCGGTCCACATGCAGTTGCGCCACGCGCGGGTCCTGCGCCAAGAGGCGCGGCGCCACCGCGCGGGCCTGGTCCAGCAAGGCGCTGTCGGCGCCGAGGTCGGCAAAGCGCAGCAGTGCGTCGCCGCTCTGGCGCGCGCCCATGAATTCGCCGGGGCCGCGAATGTCGAGGTCGCGGCGCGCGATCTCAAAACCGTCGTTCGTTTCGGCCATCGCCTTCAGCCGCGCCTTGCCGGTGGGCGACAGCGGCCCGGTGTAGAGCAGCACGCAGACACTGGCCACCGCGCCGCGGCCGACACGGCCGCGCAGCTGGTGCAGCTGTGCCAGGCCGAAGCGCTCGGCGTGTTCGATCACCATCAGGCTGGCATTGGGCACATCGACGCCGACTTCGATGACCGTGGTGGCCACCAGCAGCTTCAGCTCGCCGCCCGTGAAGCGCTGCATCACGGCGGCTTTCTCGGCCGCCTTCATGCGGCCGTGAACGAGGCCGACGGCATTCTTGCCGAGCGCCGCGCTGAGTTCAGCGTGCGTCGCGGTGGCGTTCTGCAAGTCCAGGTGTTCACTCTCTTCCACCAGCGGGCACACCCAATACACCTGCCGGCCGCGCGCCACTTCGTCGCGAACGCGTTCAACCACGGCGTCGCGCTTGCCGTCGACAAAGACCTTGGTGACGATGGGCGAGCGGCCGGGCGGCAACTCATCAATGGTGCTGACGTCCAGGTCGGCAAAGTAGCTCATCGCCAGCGTGCGCGGGATCGGCGTGGCGCTCATCATCAGCAGGTGGGGTTCCAACATCTGCTCTTGCAATTTTTCGCGCAAGGC
>JANMKK010000138.1:0-3631 GCA_031372005.1 Rubrivivax sp.
AATCCAGGCCGTCGGCCAGGTCTTCTGACCTCGCCCCGAACCAGGTTTGGTCGATGACGCAGTCGCGCAGCACGCTCTTCCAGAACAGCATGCCCAGGCTGTCGTGCCGCAGGGTGTAGGGCTTGGCGGGGTTGGGCTGGCGCCGACGCAAACTCTCGAAGACATCGGGGCATTGGCTTTGAAAGGACTCGGCAAACTTACCGAGGTCGTGCAGGGCCAGCCAAAAACCGATCCACGGTTCCAGATGGTCGACATGCAGTCCCAGCTTGGAAGCAAACAGCGTGCGCAACGCAGGCAGACGCTTCAACGCCTGGGTGCCCACTGCGGCGACATCCAGGCTGTGGAGCGCCAGCAGGTGATACGGCTTCGCGTCGACGCCTTCCGGCGAAGGCCTCGCCTTGCCCCAGTAGGGCAGTGCTTCAGCGTGCATGTGTCTCCCTCCTGCCACCGAATCTCTGGTGATTCTGAGGCACTACCGCTTCAAGTGAGGGGCCCGAACACAGGTCGTGCCGCGTTGAGAAGTCTTGGCTCTGGCACCCGTCCGACGGCGCGGCCACGGGCTTCCGCTGAAAAGGTGAAGTTCCTCGGTCGGATCGATGCGAGTGACGCAAGACTGTTGGCATGCATGAATTCTCGCGAGCCAGTAGCTCAAATAACGAGCTACTGGATAAACGATCAGTCCTTGCGTCGCAGCCCGACAATGTGGCGATGAACAACCCCACACACTCCCTTCGCCCCGCCACCCCCGCTGACCTGCAGCCGATCGTCGGCCTGATCCGCGAACTGGCGGCTTTTGAAGAACTCCTCCACTTGGTGGTGGTCACACCGGAGTCCCTCTCGCCGCATCTCTTCGGTGAGCGCCCGGCCGCCGAAGCGGTGGTGGGCGAGGTGGACGGTGTCGTGGTGGCCTTCGCGCTTTACTTCACCAACTTCAGCACCTTCCTGGGCCGCCCGGGGCTGTACCTGGAAGACCTGTACGTGCAGCCCGCCCCCCGTGGTGTGGGGCTGGGCAAGGCGCTGCTGCAGCACCTGGCAACGCTGGCGGTTTCACGCGGCTGCGGGCGCTTTGAGTGGAGCGTGCTGGACTGGAATCAGCGCGCCGTTGATTTCTATCAAAAGATGGGCGCCACGGTGATGCCCGACTGGCGCATCTGCCGCGTCACCGGTGACGCGCTGACGGCGTTGGCGCGTTAGTCGTTCACGCCGCCTGATCACGCCGCCTGATCACGCCACCAGCGCGGCCATCAAACGGTCCAGCGGCAGCCGGCGACCGACCGTGCCTTCGCCCACCACACGGGCCACCGCGTTGCCGGGCTGGCTGGTGTCGCGCCGCACGGGCACCGGCAGCGGCGCACCGCGCGCATTGCTGAGGCAGGCCACGACGGGTGCGGTGATGGTTTCTCCGCGCGCCACCACCACCGCCAGTTCGCCCGACACCAGGCGCACGTGGCAGCCGGGCGGGTAGATGCCAAATTCCTTGACCAGCGCGGCCGTCATCGGGTGGCCTGGGTCCTGCATGAACATCTGGCGGCCGGCCTGATCGGCGCTGATGGCGTCACGCGTCGAGCGTGAAGCGAGCTTGGAGGTGTAGACGTCCGACCGCCGCACCAGCGACGCCAGTTCCGCCACGTCCGTGCTGCCGCTGGGGTAGCCGCTGCCGTCTTCGTTTTCATGGTGCTGCAACACCGCCCGGGTCCACAGCGCGTCGCTCACGCCAGCCGCTTCCAGCATGCGCACGCTGCGCATCGGGTGCGTCTGCAAGGCGCGGCGCTGGTCGGGGCTGGGCGCGGTGGCCTGGCGCGCCAGCTGGCCCTGCAGTTCCAGCATCGACAGGTTCATCGTCAGCGCCACCTTGAAGGCGCGTTCGGCTTCGGGCGGCTCCCAGCCCAGGCGCTGCGCGACCAGCAAACTTGTGATGGCGGTCTGCAGGGAACGCTGCGCGCCGTAGTGGGTGTCGGCACTGCCGCCCTGGCGCATGACCTGAAAGATGGCCAGATCGGGGTCGCGTTCAATCAGCGACGTGACCGGAATGGCGGCGTCGGTCAGCGCCTGGCGAAAGGTGGCTGCCTGCGCCGTGCGCAAGGTGTCGCTGAGCTGCGTCAGCGCGTGCGACCACAGCTGCGGCAGCAGCTCGCGCGGGGCCTTCAGGATCTCGTCGCGCGGGCTCTGCAACTCGGCCATGTCCACCAGCGCGCCGCGGGTCAGGATGGCGTGAAGCTGCTCTTGCGACACCACACGCTGCCCGCGCGCCAACAGCAGCGTGTGGTCTGCATTGCGCACGTTGAAGGGCAGCGGTACGCCCAGCTGCAGGCGGTGCTTGACGGTGGAGATCTCGGCGTAGGGCATGGCGGCGGGTGACCTGCTTGCGGCCCAAGACAGGGCCGGTGTGGCTGGTTTTTCGGCCGCCGGGCCTTGAACTTGACCGGGCGCAGGCGCTGCAGATCACTTGGGGGAATGTCCGCAGCGCGGGCCTGCAGCGGCCGCTTAAGCTTGAGCGATGAAGCGCCGAAAACATACCGTTGTGGTTGATGCCCCCGCCGACGCCGACGCCGACGCCGACGCGGACGCCGACGCCGGCGTTGACGTTGACGTTGACGCCCACGCCGCCTTGCACGCCGGCCTGCACTGGCGGGTGCCGCGCCACTTCAACATCGCACAAGTCTGCTGCACCCGCTGGGCCGTGCGCCCGGCCACGGCGGGCCGCACCGCCATCGCCTGGGAACACGAAGATGGCCGACAGGGCCGCCTGAGCTATGCCGGGTTGCAGGCCGCTGCCGACCGCCTGAGCCACGCGCTGCAGCGCCTGGGCGTGCAGCGCCGAGACCGGGTCGCCATCGTCATGCCGCAGCGGCCCGAGACCGCCGTGGCGCACATGGCGCTGTACCAGATGGGTGCGGTGGCGATGCCGCTGTCGATGCTGTTCGGGCCCGACGCGTTGGCCTACAGGCTGCAGGACAGTGGCGCAGTGCTGGCCATTGCCGACGAGAACGCCATCGCCAATCTGCGGTCGGTTCGTGCCGACTGCCCGGCGCTGCGCACGGTGCTGGCGGTGGGTGCAGCGGCAGGCCAGGGCGATGCGGACTGGGCCGCAGCGCTGGGCCACAGCGGCAAGCCCTTTGCGCCGTGCAAGACCTTGGCCGACGACCCCGCCGTGCTGATCTACACCAGCGGCACCACCGGCCCGCCCAAAGGTGCGCTGCTGGCACACCGCGCCCTCATCGGCAACTTGAGCGGCTTTGTCTGCAGCCAGAACTGGTTTGGAGCCGGCCGCGCGCAAGACAGCGATGAAGTCTTCTGGAGCCCTGCCGACTGGGCCTGGACCGGCGGCTTGATGGACGCGCTGCTGCCCACGCTGTACTTCGGCCGCCCCATCGTCGCCTATCAGGGCCGCTTCGGGCCCGAGCTTGCCTTTGACCTGATGCAGCGCCACGCCGTCACACACACCTTCCTCTTCCCCACTGCCTTGAAGGCGATGATGAAGGCGGTGCCAGAACCCAGCGTGCGTTACGCGCTGAAGCTGCGCGCCATCATGAGCGCGGGCGAGGCCGTGGGCGACACGGTGTTTCACTGGGGCCAGCGGGCTTTGGGCGTGACCGTCAACGAGATGTTCGGCCAGACCGAGATCAACTAC
>JANMKK010000150.1:0-2486 GCA_031372005.1 Rubrivivax sp.
TTTGAAGGCGCGATTCGTCAGCCCCGTCAGCACCACCACCACGACGAACAGCAGCCACGACATGGCGCTGGCGGCGCCGAAGTCATTGAAGTCGAAGGCCATGCGGTAGAGGTAGATGGCGGTGGTCATGCCCGACTGGTCAGACCCGCCGCGCCCGCCGGTCAGGATGAAGGGCTCCTCGAAGAGCTGCAACCCGCCAATCACCGACAGCGTGACGCCGAAGAAGATCATGGGTTTAAGGCTTGGCAGCGTGATGTGGAAGAACTGCTGCAAGCGCCCCGCGCCGTCCATCGTGGCGGCTTCGTACAGGTCTTTCGGGATCGTCTGCAGGGCCGCCAGGTAAAGCACCACGTTGAAGCCTACGTAGCGCCAGAACACGATCATCGCAATGGCCGGCTTGATGTTTTCGGGCGCCCCCAGCCAGTCGATGGGCTGCACGCCGAAGAGGCTGCGCAGCGCCGTGTTGACGACGCCGTAGTCGGTGGAGAAGAGCGAACTGAACATGATGGCAATGGCCACCGTGCTCGTGATGTAGGGCAGGAAATAGGCGCCGACGACGCCGTTGCGCAGGCGCTTGAAACTGGTATGGATGAAGACTGCCAGGGGAATAGCCACCAGGTGCTGGGGCACACCGCTGGCCAGAGCCAGCCAGGCGGTGTTCTTCAGCGACTTCCAGAACCATTCGTCCTGCAGCGCAAAGGCGAAGTTGTCCAGGCCCACAAACTGCATGGCGCCCAGGCCACTGGTGGGCTCCCAGGTCTGGAAAGCCAGGTACAAGGAAAAGGCCAGCGGGAACATGCCGAACACCATGAAGAGGATGACAAACGGGCTCAGCAGCACGTAGGGCGTCCATTCAGGTGAGAGGCGGGGCAGCTTCATGCGGGGCAGTCCAGGATGGGGCTTCGGGCGTGGTCAGCGGCGTTCAGTGGCGTTCAGTGGCGTTCAGCGCCATTCAGCGATGAGCGCGCTTGTCCAGCAACCGCGCCGCGTCGGCCAGCGCGGTGGCGATGTCCTTGCCGTGGTCCAGCACCTTGTCGAGTTCGGTGTCGATCACCTCGGCGGCAAAGGCGTCCTGCTTGTGCACCGCCACGGCCTTGATGTGGCGCGTGGCTTCACGCCACATGGAGCGTGCCGGCTGGCCCCCCAGGAAGGGCAGCGGTTGCTCGAAGAAAGGGTCGTCGTAGGTAGTGACCAGGGCCGGGAAAGCGTCCTGTGACTTGAAGGCGGCCAGCTGCATGTCACGGTTCAGCGTCAGCAGCTCGATCAGTTCCCAGGCCAGCGCCTTGTTGGCCGCCGGTGCGCCGCGTGCGATGGCCAGGAAGGTGCCGCCATAGGCCGCGAAGGCGCCTTCGGGCAGCTGCAGCGCACGCCACTGGCCCTTGGTGGCGGGGGCCAGCCAGTTGCTCAAGTGGCCAGCCAGCCAGGCGCCCGACAGCTGCGTGGCCAGGGTGCCGCGCTTGAAGCCTTCGCTCCACTCATTGCTCCAGGCCGAGACCTTGGCGTCGAGCTTGTTCTGGCGCACCTGGCGCGCCAGCTCGAAGGCCCGCACGAATCGCGGGCTGGCCACCAGCACGCGCGAATCCTGGTCGAAGTACAGGCCCTCGCCGGGCTGGATGCCGGTGCGTATGGCGATGTCCTTGATGTCGCGTGCATGCGCCAGCAGGTAGGCGCCGGTGGCGCGCTTGATCTTGACGCCGGCCGCGACATAACTCTCCCACGAAGCGGTGAGGTCAGTGTCGCTGATGCCCGCCTTGGCCAGGATGTCGCTGCGCACCAGCAGTGTGCCGGGGCCGATGTCGGTGGGCGCGGCCACGATGGCGCCGCTGCGGCTGGTGGCCTGGCGCAGCGCGTAGGGCACGTACTGCGCTTCAAAGCGGCGGATGTTGTAGGGCGCCTTGCTCAGGTCTTCGAGCCCGCCGCCCTGGGCGAAGCGGCCGACGTAACCCACTTCAAGCGCCATCACATCGGGCAGGTAGAAGCTGGTGGACAGCGCCGTCGTCATGGCGGTGTGGTGGTCGGCAAACTGGCGGCTGACGACCTTGATCTCGACGGCTGGGTGCCGCTTCTTCCAGGCGGGAATGGCGGCCTTGACAATCTCATCGACGGCCGGGAACGCAGCCACGGTCAGCACCTGTTGGGCAGCCGCCGGCGCTGCTGCGGTGCACAGCCACACCGCCAGCAGCCCTGCACGCAAGGGCGCGATGCCGTGCCACGCCTGCTGGCCAACCGGGTGGGTCTGTCCGTCGTCCCGCATGGGCTGACTCCGTCTGGGCACCACGCGCTGTCGGCGGTGCCGGTGTCTTGTTTTCGCACCCGCAGCTGCATCGGCCCGGAGATTTTGAAAGCGCTTTCACACTGTAGGGTCGTGACCCCCGGCTGTCAATCCAGGGTTAGTGCGGACCGCGCGCTCAGCGGCCGCTGCCGGCCTGGCGCGTGGACTCGCGAATGATGAATCGCGGCGCCGGCAAGGCCACCACCGGTGTGTC
>JANMKK010000228.1:0-4313 GCA_031372005.1 Rubrivivax sp.
CGCGTGTAGCCGGTGCTGCCGTCGGGCAGCTGAATCTGAAAAAAGCCCTGGCCCTTGATGGCGACGTCGAGGTTGTTCGTCGTCTGCTGCAGGCTGCCCTGGCTGAAGTTGCGCGAACTGGCCGCCACGCGCACGCCCAGGCCCACTTGCAGGCCGGTGGGCAACTGGCTTTGATCCGAGGTGGCCGAGCCCGCGGAACGCAGGTTCTGGTACATCAGGTCTTCAAACACGACACCGGCGCGCTTGAAGCCGTTGGTGCCGACGTTGGCCAGGTTGTTGGCGATGGCGTCCAGCTTGGTCTGCTGGCCTTCCATGCCGGTCTTGGCGATCCACAGGGAACGGATCATGGTGAGAAGCCCTTCATTTGATGAACCATCTTCACCGGGACTGAAGCCTTGCGAGGGGCAGAAAAAAGGCCGGCAAGCCGGCCTTCTCTCAAAGCCGATGCCACACCGGCGCTTTTGCGGTTCTATTGCGGCGCCAGCAACTTGGCCGCGCCCTGCTCGCGCTGCTCGGCGCCCTGCAGCATCTTCATCTGCTGTTCAAACTGCCGCGCCGCCGCGATCATGGCCACCATGGTCTCGATCGGGCTGACGTTGGAGCCTTCGAGCGCGCCGCTCTGCACGCGCGCGGTGGGGTCGGCCTGCAGGTCGCCATCGGCGGCGCGAAAGAAGCCATCGGTGCCGCGGTTCAATGGCGCTTCGGACGTCACCAGCTTCAGCTTGCCCACCTGCTGCGGGCGGCCGTTGCCGGTGGTGGCAGTGATGCTGCCGTCACCCGCGATTTCCACATTCGCGTTCACGCCCACCGTGATCGGCCCGCCGTCACCCAGCACCGGCAGGCCGGTGGGCGTGACCAGCTGGCCTTCGGGGCTGACCTGCAAGGAGCCGGCCCGCGTGTAGGCCTCGGTGCCGTCCAGCGACTGCACCGCCAGCCAGGCCTTGCCCTGCACCGCCACGTCCAGCGCCCTGCCCGTGCTTTGCACGGGGCCGGACCGGGTGTCGTGGCCGATGGTGGACTCCAGCGCATAGACGCGCGTGCTGGCGCCCTGCCCCAGCACCGGCACGGCGCGGAAAGCCTGCATCTCGGCGCGGAAGCCAGTGGTGGACGCATTCGCCAGGTTGTTGGCCAGCGTGTCCTGGCGCTGCAGCGTGGCCTTGGCACCGGCCATCGAGAGGTAAATGAGGCGGTCCATGCGGTGTCAGTCAAATTGGTCAGCGCACGTTGGTCGTTAGCGCAAATTGACCAGGGTCTGCAAGATCTGGTCTTCGGTCTTGATGGTTTGCGCGTTGGCCTGGTAGATGCGCTGCGCGACGATCATGTTGACCAGCTCACCCGTCAGGTCAATGTTGCTTTCTTCCAGCGCACCCGACTGCAGCACGCCGCTGTTGCCTTCACCCGGAACGCCCATGATGGGTTCACCCGATGCGTAGGAGCGCGCCCACGCGTTGTCGCCAATCGGTTGCAGGCCCTGCGGGTTGCGGAAGGTGGCCAACTCAACCTGGCCTGCTGCGCGCGACTGGCCGTTGGTGTAGCGCGCCATGACGATGCCATTGGGTTCGATCGCCAGGGCTGTCAGTTTGCCGGACGCGTAACCGTCCTGCGACATGTCGGTCACGCCAAACGCACTGGCGTACTGGGTGGCGCCGGCGAAGTCGAGCAGCACGCCGGTGATTGGCATCGTGGTGACGCCCGACGGGCTGGTGGTGATGGGCACGTTGAAGGCAACCGGTGCCGCCGGGGTGATGGGGGCACTGCCGTCGGGCGCGAAGTTGATCGTCGTCACCGGCCGCGGTGCGGCAGCGGTGCCACCGATGGTGTTGCCATTGGCGGTGGCGTACACGTTCCAGGTCTCGCCGGCAGCCTTCTGGAAGTAGTAGGTCAGCACCACTTCATGACCCTGGGCGTCAAACACCGTCTGCGCGCGGACATTGTTGTAGGTGTCTGGATCATTGAAGTCGATCTGCGCGCCTGCGGCCGGCAGCGTGGCGGCCTCACGCGAATCGAGGTTCATTTCCATCGCCATCTTGGTGGTGGGTGAAGGCGGCACGCCCCCGGTGGGCAGCTGCAGGGGCTGCGCCAGCCCGGGCTGGATCTGGCCTTGTGCGTCGGCCGGGTAACCCACCAGCTTCTGCCGGGTGTTGTTGACGATGAAACCTTCGCGGTCGGCCTTGAACTGGCCGTTGCGCGTGAAGGTGATGGCGCTCTTGCCGTCGGTGACCTGGAAGAAGCCGGCGCCATTGATCGCCAGGTCCATGGAATTCTCCGTCGCTTTGATGTTGCCCTGCGTGAACTGCTGCGCCACCGCAGACAGTTGTGTGCCAATGCCGATGCTGCTGCTGCCGGCGCCGTTGACGGCAGACGCATAGATGTCCGCAAACTCGGCGCGCGCCACCTTGGCGCCGAAGGTGTTGGCGTTGGCAATGTTGTTGCCAATCACCTGCAGGTTCTTGCTTGTCGCGTTGAGTCCTGAAAGGCCTTGCTGAAAGCTCATGGGGTGTCCTGCCGATGTGAGGTAAGGGAGGTGTCTTAGTTGAAGGCCTTGACGTCGCGGTAGGCGACGGGGCCGTTGTTCTGCGTTTCAAGCACCAGGCTTGTGCCGTCGGTGTTGACGGCCTCGACGCGGTCGCGCATCAGCGGTGTGCTGGGCACTGCGGCGGCGCCCGCACTGGCAAGCACGCGAAAGCGGTACCCGGCACCTGGCGCACTGTCCGGCAGATTCGCCGCCGTCCAGTTGAAGGCATGGCGCCCCGCGCTTTGCGCACCCAGGTCCAGCGTGCCGACGACGCGGCCGGCAGGGTTCAGCATTTCAACTTTGACGCGGTCTGCGGTGGCTGACAGGTCGAAGCCGCCCACTCCCTGGCCGCCTTCCAGGGCCATCTTGTCGCCCTGCAGCGTGACGTGGCGGCCCACCAGCGACGCGCCGGTCAGTGTTTGCATCTGCACAAACTGGCCGTTCAGGCCGTCCACCGTGGTGTTGAGCTTTTCGATGCCATTGACGGTGTTGATCTGCGCCATCTGGCTCGTGATCTGCGCGTTGTCCATCGGGTTCAGCGGGTCCTGGTTCTGCATCTGCGTGACCAGGAGCTTCAAGAAGCGATCGGCGCTGCCGGCCTCGTTGGCGGTCTGCGTCTTGGCCGTGCCGGACGCAAGCGCAGCGTAGGGGTTGATCGCGGCGGCGGATGTGGCGGTTGGCGTCATGGTGTTCAGCCTTGGCCCATCTGCAGCGTCTTCTGCAGCAGCGTGCGGGCGGTGTTCATCACCTCCACGCTGTTCTGATAAGACCGGGACGCAGAAATCATGTTGACCATTTCTTCCACCGGGTTGACGTTGCTGTAGGTGACGTAGCCGTCGGTGTCGGCGCTGGGGTGCTTGGGGTCATGCACCCGGCGGCCGGGGGTGTTGTCTTCGGCAACCGTCGAGACGCGCACGCCGACGCTGGCGTCGCTGCCGTGGCGAAAACCCGGCGGGCCCATCAATGCAGTCTGGAAGACGACCTGGCGCGCCTTGTAGGCGGCGCCGTCCGGGCCGGCCACGGTGTCGGCGTTGGACAGATTGGATGCCACCACATTCAGGCGTTGGCTCTGGGCGCTGATGGCGCTGCTGGCGACGTCGAAAATTCTGAGCATGCTCATGCTTCAGTCCTCAACCCTGGTTGTGGCTCTTCATCGCGTCCAGCGTGGTGCGCACGCTGGCATTGATGAAGCGCAGCGTGGCGTCGTACTTGAGCGCGTTGTCCATGAAGGCGCCGCGTTCGCGGTCCATGTCCACCGTGTTGCTGTCCAGGTTGGTCTGCGTCGGTTGCACGTAGCGCAGCACCGCCGCGGCCTTGCCACCGCCGGCCATGACGTCGCGGGCGATGCCGTCGCCGAGACTGTCGTGGGTGGCCGCGCCACCCTGCGCCTGGCGCAGCGTGGCCGCAAAGTCGAAGTCGCGGGCCTTGAAGCCGGGTGTGTCGGCGTTGGCGATGTTGCCGGCAATGAGGCGCTGGCGTTCCGAGCGCAGCACCAGGGCCTGGCTGTGGAAGGCTAGCGAATCGGTCAGGCGGGGAATCATGGGCGCTCCTTGCAGCCGGGGTGGGCATCCGCAAAGGCGGCAGGCTCGACTCGACATGGCCGGAATTCTGGGCGGCGGGGCACAAAGCGTGGGTTCGATAAAGGCGCTCAAAGTCGCCTATTTCGGGCCTTGCTGCGGCGCACCGCTGCTTACAGTCCGGCTCGTGAACATCCGCCCTGCACTGACCTGCCTGTCCATCCGCACGCTGCCCCTGGCGCTGTCCATGGCACTGTCCATGGCGCTGTGGGCTCCTGCGC
>JANMKK010000309.1:0-20414 GCA_031372005.1 Rubrivivax sp.
CGTCGACCTGCTTCCCTACTACCCCGACGGCGCGCACCCGGTGGTTCGCGGCGAATCGGTCAATACCGCCACCACCTATGGCTATGACAGCGTGACGATGATGCAAGAGACCAAGACCACGGTCTGCCAGGTCGAGCGGGCAGCCTAAGGAGAGCGGCATGGCAAGAATGAAGTTCATTTGCGACGCCGATCGCTGCATCGAATGCAACGGCTGCGTCACGGCCTGCAAGGCCGAACACGACGTGCCCTGGGGTGTCAACCGCCGCCGGGTCATCACACTCAACGATGGCGTGGCCGGTGAGAAGAGCATCTCGGTGGCCTGCATGCATTGTTCCGATGCCCCGTGCATGGCCGTGTGCCCGGTGGATTGTTTCTACCGCACCGCCGAAGGTGTGGTGCTGCATGACAAGGACACCTGCATCGGCTGCGGCTACTGCAGTTATGCCTGCCCGTTTGGTGCGCCGCAGTTTCCCAGCAACGGCACCTTCGGCCTGCGCGGCAAGATGGACAAGTGCACCTTCTGCGCCGGGGGGCCCGAAGACAACGGCAGCGCGGTTGAGAACGAGAAATACGGCCGCAACCGCCTGGCCGAGGGCAAGCTGCCGATCTGCGCCGAGATGTGCTCCACGAAAGCCCTGCTCGGTGGCGACGGTGATGTCGTGGCCGATATCTTTCGCAACCGGGTGCTGACACGGGGCAAGGGCAGCGAAGTCTGGGGCTGGGGCACCGCCTACGGCAAACCCACCGGTGCTGCGGTCCAACCTGAAGGGAAAAAGTGATGCGCCACTGCGGGGCTTGGTTTCTTGCAATGCTTTGTGTGGTGCTGGCTGGCTGCGGCGAAAAGCCGCAGACGGCCAACACCCGCAAGGCCGACGTGGCACCCTCGCAAGGCGGGGGTGCGGCCTACACCGCGCAGGGGTGGACGCCGGGCGACGCGACGAGTTGGGAAACCCACCTCAAGAAGCGTAGCGAAGGCCAGAACGAGTACACGCGCACCAGCCGCAAATGAAACGGCCCGGAGGAACCGCCATGACCGGCATCACCCAGATCCTCTTGACTGCCGCCGCAGCGCTGCTGCTGGCCGCATCGGGCGGCTTGCGCGCCCAGACTGCTGCGACTCAAGCGCCCGTGGTTCAACCCGTGGCCGGCCCGCCGGCGGGTTTTGTTGCGCCTGCCGAGCCCAAGGTCGGCGAAAGCAACGCTGAACGCGGCAAGTCACAGCCGGGCAACAACGCGCCCGTCTGGCGAGCTGTTCGCGACAGCGGCACCCAGCCCGGTTTCACGACCTTGCCAGGTGCGGAGGCGGGCGTTCTGGTGCAGCGCTTCACGCAGTACCCGGGGTCGCAATTGACCACCGCCGGTGAAGCCTGGCGCCAAGTGCGCAACCGTTGGCTCATTCCTTATGGTGGCGCGCTGCTTCTCATGGTGGCCGGTGCCATTGGCATCTTCTACTGGCGCAAGGGGCCTCTGAGCGGGCACAGTGCTGACACCGGCCGCGTGATCGAACGCTTCACGCCCTTCGAGCGTTCTGCGCACTGGGCCAACGCCATCGCCTTCGTGGTGCTGGCGCTGTCCGGCGTGGTGATGGCGTTCGGCAAATTCTTTCTGCTGCCGGTGCTCGGCTCTACGCTTTTCGGCTTGCTGACCTACGCGTTGAAGACCGCGCACAACTTCGTCGGCCCGCTGTTTGCGGTGTCGCTGTTGGTGGTTTTCTTCACCTTCGTGCGCGACAACCTGCCGGCCAAGGGTGACTGGACTTGGCTGCGCCGCGGTGGCGGCCTGCTGAGCGGTGCCGAGGTGCCGTCGCACCGCTTCAACGCGGGCGAAAAAATCGTCTTCTGGGGCGGTGTTTTTGCGCTCGGGCTTGTCGTCATCGCCTCGGGTTTGGTGATGAACCAGTTGGTGCCCGGGTGGGGCGACACACGCGGCCAGATGCAGGTCGCGCACATGGTGCACGCTGCGTCTACCGTGTTGATGATGACGATGTTCATCGGCCACATCTACATCGGCAGCGTCGGCATGAAGGGCTCCTACGGCGCGATGCGCACGGGTTATGTCGATGAAGCCTGGGCGCGAGATCACCACGAATGGTGGTACGACGACGTGAAGGCTGGCAAGATCGCCGCGCAGCGCTCAGCCCTACCGGCCCCGTCTGCAGCGCCAGCTACCCCGCTCGGCGCGCCAACGCTCAGGGCCTGATCCCTTTCGGAGATTGCACATGAAGACCGTCATCACACTGGCCACCCTGATGTGCGCCGTCACGCTGCCGGTGCTGGCCAAGCTGCCCGCACCCAGTGACGATGCCAAGTCCAAGGCCGCCGAAGCCGCAGCCAAGACGGCGCACGGCAACAAGGTGGCCAGCTACCAGCTCTGCCAGTCCATGGACAAGGTCGCGGTGGCGTACTTTGCGCAAGCCAGGAAGGACGGCAAGGCCATCAAGCCCGCCGACAAGACGGACGCGTGCGCCGACCCCGGTGCCTTTGTCTATGTGCCGCCGGTGCCGGCCTCCGCGCCGACCGCAGTCGCTGGCGCTGCACCTGTGGCACCTGTCGCACCTGCAATGACCTTGACACCTGCGGCCGCGCCCAAGAAGTAGCCAGGTGTCGTCAGCAGCCGCCAGGCCCAGCCAAGGGTTGCCCGTGCCGGGCGCGCCGCGCCTGACCGACGCGCAGTGTGAGTTGCTGCGCGAGATCCAGATCCTGGACGAATACGGCGAGCGGCGTTGCATCCACATCCCCGCAGAACGTCCGCTCACGGTGTTTGTCGACAAGCGCGAACTCGTCACGCTGATGACGCTTGGCGCGCGGCCTGAACTGCTGGTGCTGGGCTACCTGCACAACCAGCGCCTCGTCAGTCGCGTGCAAGACGTGGAGTCGATCACGGTCGACTGGGACGTCAACGCCGCCGCCGTGCGCACGCACCACGGCCTGCATGACCTGGCTGCCAAGACCGCGCACCGCGTGGTCACCACGGGCTGCGGCCAGGGCACCGTCTTCGGCGACGCGATGACGCAGCTGCACACCGTGACGCTGCCCAGCGTGGCGCAAGCGCGCATCCGCCAGAGCACGCTGCACCGCATGCTGGAGACCATGCGACAGCAGGACAGCATCCACCGCAAGGCGGGTTCGGTGCACGGCTGCGCGCTGTTCCGCAACGGGGAAATGTTGATGTTTGTGGAAGACGTGGGCCGCCACAACGCCATCGACACCATCGCCGGTTGGATGGCGATGCACGGCGTCACCGGCGCCGACAAATCCTTCTACACGACAGGCCGGCTGACCAGTGAGATGGTGATGAAGGCAGCGCAAATGGGCGTGCCCATCATCGTGTCGCGCAACGGCGTCACGGCCATGGGCCATGAGCTGGCGACTCGCCTGGGCATGACGCTTTTCGGCCGCGCGGCCAATCGCCACTTCCTTTGCTACACCGGTGCGGAGCGCTTCGACAGTGAACCCGATCCGCAGCGCGCGGCAGTGCGGGTGGTGGCCGGCTGAGCACAGGCCAGGCCGCGCCGGATGCGAGGCGCCGTTGTCCTACACGGTTTGCAGGACGGCTGGCGTCCAATGGCTGACATCACTCCAAGAGGACGCCATGAACCCCACCAAATTCGTTGCAGCCGCACTCATCGTCGCTGGCGTGCTGGGCCTGCTGTACGGCGGCTTCAGCTACACCAAGAACACCACGGCCGTGAAGCTCGGACCGATCGAATTGGCCGTGAAGGAAAAGGAAACCGTCAATGTGCCGATGTGGGCCGGCATCGGCGCCATCGTCGTGGGTGGGCTGCTGCTGGTGATGGGCGGCAAGCGCGGTTGATCGGCCTCAGACCAGGCCGTCAAACAGCCAGACCTCGACCCGGTCGCCCGCCGCGACCGAACCCTGGTCGTGGCCCAGCACCAGCAGCGCATTCGCTTCGCTCATGCTGCGCAGAATGCCCGCACCCTGGCCGCCGGTGACGCGCACCTGCCACTCACCTTCAGCGTCAGGTTCAAGCGCCTGGTACACCACGGCGCGCTGGAATTCCGTGCGCCCCGGCCGCTTGCGGATGGTGGCCACGCTGCGCGCGCGCAGCACAGGCAGAGGCTGCGGTCTGGCACCGGCCAGCAGCAGCAGCGCTTCGCGCACAAAGGCGTAGAAGGTGACAAGGGCCGCCACCGGGTTGCCAGGCAGCGCAAAGAGGAAGGGCGTGCGGCCGTCAGGCGCGCGCAGTGGACCGAAGGCGAAAGGTCGGCCCGGGCGCATCGCGACTTTCCAGAACGACACCTCGCCCATCTCTGACAGCAGCTGGCGTGTGTAGTCGGCGTCGCCCATGCTGACGCCGCCACTGGTGACCACCGCGTCGCAGGTGCTGACTGCTGTGTTGAGCGTGGCCCGCAAGGCGGCACGGTCGTCGGGCACGGCACCCAGGTCATGGACTTCCACGCCCAGACGCTGCAGTGCGGCCATCAGGCTGAAGCGGTTACTGTCGTAGATGGTGCCCGGCGCGGCGGCTTCGCCGGGTTGGCGCAGTTCGTCGCCGGTGGAAAACAGGGCCACGCGCAGTCGCGGCATGACCGCCACCTGCGTCAAGCCCAGCGACGCCACCAGGCCCACGTCGGCCGGCCGCAGCATGCGCCCGGCGGTCCGTGCGGCGCTGCCTTGTGCCAGATCTTCACCGCGCTTGCGGCGGTTCTCGCCTGAGTGAAGCAAACCGGCGGCGATGTGCAGTTGCGTGCCGTCCACGCGGCACAACTCGATCGGGACCACCGTGTCGAGCCCGTCGGGCATGACGGCCCCGGTCATGATGCGGATGCACCGCCCTGCCGCCACCACGCTGCCGTGCGGCGCGCCGGCCATCACGGTGCCGGGTTCCACTTGCAGGCGTGTCTCTGTGCCGTCCCGCAGGTCGCTGCCGCGCAAGGCGTAGCCGTCCATCGCCGAGTTGTCGTGCGCGGGCACGGCGATGGGCGAAATCAGGTTTTCGGCCAGGATGCGGCCGTCGGCCTGCGCCAGTGGCACCCACTCGCCCGCCCGCAGCGGCAGCGCCTGCAGCGCAGCCGCCATGGCGGCGCGCGCGGCAGCGACGGGCAGTTCGTCGCCGCGGGTCAGCGGGGAGGGGCCAAGCTCGGACATGGACGGTGGTGGCGGATCAAGGGTGGACAACGCGAAGGGAGAGCAACAGCAACAGCAACAGCAACAGCAGCAACAGAACCAGACACGGTGCAGGCCTATTTTGCCCATCCCCCGCCGCGCACGGTGGGGCATCAGAACCCGCACAATCCCGCGCCAACGATGAACACCATCACTGAAAGCCTGTGGCTTGCGCTGCGCCTGATCGGCGACGCCGACGCGCGCCTGCTGGGCGTCGTCGGATTGTCGTTGCGGGTCAGTTTGACGGCCTGCATCATCGGCGCGTTGTTGGGCCTGGCCCTGGGTGCCTGGCTGGCGGTGGCGCGCTTCCCAGGGCACCGCGCGCTGGTGTGGGCCGTCAACACGCTGCTGGCGCTGCCTTCGGTGGTGGTGGGGCTGCTGGTCTATTTGCTGCTGTCGCGTTCGGGGCCGCTGGGCTCGCTGGGCCTTCTCTTCACACCGGCCGCCATGGTGGTGGCGCAAAGCATCCTGGTCGTGCCGCTGATCGCTGCGTTGACCCGCCGCCTGGTGCTGGACGGCCTGGCCGAAGGCGGCGACCAGCTGCGTTCGCTCGGCGCCGGTCCTTTGCTGACGGCAGGGCTGATGCTGGTGCACCTGCGGCTGGGCGTGGTGACGGTGCTGCTGACCGCCTTCGGCCGCGCAGTGGCCGAAGTGGGCGCGGTGATGGTGGTGGGTGGCAACATCGACGGCATCACGCGTGTCATGACGACGGCCATCGCGCTGGAAACCAGCAAGGGCGACCTGCCTTTGGCGCTGGCGCTGGGTGTGGTGCTGTTGATGGTGGTGGGGCTCATCAACCTGGCGGTGGGTGCACTGCCAGGGCGTGGTGGTGTGCTGCGCGAACTGCCGACATGAGCGGCATCAGGAACATGAACGGTATGCAACCCCTGATTACGCTGCAACAGTCTGCGGTGCACTTCGGCGCCGTGCAGGCGTTGCGCGGCGTGTCGCTCACGCTGCACCGCGGCGAGCGCCTGGCGCTGGTCGGCGCCAACGGCTCAGGCAAGACCACGCTGCTGCGTCTGCTGCACGGCCTGGTGGCGGGCACGGGGCGGCAAGCACATGGTTCAGGCGGCAAACAGCCCGTGCTGGCCATGCTGTTCCAGCGCCCCTTCATGCTCGACCTCTCGGTCCGCCGCAACGTGCTCTTGAGCCTGTGGCTGCGCCAGGTGCCGCGTGCAGAACGTGCAGAGCGCTGCGCCCGCGCACTGGCCCGTGTCGGCCTGCAGACGCTGGCCGACCGTGCCGCGCGCACGCTGTCGGGCGGCCAGCAGCAGCGCCTGGCGCTGGCGCGGGCGTGGGCGCTGCAGCCCGACGTGCTGCTGCTGGACGAACCCACCGCCAGCCTGGACCCGGGCGCCAAGCGCGAAGTCGAAGCGCTGATCGAAGACCTGGTGCAGGACGGTGTGACCTTGGTCTTTTCCACCCACAACCTGGGCCAGGCCAAACGACTGGCGACGCGCGTGATCTACCTTGAAGCCGGGCGCCTGGTGGTGGACTTGCCGGTGCTGCCCTTTTTCAACGGGCCGCTGCCTGCCGAGGCGGCCCTGTTTCTCAAAGGTGAATTGCCGTGGGTATGACTTCAAGACTGACTTCAAGCCTCCGTCGCTGCCTGCTGGCCGCCGCACTGTTGCTGGGCGCTGCAGCCGCGCCAGCGCAGGACCGTTTCATCGTGATGGCCTCCACCACGTCGACCGAACAGTCAGGCCTCTTCGGCCACCTGCTGCCGATCTTCAAACAGGCCACAGGCATCGACGTGCGTGTGGTGGCCGTGGGCACCGGCCAGGCGCTGGACAGCGCAAGGCGCGGTGACGCCGACGTGGTGCTGGTGCACGACACGGTGGCCGAAGAGAAGTTCGTCGCCGAAGGCTTTGCCAAGCGCCGCTTGCCGGTCATGTACAACGACTTTGTGCTCATCGGCCCCGCGGCCGACCCTGCGCAGACGCATGGCAACAATGTCAGTGCGGCGCTTGGCAAGCTGGCCAAAGCAGGCTCGGGCGGCATCTTCATTTCGCGCGGCGACAAGAGCGGCACCCATGCCGCCGAGCTGCGTTACTGGAAGACGGCGGGTGTTGACATGGCCGCTGCCAAACCCGCCGAGAAACCTGTCGGCTACCGAGAATGCGGTTGCGGCATGGGCCCGGCGCTGAACATGGCGTCGTCGCTGAACGCCTATGTGTTGGCGGACCGTGGCACCTGGCTGTCGTTCAAGAACCGCGGTGAACTGAAGGTGTTGGTCGAAGGCGACCGAAGCCTCTTCAACCCCTACGGCGTGATGGTGGTGGATGCGGCGCGCCACCCGCACGTGAAGCAGGCGTTGGGGCAGCAGTTTGCAGACTGGATCACCTCTGCAACCGGGCAGGCGGCGATTGCCGGCTACAGGATCGGGGGGGAACAGTTGTTCTTCCCCAGCGCCAACTAGCGCGGCCTCCGGCAAACCCCGGGCGGGCTTTGCCGGGTCTCGGGCGCCACGGGTCATCGCGTCACGGGTGCGCCAAGTCGCGGATGAAGGTGGGGCCGGCGTGGTGTTCCACGCTGGCCGACAAGCCCTTGAACAGGCCCAGCGGCGCCAGCATTTCCAGCACCACAAACATCGGGCCGACCAGCAGACCGACGATGTCATCGGCGAAGGCTGGCTTCTTGCCTTCGTAGTAGTGACCGATGAACTGGATCACCCAGCCCACGGCGAAGAAGCCCAGGCCCCACGCCAGCCAGGTGGCCAGCGGAGCGCTGCTGACCCGGTGCGCCAGGGCCATCAGCAAGCCGACGCCGGCCGTGGTGGCCACGCCCAGCCCCAAGTTGCCGCGTGTCAGATACCAGGCCGCCGCCAGCGCAAAGGCGACCCAGGCCGGTGTCAGCGCCAGGCCAGCGAGCGTGAATTGCCAGCCCGCCAGCAGCACGCCGACGCCGAAGACGATCATCGGCACGCCGACGAAGTGCGTGAGGATGTTGCGCCGGTCGCGGTGGTATTCCGCGTACTGGTTCAACAACGCGGTGGCGGGGCGGAAAAGGCTGGCCATGGTGGGTGTCTCCTAGCGGGGTCATCCTAGCGCATGGATCCTAGAATCCGCACTCGACAACCTGGCGAAGATGGGCATGGAATGAGCATCAAGAGCGACAAATGGATTCGGCGCATGGCGCAAGCGCACGGCATGATCGAACCCTTTGAGCCCGGGCAGGTGCGCGCAAATGCCGAAGGCCAGCGCATCGTCAGCTACGGCACCAGCAGTTACGGGTACGACGTGCGCTGTGCGCCCGAATTCAAGGTCTTCACCAACATCCACAGCACGGTGGTGGACCCGAAGAACTTTGACGAGAACAGCTTCGTCGATATCCACAAGGACGTCTGCGTCATCCCGCCCAACAGTTTTGCGCTGGCGCGCACGCTGGAATTTTTCCGCATCCCGCGCAACGTGCTGACCATCTGCCTGGGGAAATCGACCTACGCGCGCTGCGGGATCATCGTCAACGTCACGCCGCTCGAACCCGAATGGGAAGGCTACGTGACCCTGGAATTCAGCAACACCACGCCGTTGCCGGCGAAGATTTACGCTGGGGAAGGCTGCGCGCAGGTGCTGTTTTTCGAGAGCGACGAGGTCTGCGAAACCAGCTACAAGGACCGTGGCGGCAAGTACCAGGGCCAGACCGGCGTGACGCTGCCCAAGACCTGAGCCCGGTGGCCCGTGCCTCACCCGGCCGCACAATGCTGCCGAACAGCAGGAGCGCGCCATGAAATGGGAAGGCCAGGATCAGAGCAGCAACGTCGAAGACCGCCGCGGTGAAGACGGCGGTGGTGGTGGGGGCGGCGGTGGCAGGGGCTTCATCGGCGGCCGCAGCATCGGCATCGGCAGCATTGCCATCGCGCTGGTGGCGGGCTGGGTCTTTGGCATCAACCCGCTCACGGTGCTGGGCTTGCTGAGCGGCGGTGGCCCAGAAGCACCGCAATCGCAGCAGGCGCCCGGCCCGGCGCAACGCCCGCCGGCCAACGACAAGGCGGCTGCGTTTGTATCGACCGTGCTGCGCGACACCGAACAGGTCTGGGGCAAGGTGATGCAGGCCGGTGGCTCTGCCTACCGCGAACCCAAGCTCGTGCTGTTTCGTGGTGCCACGCCCACGGCCTGCGGCACGGGTGAATCGGCAATGGGCCCGTTCTACTGCCCGGGCGACGGCAAGGTCTATGTCGATCTGGACTTCTTCGACACCCTCAGCAAGCGCCTGGGCGCGCCCGGCGACTTTGCGCAGGCCTATGTCATCGCGCACGAGGTGGGGCACCACGTGCAGAACCTGATGGGCATCACGGCCAAGGTGGACGCCATGCGCGGCAAGGTCAGTGAAGCGCAGATGAACGCGCTGTCGGTGCGTGTCGAACTGCAGGCCGACTGCCTGGCTGGCGTGTGGGCGCACCATTCGCAGCAGAGCAAGGGCTGGCTCGAGCGCGGCGACATCGAAGAAGCGCTCAATGCCGCCAGCCAGATCGGTGACGACACGCTGCAGAAAGCATCGCGCGGGCGTGTCGTGCCCGAAAGTTTCACCCACGGCAGCAGCCAGCAGCGCGTGAGCTGGTTCAAGCGCGGGTTGGACACCGGCAGCTTCAACCAGTGCAACACATTCGACGCCAAACAGTGATGCGGCGCTGAGCTGCCTTCGCTGTGGAGGCGGACCTCGCGCGCTGTGCCACTGGCCGGTGGCATGTGTACGGTTTCCGCAGATGGCAATCTGGTGCTGCATCTTCTGATGCTCTTCTAATCTTTGACCGCATCAGTGCAGCCTCAGGCGACGGCTCCAGGGCCGCCTTGCTGCGCCATGTCGGCCGCATGCGCGGAGGACTTTGCCGTCATGGATGGCAAAGCCTGGCTTAATCTGGCGGGTCCGGTTCGGCTTGGCCACAAGCTGTGGCCTAATCCGGGGTTTTGTTTAAATTTGAAAGCACCGCCATGGGCAACAGAATAGTCACCGAAGCCGACCGCAAGGCCACCCCGCGTCCTGCCGCCCCTGTCGGCGTCACCATCACCACCCAGCGCGGCCAGAAGGTCAGCCTGGAACGCGGTTCGCACACCCGCAGCAAGAAGAACCCCGGCAAGCGCCCCAAGAAGGGCGGTTGAGTCGCAGCCCTTCGGGGCTTGACTTGATCGATGCTCCGCATCACCGAACTCCGCTTGCCGCTGTCGCATGCCGATGAGGCGCTGCGGTCGGCGATTTTGGTGCGCCTGGGCGTTGCCGCTTCCGCGCTGAGACGCTTCACCGTTTTCCGCCGCGCCTACGACGCGCGGCGCAAGGCGGCAGTGGTGTTGATCTACACCATCGACTGCGAACTGGCCGAAAGTGCCGATGAAGCCGCCGTGCTGGCGCGCCACGCCAGCGACTTGCACATCCGCCCCGCGCCCGACACGCGCTACCACTTCGTGGCGCACGCGCCGGCAGATTTCGCCGCCTCAGGCCGTGCACGGCCGGTGGTGGTGGGCTTCGGCCCCTGTGGCCTGTTTGCAGCGCTGATCCTGGCGCAGATGGGCCTGGCGCCCATCGTGCTGGAACGCGGCCGCGAGGTGCGCCAGCGCAGCAAGGACACCTGGGCCCTGTGGCGCCAGGGCGTGCTGGACCCCGGCAGCAACGTGCAGTTTGGTGAAGGCGGCGCTGGCACCTTCAGCGACGGCAAACTCTGGAGCCAGATCAGCGACCCGCGCCACCTGACCCGCAAGGTGTTGACTGAATTTGTGAAGGCCGGCGCGCCAGAAGAAATTCTCTACGTCAGCAAACCGCACATCGGTACCTTCAGGCTCGTCAGCATGATCGAGAAGATGCGCGCCGACATCACCGCGCTGGGCGGTGAAGTGCGCTTTGGCAAGGCGGTGGTGGATGTGCGCATTGAAGACGGCCACGTGCGGGGCGTGGTTCTGCAGACGGGCGAAGAGATCCGCACCGACCACGTCGTGCTGGCCCTGGGCCACAGCGCGCGCGACACCTTCGCGATGCTGCACAAGCGCGGCGTGTTCATGGAAGCCAAGCCTTTCTCGGTGGGCTTTCGCATCGAACATCCACAAGGCCTGATCGACCGCGCGCGCTTCGGCGCCAGCGCGGGCCACCCGGTGCTGGGCGCGGCCGACTACAAGCTGGTGCACCACGCCAGCAACGGCCGCAGCGTCTACAGCTTCTGCATGTGCCCGGGCGGCACGGTGGTGGCCGCGACCTCGGAAGCGGGTCGCGTGGTGACCAACGGCATGAGCCAGTACAGCCGCAACGAACGCAACGCCAACGCCGGCATCGTGGTCGGCATCAACCCGTCCGACTATCGGCAGCACGACGGCAAGAACGACGGACAGCAGCCAGGCAACGGCACCGTGAACCCGCTGGACGGCATGGCCTTCCAGCGCCAGTGGGAATCGCGCGCCTATGAACTGGGCGGCGGCGGTTACGTCGCGCCGGCTCAGTTGGTGGGCGACTTCGTCAAGGGCCAACGTTCATCGGTCCTGGGCGCTGTGGAGCCCTCGTACAAACCCGGCGTGTTGCTCACCGACCTGGCCGACCCCGGCAGGCCCAGCCTGCCCGACTACGTGCTGGCAGCCATCCGCGAAGCGCTGCCGGCCTTTGAGCGCCAGATCAAGGGCTTTTCGATGCCCGACGCGGTGTTGACGGGCGTGGAGACGCGCACCTCGTCACCGCTGCGCATCACGCGGGGCAAGGACTTGCAAAGCCTCAACGTCAAGGGCCTGTACCCTGCCGGTGAAGGCGCGGGTTATGCCGGCGGCATCATGAGCGCAGGAGTCGATGGCATCGAAGTGGCTGAAGCCTTGGGCGCGGCGTTGCTGGGGCGTGAACCTGCACAGCGCCACGGGTGAGTGCCGATGCCGCGCGCGGCGCGGCTGCATACAGTCGCGGCACTGCGCTGTGCGCTCAACCCAGACGATTCGATGACACCAGCCCTTCGCCAGATGGCAGCCCTCACGGTGTGGATGCTCTGCGCCACATCGCCCGGCCTGGCAACCGCCCAGACGTTGACGCCTGAAGCCGTGCAGTCGCGCGTCCACGCCCAGGTGCCACAGGTGCTGGCGAGCTTGAGGGACCTGGTGGGCATCGAATCCGGCAGCCGTGACCTGGAAGGCCTGGCGCAGCTGTCCACGCTGGTCGCGCAGCGCCTGCAGTCGGCGGGCATGGTGGTGCAAGTGCTGCCCACGCAGGCGCCGGGCTTTCACCCGCAGCTGAAGGGCGCCCAGCTTGGGGCCATGGTCTACGGCACGCGCAGCGGCACCGGCACCGGCCCCAACAAACGCAAGGTGCTGATGATTGCCCACATGGACACGGTGTACACGCGCGGCATGGGTGCCAGGCAGCCCTTCCGCGTGGATGGTGACAAGGCCTACGGCTTGGGAATATCCGACGACAAGGGCGGTGTCGCGCTGGTGTTGCACGTTGTGCAGTTGCTGGACCAGATGGGCTTCAAGGACTACGCGCAACTGGGGGTGCTGATCAATGGCGACGAAGAGATCGGCTCGGCGGGGTCGGCTGCTTTCATCACGCAACTGGGCAGCGAATACGACGCCGTCCTGTCCTTTGAAGGCGGTGGCTTCCAGGAAGATTACGTGCGCCTGGCCACCAGCAGCATCGCCATCGTCGAGATGAAGATCACCGGCAAGGCCAGCCACGCCGGCGCCAGCCCCGAGCGCGGCCGCAATGCGCTGTACGAGATGGCACACCAGATCCTCAAGAGCCGCAACCTCGGCGACGCCGACAAGGGCTTGAAGATCAACTGGACGGTGGGCAACGCCGGTGAAACGCGCAATGTGATTCCGGCGTCTGCGGTGGCCATTGCAGACGTGCGGTCGCTCAACAACGCCGACCTCGACCGCATGGAAGCCGCGCTGCGCCAGTCGGTGCAGGACAAGCTGATTCCCGACACCACCATCGACCTCAACTTCTACCGCAGCCGCCCGGCTTTCGAGGCCAACGGCGTGTCGCGTGCGCTGGCCGCGCACGCGCAGGGCATCTACAAAGAATTGGGTCTGAAGCTGGACGTGCGCGACCGCGCCACCGGCGGTGGCACCGACGCCGCGTTTGCAGGCCTGCGGCCGCGCGGCGGTGTGCTGGAAAGCTTTGGCTTGCGCGGCTTTGGTGCGCATTCGAACGACGACGAATACATCCTTGTCAGCTCCATCGCGCCGCGCCTGTACCTGGCCACGCGCATGGTGATGGACGTGGGCAGCGGCGCGCTGGCCTGGTAGGGGTTCAATGGCCGTTCAGTGGCCTTGCTGCGCCAGCACGCGCAGCACCGCGTCGGGCACGGCGCGGCTGAGCCTGTCGCAGACGGCAGGGTCGTCGATCTCCTGAGCGACTGCGATGTCCGGCGCGTGGCCTTCGAGGCCCCCCCCCAGCAGCAGCAGGGGCTCCAGCACGGGGCCTGACCAGACATCGCCCCAGGCATCGGGCTGCAAGTCCACCGCCTGAAGAAAACCCATGCACCACTCGCGCGCGTCGGCAAACTCGTCCGCGCCGTGTTCGGCAATGCTGAAGATCGGCTCCCAGTCGTTGGGCGTTTCACGCAGTTGCTGGCTCAGGTGACGCAGGTGGCGCAGCGCTTGCACGACCGTGTTCTTGCGCTGGCGCTTGGTGGCGAAAGGTGCGGCGTCGGCGTCGGCGTCACCGCCCCAGATCAACGGCAGCCAGTCGGCGGTGGGCATGTCGCGCAAGGCAGCCGGGCCGATGGCAAAGGCCGTGAGGTAGCCGTCGAAGCCATCCAGGCTCATCGCGGTGTCCGACTGCAGGCGTTGCAGCAGCATGTCCAGCGCCGCGATTTCTTCGGGGCTGAGCGGCGTGACGGCGGAAGCGGGGTCGTAGGTGGGATATTGCACGGAGCGAGCATTCAGGATCGGACAAGCCGCAAGTGTCAGGCATCCGCGTCGTGGGCCAGAATCGACGCTTGGGGCCCTGGTCCACCTGTGCACTCCGCTGGAGCTCTCGAGATGCTGTCCCTGCGCGTCCTCTTCGTTTGCCTCGTGTCATTGGCCACGTGTGCATCGCCCTTTCGTGCGGCGGCGCAGGTGGAAACCATCAGTCCCCGCGCTGCCCCGGCCCCTGCCCAGGGCAGTGAACACCGAGTGGCGCTGATCATTGGCAACGCGTCCTACCGCGATTCACCGCTGAAGAACCCGGTCAACGATGCGCGTGCCATGCGCGACAAGCTCAAGAGCATGGGCTTCGAGATCGTCTACTTTGAAAACCTGCAAACGCGCCAGGTCGGCAGCGCGCTGCGCGAGTTCCGCAACGCCATCCGTCCTGGTTCCGTGGCGCTCTTTTTCTACGCCGGCCACGGCCTGCAAGTGCGCGGTGAAAACTACCTGCCGACGGTGGACGCTGAACTCAGCAGCGAAGAAGACGTGCCCAACCAGAGCCTGAGCCTGAGCGCGGTGCTCAATACGATGGAAGACTCCAAGGCCAACGTCAACCTGGTGCTGCTGGACGCCTGTCGAAACAACCCCTACGCGCGCAACTTCCGCTCAGCACCGCGGGGCCTGGCGCGGGTGCAGGCGCCCAGCGGCACGCTGATCCATTACGCCACCAGACCAGGCAGCGTGGCCGAAGACGGCAGCGGGTCGCACGGCACCTACACCGAAGCGTTGCTGACGCTGATCGACGAGAAGGGCGTGCCGATCGAGACGTCGCTGAAGCGCGTGACGATTCGCGTGCGCGACGCCACCAAGGGCAAGCAGGAACCGTGGATGGAAGGCAGCCTGACGGGCGACTTCTACTTCATCGTCAATGGCACTCCGCAGATCACTGTGCAGCCGGTGCCGGGCACGGCCGACGCCGCCGCGTGGCAAGCTGCGGATTCGATCGCCAGCGCAGCCGCCTACCAGGCCTATCTGGTGGAATATCCGAGCGGCCTGTACGCAGCCGCCGCGCGCATCAAGCTGGCGAGCTTGAAGGCCCCTGCAGTCGCCGCAGCCATCCCGGCAGCAAACCCCGCAACGTTCACGACGCCACCGCCTTCGGCTGCCACCGCGCCCGTTGCCGAAACCGCGGCCTCATCGTTGTTGACCCCGGTGCCCCCAGGCACCAAGGACGTGGATGCCTTTGTGTGGCGCGACGCGCAAGCCCGCGGCGGCAGGGAACATTACGAAGCCTATCTGCAGCAACGCCCAGGCGGCCGCTACGCCGCGCAGGCGCGCGCTGCGCTGAAGACCATCGCGTTGCGTGAAGCGAAGCTGGAGGCCCAGCAAAAGGTGGAGGCAGAACCGCAGATCTGGTCATCGGCCCAGCAAAGCCACAGCGAAGAAGGCTACCGCCTGTACCTGCAGGCCTACCCGCGCGGCCGCTTTGCGCTGCAGGCCAACGCGGCCATCAAGCAGTTGCGCCAGGCGGCTGCGGCACCCCCGTTGGTGGCACTCGCGCCTGCCGCGCAGCGCCCGGCCGAAGACCCGCGCCGCTCTCCGCAGGACCGCCAGGTGCCGGCCGCTGAACGCGAAGCGCTGCGCACTGCGGCGCTGCGAGAAACCAACATGGCGCGGCTGACGGGTGCCGACTACGCGATGGGCGCCGAGGCCGATGAACTGGGCGAAGGCGGGCAGATCGACGAGCTGTCGCAGCCGCAGCACCCGGTCAAGGTGGCCACTTTTGAGCTCGGCTACACCGAAGTGCGGGTGGCGCAGTTCCGCAAGTTCGTTGACGCCACCGGTTATCTCAGCGATGCCGAAGGGGCCTCACAACCCGGCTGCCACGTGCCAGCCAAGGGCGGCCGCTGGGTGCTGCAGCCGGCGGCCAACTGGCGTGCACCGGGCCATGTGCAGACCGACAACCACCCCGTGGTGTGCCTGAGCTGGAACGACGTGCAGGCCTACCTGCAGTGGCTCAACGGCAGTGCCGAACGCTACCGCCTGCCCAGTGAAGCCGAATGGGAATTTGCGGCCCGCGCCGGCACCACCACGCCGCGCCCCTGGAGCGACACGGCAGGCTTCTTTTCGCGCACCTGGAACACCGTCAAGCCGTGGTCTGCAGACCGCGCCAGCCGCGCCTGCAAATACGCCAACGTCGCCGACGAAAGTCTGCGCACGCAGCTGGATTGGACGGGCGCCTTTGACTGCAGCGACGGCTACCCCGGGCTTGTGCCGGTTTCGTACTTCGCACGCAACAACTTCAGCCTCTACGACATGATGGGCAACGCCGCCGAATGGACGCAGGACTGCTGGAACGCCAACCACAACGGCGCCCCGCGCGACGCCCGGCCGCGCATCAGCGGCGACTGCAGCCGCCACGTGGTGCGCGGCGGCAGCTGGGCCAGTTCACAAGCCAGCATCCGGTCGGCGGCGCGGCAGAGTCAGCCGCAGAACTACCGCGCGTCTGATCTGGGTTTTCGCATCGCCAGAACCCCATGACCCCCGTGACGCGCCCTGAGCCGGCTGCGTCATGCGCCAGCACCTTGGGCTTGCCCCACTACCCGCCAGGAGCCTGCATGTTCCGTCAGACCTACCTTGACCACGCACAGATTGCTGCGCAGCTCAGTGCCTGGGCGCAGCAGCACCCCGGCATCGCACACCTCGGGTCCATCGGCCAAAGTGCCGCTGGCCGCGACATCCCTCTGCTGACCATCGGTGCAGATCCGGGCAAGCCAGGCCAGGCGCGGCCTGCGGTCTGGATCGACGGCAACATGCACGCCAGCGAAGTCTGCGGGTCGAGCGTGGCGCTGGCCATCGCCGAAGACATCCTGGCCATCCACGGCGGCGCCAACAGCGCTGGCGGCAAGCCCTTGCCCCCGCACATGGCGCAGGCCATCCGCGAGACGCTGTTTTATGTGGTGCCGCGCATCTCGCCCGACGGCGCCGAAGAGGTGCTCAAGCGTGGCCGCTACGTGCGGTCAAGCCCCGTCGATGAACGCCTCCATCAGGGCCACCCGCGCTGGGTATCAGAAGACATCGACGGCGACGGCATGGCCGGCACGATGCGCCGGCTTGACCCTGACGGTGAACTCGTCGAATTGCGCGGCGACGACGGCGTGGTGCTGGTGCCCGCCGTGATGGTGGCGCGCATGCCGGAAGACATTGGCCCCTACTACCGGCTGTACCCCGAAGGCCGCATTGCCAACTTTGATGGCCGCAAGGTCCCGGACCCCTATTTCCTGTCCGACAACCTCTACGACTTCAACCGCAACTTCCCCTACACCTGGGCGCCAGAACCGCAGCAGGCCGGCGCTGGCCCGTACCCCGGCAGCGCGCCGGAAACGCGCGCGGTGCTGGACTTTGCAACGGCGCTCCTGAACATCATGGTGTGGCTCAACCTGCATACCTTTGGCGGCGTGCTGATCCGGCCGCTGGGCGACAAGCCCGACGCCAAGATGAACGCTGGCGACTTGGGGCTGTTCGAACAGGTTGAAGCCTGGATGACCGAGCACACCGGCTACGCCTGCGTGAGCGGCTTCCATGAATTCCTGTATGAACCCGACAAGCCGATTCACGGCGACCTGTCCGATTACGCCTACCACCAGCGGGGTGCGCTGGCCTATGTGGTGGAACTGTGGGACTTGTTCAAGCAACTGGGCATCGACCGCAAGAAGCCCTTCGTCGATCACTACTCGAAGTTCACGCGCAAGGACATGCAGGCCCTGGCCGAATTCGACCGCCAGCACAACGCGGGCCGCATCTTCGGCAACTGGAAGAAGGTGCAGCACCCGCAACTGGGCGAGGTGGAGGTCAACGGCTTCGACCCGCGCGTGGGCATCTGGAACCCGCCCTACGAACGTCTGCCCGAGACCTGCAACACGCAGAGCGCGGCGTTCTTGCGTGTGGCCGCGCTGCTGCCGCGTGTCAGCGTCAGCGTGGTCAAACAGGAACGCAGCGGGGACCACACGCGCATTGACATCCGCGTCGCCAACCACGGCTACCTGGGGACTTGCGGCGTGCCGTCGGCGAAGTCACTGCTGCACGTCGAGCCGCTGCGGCTGACGGCGCGTGGCGACGGTGTCACGCTGCTGGCGCCGGCTGAAGCGGTGGTGGAAATCGGGCACCTGGAAGGCTGGGGCGGCGGCCTGCACGGTGGGCCGAGTGTCTTTTCACCGTGGACGCGCGGCAACGGGCACGAGCGCTTCGTGACCCTCATCGCCACCGGCACGGGCAAGGTCCACGTCGAGATCAGCAGCTGCAGGGTGGGCGTGCAGCGGCTGGTGGTGGAGGTGGCCTGATGGCCCGGATGCACAGGGTCAAGAGCGCGTCCTGGTGGATCCTGCTCGTGGGCGCAGCGTGGGCCCTGGCAGGCTGCGCCAGTTGGCGCGATGCCTTTGTGAACTGGCGCCAGGGCCCTCCGCCCGCGGTTTTGCAACAGGCTGTGCAACAGGCGGTGCAACAGGCGGTGCAGCAACCGGTGCAGCAGGCTGCACCGCCGGCCTTGGATGCAGAACTGCAGCAGTCGATGGACCGGCTCTACGCAGAAGGTGCCAGCGCATTGGCGCGCAACGACATCGACGCCACCCTCGCCGCGTGGCGGCAATACAGCACCATCGCACCCGTGCATCTGGACCTGACCCGCAAAGTCAGGGGTTACCTGACGCTGCTGGACCGCGAAGCGGCCCGGCGTTTTGCCAAGCAGGTGGCGGCCCGCGAAAAGACAGCGCCTTACACGCAGACCGACCGTTTGCATGTGGCCCTCTTTCCCTTCTTCAGCCAGGGCCCAAACGCGGCGCTGCCAGCGAACGCATCGTTCAACCGCGCCGTGATGGCCATGATCACGACCGACCTGTCGCGCGTGCCCGCCATCACCGTGCTGGAGCGCGAAAAGATCGACCACCTGGTGCAGGAACTCAAGCTCAGCGGCAGCCCGCTCGTGGACCGGGCGACAGTGCTGGCGCAAGGCCGGCTGCTGGGCGCGGGCACCGTTATCGCGGGCTCGGTGTTCAACCAGGCCGGCCCGGCTGGGCCCGGTTCAGGCCGCTACCGCATCAACACCGCAGTGTCCGACGTGCAAGGCGGGAAAGTGGTGGGTTTGCAGGAAGCCGATGGCGGCCAGGCCGAGTTCTTCACACTGCAAAAGCGCATCGTCTACGGCATTCTTGAGACGCTGGACATCAAGGACCTGCCGCCGGGTGTGCACCGCATCCACACCCGCAGTTGGGAGGCTTATGCGCGGTTTGCGGCGGGCCTGCAGCTGATGGCCGAAGACCGCTTTGACGAAGCGAGAAAGGCGTTCCGTGCAGCCTTGGAATTCGACCCGGCGTTTGCGCTGGCGGAAGAGGCATTCCTGAGCACGCCCAACCCGGGCGCCACGCTCGACAGCATCCGCGCCGAGGTGCGCGCCGGCCGCTGATGCCGGTGATCGGCAGTGGCGCCTATCCGCCGCGCATCGCGGCCACGGTGTCGCGTATCAAATGCCCCGAGATCGAAAACCGCGGCGGGATGTAGGGCAAGGCGTCGATCGCAAACCACTGCGCGTCTGCAATCTCACCCGGCTGCGGCACGATGTCGCCGCCCGTCCAGCGTGCGGTGAAAGCGATCATCAGGCTGTTGGGGAAGGGCCAGCTCTGGCTGCCGAAGTAGTGCAATTCGTCCACCTGCACGCCCACTTCTTCGGCCACCTCGCGGCGGATGCAGTCTTCGATGGATTCGCCGGCTTCTACAAAACCGGCCAGTGCGCTGTACATGCCGTTCGTGAAGTGCGGCGCGCGTGCCAGCAGCACTTCGCCGGGCCGCCACACCAGCGCCATCATGGCCGGGTTGATGCGGGGATACGCGGTGTGGCCGCACGCCGGGCAGCGGCGCGCGCGTTCACCGGCCTGGTGGTCGGTAGCGGTGCCGCAGGCGCCGCAGAAGCGGTGCGTGCGGTCCCAGTCCAGCACTTGCGCGGCGCGGCTGGCCAGGCCGGCCACTGGCGCAGTAAAGCCCATCATCGCGGCGCGCAAGGACACTGGCCGCCAGCCATCGGGCACCGCCGTCAGACGCAGTGCCCAACAGTCCAGGCCGTCGAGTTGGCCCAGGTAGTGGCGCACCTCGGCGTGGGCGTACCAGCCGGGCGCGCCGATGGGGAAGAGCGGCGTGTCTTCGGCTTCGGGCAGCAGCAGCTTGCCGTCTACGAAGGCCAGGCTCCAGTGCTGCGGGGTGGGGTCGCCCAACAGGGCAATGGCGGGTATGAATGGCATGGTGCTTTGATGTTACGGGCCAACGCGGTGGGTGCGAGTCGCAGCCCCGGCCGCAGCCTCGCGTGGCGCGCGCTGTGACCGGTGGGCGCCGCGGCGCGCGGTGGCGGAGGACTGAAGACTTGCGGTGGGCGGCAGGCTGAAATTACCCCGCGTGCGCTCACCCGCTGGCAGTCACAGGCTG